>NZ_CP061312.1:1200000-1500000 GCF_018688155.1 Polynucleobacter sp. AP-Sving-400A-A2
GCCGAGCATTTGGATGCCTAAGAGCATGTTGTTGCAGACCTTCACGGTTTGGCCACTACCGCTGGCACCTGCATGAAAGATATTCTTACCCATCTTCTCTAGCAATGGTCGAGCTCGGTCAACATCAACGCCATCTCCACCCACCATAAAGGTTAAGGTCGCAGCCTGCGCACCGGCCGTTCCTCCGGATACGGGCGCATCAATCATGGCAAAGCCCTTGGCTTTTGCTTGGGCAGCCACCGCCTGCGATACCTTGGGAGAAATCGTGGAGCAGTCGATTAATAAGGTCTTGGGATTAGCCGCAGCAAGCAAGCCAGAATCGCCCAAGTACAAAGCCTCGATATGTCGTGAGGCCGGTAGCATGCTGATGATCACATCTGCATCAGTAACCACGTCAGACGCACTGAGTGCAGGTACTCCTCCGCCAGCCTTAAACGCATCTAGTTGAGTTTGAACGAGATCAAATCCGTGGACCTGGTGACCTGCTTTAACTAAATTGAGGGCCATCGGCAGACCCATATTACCCAAACCTAAAAATGCGACTTTCATATACGCCTCGTATGCAATAGTAAGTTTCTAATCTCTCACTATAGCTTGCTACTACACTAGCTTGATCAATTTTTGGAGAATGAAATGACTATTAAGGTAATTGGTCTTATTCAGCTAAATGATCTTGAGGCATTTGAGGAGTACCGGTCGCAAGTAGAAGATACAGTGAGCCTCTATCAGGGCAAGATCCTCTCTCGTGGATCGTTTAATACATTTTTATGGAATGAATTGCAATGTGATTCCTTTAGCGCCTTTGTAGAACTGGAGTTCCCAGATCTAGAGCATTCAGAATCCTGGGCCAATAGCCCTGAGTATCAAAACTTACTAGCGATTCGCAGTAAAGCGATGAAGCTCACTTTATTTTCTGTAAGCCTATAAAAAATAAAGCCCGGCTCCTTATGGGGGCCAGGCTGAATTCAATTTTAGTTAAGAAGAGTTACTTCTTAGCTTCCATAGCTTCTTTGGTAGCAGTAATTTCTTTACGACGCTCTTTGCATGCACCAGCAATTTCTTGCAAAGCTTTACGGGCACGAGCAGCGGATGCCTTGACACCCTTTTCAATAAACTTTTCGTTTTCTGCTTTGTAAGTTTCAAATGCAGCCAACAATGTATCGTGTTGTGACATCCTGTCTCCTAGATCTTTAATAAAAGTTTGAGTACTAAGCTCGGAAATAGTATATCCCCATAAAAAGCAGGGAATTACAGGTCTAGCCCTAGGGATAACTCTTATATTGCCCAAATCCACCAAAATAAGAAAAATACCCTATTTATGGCCTATCGCCTTAAATAGGCAAGCCGACGCTTTCGGGGCGCTTTTAGTCCAATATCGTAAGTGAGAATTAGATATTTCATTAGATGAATGCCTAAATTAACCACCCCAATCAATCCAGAAAAGAATGATGTCCATCAAAAATCAAGACTATGCATTTGTACGCAATAAGCTCCTTAAAAAAGAGGAGATTGCACTACTAGATGTTCGCGAAGAAGATCCTCATGCACAAGAACATCCTTTATTTGCTGCCAATCTTCCCCTATCACGGATTGAGGTGGACGCACTCAGTAAACTCCCTCGAAAAGATGTACCAATTGTCACGCTAGATGATGGCGAAGGGCTGGCGCAATTAGCAGCGGAAAGACTCTCCAAGCTTGGCTATGTAGATGTTTCAGTATTTAAAGGCGGCGTTACAGCATGGAAAGCTGATGGTGGAGAGGTGTTTAAAGACGTGAATGTTCCAAGCAAATCTTTTGGTGAATTTGTGGAGTCTAAGCGGCATACTCCCTCCCTATCAGCGCAGGAAGTAAAAAAGTTAATTGATGATAAGGAAGATGTGGTGGTGGTAGATGTACGTCGCTTTGATGAATATCAAACCATGAGTATTCCTACAGGCATTAGCGTCCCTGGTGCCGAGTTAGTTTTACGCCTGCCAGAATTAGCACCCAATCCTAAGACCAAGATCATCGTCAATTGCGCAGGAAGAACGCGCAGTATCATCGGCACGCAATCACTCATCAATGCCGGCATCCCAAATGAAGTCAATGCATTACGTAATGGCACCATTGGCTGGACCTTAGCCGGTCAGGAACTAGATAAAGGTCAAAGTCGTAAATTCATAGAGGTAAGCGAAAGTACTGCCGCCACAGCTGCTGAGCGTGCACTTAGCGTTGCTGATCGGGCCGGGGTAAAGCGAGTGAAGCTCGCTGATATCGAGCAATGGAAGTCTCAGGCTGAACGCACCACGTATTTTTTTGATCCAAGAACCCCTGAAGAATATGAAGCCGGTCACCTACCTGGATTTCGGTCAACACCAGGCGGGCAATTAGTTCAAGAAACCGAAATGGTAGCACCTGTTCGTGGTGCACGCATCGTGCTATCTGATCCGGTCAGTGTAAGAGCAAATATGCCAGCTTCGTGGCTTGCGCAGATGGCTTGGGATGTCTATGTGATTGATGACATCAAAGCAGGCGATCTGACGGAGAAAGGAGTCTGGATTGCACCTCAACCACAAACACCGCCTATTCAGATGGTGGATGCGAATACGGCTTCATCTTGGTTAAAAGAGGTTGCCAAGACAATTTGCATCGATCTGAGCACCCACGCTAATTATGTCAAAGGCCACATTCCTGGTAGTTGGTTTGCACTACGCTCTCAATTTGCGAGCGCCTTGAAGAATCTTCCTGCAGGAAATCGCTATGTACTCACTAGCACTACGGGTGATTTAGCCGTATTTGCTGCTCAAGAAATTCAAGCGCTCATTCAATCTCTCACTCAGGCGCAAGTATTCGTATTGACTGGAGGCAATACAGCATGGATCAAGGCTGGCCTTGATATTGAAAAAGGCGCTACGCATTTAGCATCACCCCCAATGGATCGCTACAAGCGGCCATACGAGGGCACAAGCGTGGATCCCGCAGCGATGCAGGCCTACCTAGATTGGGAATTTGGTTTAGTCGAGCAGCTTGGTAAAGACGGAACTCATCACTTCTGGGTTCTATGAAAATAGTGAATTGCAAAATGATCGCTCTACTGCTATTGGCTTTAGGGCTCTCAGCCTGTGGGCGAGAAACTTACACTACCTGGTCGTGTACAGATAGTGCCGGGAATAAATCTCCGATGATTCTGAAAAAAGCGCAGATGCAGTTTCAGGATCGTCAATACGAATACTGTGGAAGCCTTGGTTCACTGAGTTACTTTGATCTGAAATGTCCAAACCGAACACAGGACTCTAGCAATATTTTTACGACCAGCTCAGGCAAACTTGTCAGCAATACAAATGAATTTCAGTGCAATGAACTCTAAAGACCAAAATCCCCTCAGCCCCAAAAAGCTACTACTAACTAAATGGACGGCTGTGAAACCGTTACATAAGCGTAAGCACTTTTTAGTGAGCAAGGTCATTCTTCCGGAGTTGGCTGAGCAGGCGATTGAGTTCGTGGAGCTAGAGGCCGTCTTTGATCAGCATTCTCAAGTTATTCCTTGGCGTGAACTAAAAGATTCTGGGATCTGGCTTCAAGGCTGGATATAAAAAGCCACCCAATCAGGGTGGCCGCCAATCTAGCCTAGTGTCTGGCTATTTAGAGGTCTTCTTTGAATCCGAAGATTTTCTCAGATGCTCATCGATATTTTTCTCAGCCGCATCAGCAACTTGATTCACAATTTTACGACCCTCTTTAAACATCTTTTGCCCAGCAGTTGACATGTCATGAACCACCTTAGATAACTTGTCAGCATGTCCTGGCAATTTACCTTCAACATCCTCCAGCCAGGTCACCAAAGAGCTGCGAACTTTCTCTAAATGCTTTTCAGTTCCATCAGCCGCCTCATCGCCAATATCCTTAAGAACAGATTTCACTTTCTTTTGATAAACAGTCGCGCGTTTTGCGGCCTCCTTGGCAGCCAGATCCTGAAGCTCTTTGAGCTTAGCAAGATCATTTTTAGCGGCAGACTTAGCGCTCTCCATCGCATTTTTCATCCCCCACTGAATCTCTTCAAGGTGGTGGGCACTGAGATCTTTGGCGGCATCCAATAATTTATGGGAATAGGCAAATAGCTCCTTCGCCTTTTCTTGTTGCCAAGCTTGAATATCCTTGTGGTCCATTGCATCTCTCCTTGAGTTAAATAAACATTCTGATCAATTAAAAAGCACACTTCCACTCTATACCCAAATCAGATTCTTGCCAATTCCCCACTGTCTTAGCATTAAAATTAGGGTATGAGTGAGAGAAAAAACCCATATGAAATGATTGGTGGTACAGCGAAGATTGAGGAGCTGGTAGATCGTTTCTACGATTTAATGGCGCTAGAAGAACACTTCGAAGCCTTGAGAACCATTCACCCCCAAGACCTATCAAGCTCCCGAGAAAAGCTCAAACTCTTTTTATCAGGCTGGCTAGGCGGTCCAGATATCTACTCCCCTAAGCATGGTCATCCGATGCTACGAGCTAGGCATCTACCCTTCAAGATTGGCATCAAAGAACGCAACCAATGGCTAGCTTGCATGTATCGCGCGATGGAAGACTGCGGAATTGATAAACAAATTGGCGCCCAGTTAGAAGAGTCTTTTTTTAATACTGCCGACTGGATGAGAAACCAGCCAAACTAAGCAGTCTATTGATGTGTCAGGAACTCTTTAGCGCTTGGGCGCAAACAAAACCACTGGCCCAAGCCCACTGGAAGTTATGGCCCCCGAGATGCCCCGTGACATCAACACACTCACCAATGAAATACAAGCCCGGATGATTGCGGGCCATCATGGTTTGACCATCAAGCTCTTTGGTATCGACACCGCCCAACATCACCTCAGCTTTTTTCCAACCCAGCGTTCCAGCTGGCTTTACTGACCAATTGGTAATGAGCTCTTTGAGTGAATGGCGATCCTTTTTAGAAACCTCTGCCCATTTTTTACCTAGAAGGTTTTTCTGCTCAGCAAATGCTTTTGCTAGGCGTAGTGGCATTACTGAAGCTAAAATATTTTCTGTTAACTTAAGGCGGTTATCCTCGTGATTAAATAATTCATCGCAAGTAAATTGGCCATGAGCCTCTGCTGCACCCAACCAATCAACATGAATTTCCTCACCTTCGGCCCAGTAACTGCTGGCCTGTAAAACTGCAGGTCCGGAGAGGCCTTTATGCGTTAAGAGCAGATCCTCGTTAAAGCGACATGCTCCATAACGCTTTCCCTTGGAGCCTGCTGCAATTCGCACCGGCAAGCTTAGGCCAGACAATTCAATCAGGTTATCAAACTCACCAGACGTGAATGAGAGCGGCACCAGTGCGGGACGCGGATCAACAATCTTCAATCCGAATTGCTTTGCGATATCTAGGGAATATGCCGTTGCACCAATTGCAGGGACTGGTAAACCACCTGTTGCCATAACTAATGATCTAGCTCGTTCTTCACCAGCATTGGTTTTGACAATCCATTCCCCTGCTACATTTGAAATCGACTGCGCTGTAACTGGATAGCGAATATCAACATGCCCTTTAGTGCATTCAGAAAGCAACATCTCGATAATTTGCTTTGCTGACTCATCGCAAAATAACTGACCCTGATGTTTCTCGTGATACGCAATACGATAAGACTGCACTAGCCTGATAAATTCCTTTGCGGGATAGCGCGCTAAGGCGCTTTTTGCAAAATGGGGATTTAGGGATAAAAAATTAGCTGGGCTGCTATGCACATTGGTGAAGTTACATCTACCCCCGCCACTAATCCGAATTTTCTCGCACAAGACATCAGCATGGTCGAGTACCAAGACCTTCTTACCTAGCTGACCAGCAACACCAGCACAAAAGAGTCCAGCAGCTCCACCGCCAATGATGATGGCATCCCATACCTTACTCATATTATGCCCCTGTCTTACTTAAAACGCTCAATGACTTCAGGTGCCATCTTCAGTTTTTGCATATGTAAACGGGTATAGGCTTGACGGAAATTTTTTGTCATAGAAATCATGACGGATGCAGTCCAAGCAAAAGAAAACATCCCTGAAAAAGCAATAATGATTGCCAGCATCTTCCAGCCACTTGGCAGGAGATCATCCATAAAACCCATTGCTGTATAGGTGCTGCCACTGAATAAGATACTCTCACCCAAATTTGGCAGAAGATTGAATACTCGGAGTGAGATTCCCCAGAGAATGATCTCAAAGATATGGGTCAGAAATAAACACAACACGCTGACATAAAACACGAAAGCCACGGAAGAGTATTTATGCTCTGACAAATATAGAAATGACTTCACTTCATAGCGCTTTGCAATTTGGAGCAAAGCAAACCCATGCACCAACATGACAATGAGCAGCATGGCGATGCCAAACAAGTAGGCCGGTAAATCTAGCTCGGAAGTAAGGGTAAGGGTATTAGTAATGGACATGATCTTTAACGAGCTATTTTACAGTTCTTATGGTTCATCTTAGGCTAATTGATACCAGTCGCGAATGACTGCCCAAGCCTCCTCAGCAGTCTCAACAAAATGGAGTAGCTCCATATCCGCCTGATCTATTACTCCATGGTCCAGCATCTGCTTGAAATTGATCACTTCTTGCCAGAATGATTTCCCTACCAGAATGATTGGAAAACGCTCGACCTTTTTTGTTTGCATTAAGGTAAGTACCTCGAAAAGCTCATCAAAGGAACCAAAGCCGCCTGGGTAGGCCACAATTGCTCTTGCCCTCAGCATGAAATGCATTTTGCGAATAGCGAAGTAATGAAAGCGAAAACTTAAACCTGGGGTAAGGTAAGGATTGGGATGCTGCTCTCTTGGCAGGCTGATATTAAAACCAATGGCTTTATCCCCAGATTCAAATGCACCACGATTAGCGGCTTCCATTATTCCGGGGCCACCACCAGTGGCGATATATAACTTATTGCGATCTTCTGATTGACTCGCGTTATAGCCCGCAACAATTGCTCCGAATTCTCTAGCAGAGTCATAGTACTTGCAGTGCAGTAAAGCCCGTTTAGCCTCCGCTTGTGCTTCTGGTGTTTTAGCGCTCTTCTCTAGTTCCTGAGCTGTTTGGCAACTTACAAAACGGGTTGAACCAAATACGGTAATCGTGTGCTCAACACCATGTTCATGCAATAAGATCTCTGGCTTGAGTAACTCGAGCTGAAAGCGTAGACCTAGAGTTTCACGGCGCGCCAAAAAGGTTGGATCATCAAATGCGAATCTATAAGAATCATCGGAACCACTTTCTGCTAACTGGCTTTTCTGAAGCTTTAAAAAATCAGTAATAGTTTGGGAGTTATTTACAGGGAGTCTTGGACTCATATTTGCACCTTTATTTCAACCTTTAAAAATGGCATATCGTCAGTTCAGTAGACAGGCAAGCCCTAGGATACAAGGTCAGAATTAGTATTACTACCTAGAATATTGCATTAATTTCATATCTAGGGCTTATTCGGATTTACCGGGAGTGCTTCAGGCATTAATATCGAGGAATATTAACCAAACCGAAGGAAATGCAATGAGCAACCGTTCAATCATCATCATGGTACTAGTATTAATCTCCGCTACAGCCTACTTACTCATCAAAGGCGACGGTGACATTGATATGGGTGGCGAGAAGCATGGTGCTGAAGCTGCTCATATGGAAGAGGCTAAGAAAAATGCTCCTACAGCACCTGCTGAAGCCCCTGCAGCTCCCGCAGCTGACGTTAAGAAATAATCTCTTCTTGAGAAAATAAGCCGCGGTTCGCCGCGGTTTTTTTATACCGATTTATTTGCCCTTACCCTTTTATGAAAAATAAACTTGGATTTGGTCTGCTATTGATGTGCCAATTGGTTTTGGCTCAAACACCTAATGCAGTACTGAATAAACCCATCGATAACACCATGATGAAATCTTTAGCACCAACCGGCACCCTTCGTGTTGGTATAAACCTCGGCAATCCAGTTTTAGCAGGCTCAATTGATAAAAGTGAACCTCAGCCTAAGGGCGTAACGATAGATATTGCCCAAGAAATTGGCAGGCGATCTGGCATTCCAGTTGAGCTCGTCTCCTTTAAAAGTGCTGGAGCCATAGTGGAGGCCCTGAAAGCGAATCAGCTTGATCTCATCTTTGTTGCCATCGATCCTGTTCGTGGTGCAGACATTAGTTATACCCCCGCCTATATCCAAATTGAGGGAGCTTATATGGTCAAAACCTCTTCCCCGATACAGAGCAATGAAGAGGTTGACGCTGCTGGTAATGAGATTGTGGTTGGCAATGCTAGTGCCTATGACCTTTATCTAAAACGTGAAATTAAAAAAGCCACCCTGCTTAGATCAATCAACTCTCAATCGGTCGTTGATGACTTTATGAGCGGAAAAGGCAATGTTGCTGCAGGAGTAAAACAACAGCTAGAGGCGGATTCAAAGAGATATAGCAATGTACGCATGCTACCGGGAAGGTTTATGGTGATTCATCAGGCAATGGGAGTACCAAAATCACGCGCTGACTTTGAAAAAATCACGCTCTATTTGAGTGGCATCGTTGCAGAATTAAAGACTTCAGGCTTTATCGCCAACTCCATGAAAAAGCATGGCATCGAAGGCGCCAAGGTAGCCGAGTAAAAAGCTAGCAAGCGTAGGAGTGGAGACGCTCTGGAATAATGACATTCCTCCACTCCAACTCTTCACGGATAGTCTGCGCTAGAACTGCAGAGGCTTCAGGTTCACCATGAACCACGAAGACCGCTTGAGGCTCAGATTGAAAGCCTCTCAACCATTCCATTAAGCCAGCTTGATCCGCATGGGCAGAAAGCCCGCCAATGGTATGAATGGATGCTCGCACCGAAACCTCCTCACCAAAAAGACGTACTTTTGCGGCTCTATCTACCAGACGACGACCTAAGCTGCCATAGGCCTGAAACCCGGTAATCACGATCGCATTTTGCGCTCGAGGCAAATTGTTCTGAAGATGATGAACAATACGACCCGCATCACACATGCCACTCGCAGAAATAATGATGGCACCACCTTTAATTTTATTGAGCGCTTTCGATTCCTCAACGTCGGCAATAAATCGCAGATCAACTGCGCTCGGATTTTTTTTAAACCATTCAAAAGTAGATTGCGACTCTTTATCTAATTGCGCAAAAAAGTGCTCAGTGAGATGGGTAGCTGCTGTTGCCATTGGAGAGTCGACCCAAATACTGAGATGGGGTAATAAATTACGTTTAACCAAATCAATGAGCAGGAACAAAATTTCCTGGGTGCGTCCCACCGCGAATGCAGGGATCACAATATTTCCATGGCCATCTAGAGTTTCAGTTACGACTTTAATTAATTCAACTTCAGTATCCGCTAGTGTTTTATGTAATCGATCGCCATAGGTTGACTCCACCACTACGACATCTGCTTGAGCAATGATGGTGGGATCAGGCATCAAGAGCTTACCCTTCATGCCAATATCTCCCGAGAAAACGCAGCGCTTTTTCTTGGCATGGTCTTCGCTGATATCCATGATCGCAATTGCTGATCCCAAAATATGGCCTGCATTTTGGAACTCAAGCCCAATACCTTTACAAAGCTCTATGGATTTTCCATAAGCAAGTACTTCGCATTGCCCAAGCGCTAAATCCGCTTCTTCCATCGAGTAAAGTGCAACTGGTAAGTCCCCGCGCCACTTGCCTGCTTTTTTTCTACGCACCGCTCGCTCAACATCGTAGCGCTGTAAATGTGCGCTATCGGGCAACATAATCTTCAACAACTCAAATGTGGCATCGGTGCAGTAGATAGGGCCCGTAAAGCCTTGGGCACAGAGTCTTGGCAAGAGGCCGCTGTGGTCAATGTGGGCATGCGTCAATACAACAAAATCAATTTCATTTGGTGAAAATGGTAGTAGCTCTAGATTCTTAGTAGTAGCTTCGCGCCCACCCTGGAACATACCGAAGTCGACCATGAACCTCATATCTCGACCACCCACAGTAGCCCGCACGGAATGTCTTGATCCCGTAACCTCACCCGCTGCACCCAGAAATTGTATTTTCATGACTTAAGCATACTCCCGATAAAATTCCTTGCTAAGCCATTTATAAGAGCGATACTAATTAGATGACCCCTCCAACCGAACTGAGATCACTCGAGCTCATTACCCGCCTCAAGCGAGCGCCCTCAGAACATAAAGGGAATGCGGGTAAAGTTCTGCTCGTTGGTGGCGCACCTGGAATGGCCGGCGCCCTCCTCTTGGCAGGCAGTGCTGCACTACACTTAGGGGCAGGTTGGACTATGTTGGAGATACTAGATCCCACAGCTGCCCATGCCATGCCAGAACAAGCCGAGCTAATGGTTCGCCTAGCTAGCTTTAATGCCCAAGAACAATTAAAAACTACAGCACCAGATGTGATTGCAATCGGACCAGGCCTTGGTTTTTCTGCGCTGGCTAGAGATTGGTTGGTAGCCTCGCTATGCTATCCAAAAGTGCCGCTCGTGATTGATGCTGATGCACTTGGCTTGATTGCTGATAACCCTGAATTTTTAGATCTCCTCAAGCAGCGTAATCAAGCATACCCCACCATGACTGTGCTTACCCCACACCCTGGAGAGGGTGCCCATCTTCTCAATACAGTTGCTTCAGTCATTCAGGCGGATCGTATAGCCGCTGTATTGGACTTGGTCAAACTCACCGATTGCATCATCGCCCTTAAAGGTCAACATACGCTCGTTGCCTCCCCTCTTCATCCGGCAGTGCAGTGCGCTCAAGGCAATCCCGGTATGGCTGTTGGCGGAATGGGTGATGTCTTAACTGGCACTATCGCAGCCATCGCAGCACAAGGTATCCACCACAATCTCAATTTGTGGGAGTCAAGTTGTATTGGGGTGCAATTACACGCTACAGCAGCCGATAGTTTGGTAGCTCAGCAAATTGGTCCCATTGGACTTACTCCAACAGAGGTCATTTTGGAGATGCGGAGCCTACTCAACAAGATGTTATAAAACATCATGCAATCAGCCAGCAGAACTCTTCATCATCGTCGTTACGTTTACGGCCTCTTAATGGCCGGACTCGGCTCCATATTATTTTCCGGCAAGGCGATTCTGGTCAAACTCGCTTTTGGCTACGGTGCAAATGCTGAGACATTAATTGCCTTAAGAATGCTGATGGCACTTCCCCTCTTTTGGGGAATTTATTGGTGGCAAGCGTGCAGGCAAGTCATGAGTCCACTGATATTCAAAGACAAAATGAAAATATTTGCTCTAGGATTTATGGGCTACTTTCTTTCCAGCTATCTTGACTTTTTAGGACTTCAATACATTTCTGTTGGACTGGAACGTATCGTGCTTTACCTAACGCCCACCATCGTATTGTTGATTTCTTATTTTGTATTAAACAAATCTATTAGTCGACTGCAGTGGTATGCGCTAGCGGTGGGGTATCTGGGCGTGATCGTCGTATTTATCCAAGATGCTAGCTCGACCGGATCGATGGCATTGCTCGGCATGGTATTGGTCTTTGCTAGCGCGTGCTCGTATGCAATCTACATGATTGGCTCTGGAGAAATGGTAAGGCGCGTGGGTAGCGTGCGCTTAGTTGTTTATGCCAGTTCCGCATCGGCATTCATGAGCGTCATTCAAATTCTGATTTACGATCCTGCAGCTGTTTTTGTACAAGTACCGCAAATCTATTGGCTTAGCCTACTCAATGCAAGCCTATGCACCGTCATTCCAATGTTGTTAATCATGATTGCCATTAATCGGATTGGCTCACCTCTAGTCGCTCAAGCCGGAATACTAGGTCCCGTCTCCACCCTATTTATGGGCTGGATCGTATTATCCGAACCCATTACCTGGACTCAGATGGGTGGGATGAGTTTGGTGATGGGGGCGATGTGGTTGCTGGTACGTAATGATGCACCAAACAAACAACAGGGTCAGGGCTCTACAAAGCCCCTAGATCTTGAGGGATCTGACCCACTAAATTAAATAGTGAAATAAGTAAATTCGTTACTGAGTAGCAGACTCTTGGGCTGCTGGTTTCTTCTTAGCTTTTTTCTTAGCTTTCTTGTCCGCCTTTTTATCTTTCTTAGACTTCTTCGCAGTCTTTTTTGCAGACTTCTCTGTTTGAGCATCAGGCATCGTTGCAGGAGCGGCCACAGGTGCTCCGGCTGGGGCTGGATCCGCCGCCATTACAGTCAATGAAGATAAAGCAATTGAGGCAGCAATGAAGGTGGCTAAGATCAATTTTGCAAAAGGGATATTCATTTGAGGTTCCGATAGGTTCATGGGTAGTTTAATGATGGTCAATTAAAAAGCCGTCCAAAGACGGCCTTTTGTGAAAACCAATTACAGAGTCTTAAGCTGGCTGCGCTTCAGTCTCGGTAATTTTTTCTAATGCTGTTTCGAGATGATCTACTGTGCGGTCAACATGCGCCAACTTCTCTAGACCAAATAAACCAAGGCGGAACGTACGGAAGTCTGGACGCTCATCGCACTGCAAAGGCACACCAGCCGCCGTTTGCATACCAAGAGCAATAAACTTTTTGCCTGACTGAATCTCTGGATCCTTGGTATAGCTCACGACTACACCAGGAGACTGAAAGCCTTTTGCTGCGACTGAGTGGTAACCATTGGACACCAATAAGGCACGAACCTTATCGCCCAACTCTTGTTGCTTTGCTTTGAGTGCAGCAAAACCTAAAGACTGAGTTTCTTTCATTACGTTGCGCAAGATTTTGAGCGCATCAGTTGGCATCGTGGTGTGATAGACGTGGCCACCCTTTTCATAGGCTTCCATAATTTGCAACCACTTCTTCAGATCCATTGAGAAGCTACTGCTTTGAGTGGATTCAATACGCTCGCGTGCTCTGTCACTCATAGCCACCATCGCGCAGCAAGGTGAACTACTCCAACCTTTTTGAGGCGCAGTGATCAACACATCGACATTGCAAGCCTTCATATCTACCCATGTTGCACCTGATGCGATGCAATCAAGTACAAACAAACCATTCACCGAGCGTACCGCTTCACCCACTGCCTTGAGATAGGCATCCGGCAAAATAATGCCCGCAGAGGTTTCCACGTGAGGAGCGAAAACAACTGCTGGCTTTTCCTTTTTAATAAAAGCCACTACTTCTTCGATCGGCGCAGGAGCAAACACGCCTTGGGTAGCATCTTCCAATTGCTTACCTTTAATAACGGTAATGTCCTTGGTGATATTGGCTAAATCAAAAATCTGCGTCCAGCGATAGCTAAACCAGCCATTGCGCAAAATAAGACATTTTTCATTATTGGCAAATTGGCGAGCAACAGCTTCCATACCAAATGTGCCGCTACCAGGAACGATGACTGCAGAACTTGCGTTGTAAGCATCTTTCAGAACACTAGAAATGTCCACGATGACTTTTTTGAATTCTTCAGACATGTGATTTAGAGAGCGGTCGGTGTAAACAACCGAGAACTCTAAGAGACCGTCTGGATCAACATTCGGGAGCAAGCCTGGCATAGTAATTTCCTAGTAAATCGTGTGATTAGCCCTAAATGATACTGATTTAGCGCTGTTTTGGTACTTAGCCTTTAAAAACAGGCTTTTTGAGCAAATAAAGGGGCTTAGACACTTTTCTTCGTGATGGAAGAAACCAGTATTCCGGTCACAATCAGGACAAAAGCTAGGCCATGAAAAAGCTGGGGCGGATCCCCCAAGATCGCAGCGGACAGTAAGGCCGTAAACAAGGGTATGAGGTTGGCAAAGAATGCTGCTACCGTGGGTCCAGCACCATTCACCCCCAAACCCCAGCAACGATAAGCAATTAAGGATGGGCCAATAGCCACAAATAAGATCAATGCCCCAGTCCAATAATTGAGATCAATAAAGGCGTGCCCTGTGGCAATTTCCGCGCCCTCAAATAACATCGTCCACAAGAATCCAATCAAGACCTGTGCCATCAAAAACTCAGCCCATGGCCACTGCCGCTCAGTACTCTCTCCTGGGCGACTAATCATCCAGCTGTAAAAGGCCCAGAGAATCGTAGCCAACATAATGAGTAAATCGCCCATGACTACTTCCATGCTCAAGAGACTGGCAGGCTCACCTCGCGTGAGCACTACGGTCACGCCTACTAGGGAGACGACTGCCCCCAAGAGCTGTAACAGTGTCGGTCTCACTTGATAAAAGATGGCGCCGATCAGGAGCATCCAGATCGGCATGCTTGCCCCAATGAGGGTGACATTTATTGCCGTCGAGGTTTGTAAGGCAAGATACAAGAGCACGTTATAGCTCCCTACCCCTAATAATCCCAAGACGAGGAAGCGACTCTTGTTTTGCCACAGGGCGCTACCTGGCTTTAGGATTCGCCAGCCAAGAGGTAGAAGTAGCAGGGCTGCCAGGCCCCAGCGGACAGCACTGAGGGTGATCGGTGAAACACTACCCACTAACACTCTTCCAGCGATTGCATTACCCGCCCAGAGGAAGGTTGCCAGCGTTAAATAAAAGACGGTCGACAGGGGTATTTGAGGCATTCAGGGGGATATGGTTGGATGGGTGGCTATTTAGAGCCTCAAGAAGGGCTTTGCCTACGCATTGTAGAAACAAATGCTCGGTATTGCTAAGATAGAGCTTAAATTAGCTCTTGCTCTCAGGCATTTGCAATATACGAAGGGGTTTTAGTGGCAATCATCACCAACATTGAAGATTTACGAGTTCTGCATCAGAAGCGCACCCCTAAGATGTTTTATGACTATGCAGACTCCGGGTCATGGACTGAATCTACCTACCGCGCGAATGAGTCGGATTTTCAGAAGATCAAACTGCGCCAGCGTGTTGCTGTCAATATGATTAACCGCACCACCAAAACAACGATGGTGGGAGAAGAAGTTGCCATGCCAGTTGCATTAGCACCTACTGGACTAACCGGCATGCAATATGCTGATGGTGAAATTCTGGCAGCCCAAGCTGCAGAAAAATTTGGCGTCCCCTTCTGCCTTTCTACGATGAGTATTTGCTCAATTGAAGATGTGGCAGAACGCACTACCAAACCATTTTGGTTTCAGCTCTATGTCATGAAAGACCGCGGCTTTATTGAGCGCCTCATTGAGCGCGCCAAAGCAGCTAAGTGCTCCGCCTTAGTTCTTACTTTGGATTTACAGATTCTGGGACAACGCCATAAGGATTTAAAAAATGGTTTATCCGCGCCACCAAAGCTAACGATCGCCAATATCATCAATATGATGACTAAGCCACGCTGGTGCATGGGCATGGCGATGACTCCCCGCAGAACTTTCCGCAACATTGTTGGTCACGCTACTGGTGTTGGCAATATGTCTTCCCTCTCCTCTTGGACCGCCGAGCAGTTCGACCCAGGTCTGAGCTGGGATGATGTGGAGTGGATTAAAAAGCTTTGGGGTGGCAAGTTAATCATTAAAGGCATCTTGGATGAAGAGGATGCCCGCTTTGCTGCTAACTCTGGTGCAGATGCCTTGATCGTTTCCAATCATGGTGGCCGTCAATTGGATGGCGCGATCTCCAGCATCAAAGCGTTGCCCGGCATTGTGAATGCTGTTGGTAAAGATATTGAGGTGTGGATGGATGGCGGCATTCGATCCGGACAAGATGTTTTGAAAGCCTGGGCACTAGGTGCACGCGGTACATTGATTGGTCGCCCTTTCCTCTATGGCTTGGGTGCCATGGGCGAAGCCGGCGTTACCAAATGTCTAGAGATTATTCATAATGAATTAGATATCACTATGGCGTTTACAGGACACCGTGATATACAGAATGTGACTAAAGATATTTTATATCCAGGAACTTTTTAATATTCCACACTTAGCTAATTACCCCGAACTCGTATTTGCCATCTCTGCTGTAGTCCTCTCGGGCTCAGTATGGTTTGGTAGCGCCGTGCTCAGCAAATACCGAACCAAGGACACTGAAACCTCGGCAGATTTAGGGATCATTCAGACTGCAACACTGACCTTGCTAGGCTTGATCATTGGCTTCACTTTTTCAATGGCGATCGCCCGATACGACTTGAGGCAGACTTATGAGGAAGCTGAAGCAAATGCAATTGGTACAGAATTCTTAAGAGCTGACCTCCTGCCAAGTAAAACTGCAGATAATATTAAGAGTCTCCTTGGTGAATACCTTGATCAGCGCATCTTGTTTTACTCTAAGCAAGATAGAGAGACTGCCAAAAAAATTACGCAACGCACTATCGCCCTAGAAAACGCTATGTGGAGTGAGCTACTGCCCATTGCGCGCGCACAACCATCCCCGACTATGGCGCTGGTCGTCTCTGGGATGAACGAAGTGATTAACGCTCATGGCTATACTCAAGCAGCCTGGTGGAACCGCATTCCAACTGCGGCCTGGTGGCTGATGGTGGCAATTGCCATAGGTGCAAATATATTGGTAGGCTTTGGCGCAAGAAACTTTCAACGTAATGTCGGCCTTTTCATGATTTTCCCAACCATGATTGCCATTGCCTTCTTTCTGATTGCAGACATTGATAGCCCTCGTGGTGGCGTTATTCGTATCGATCCACGAAATCTCATCGACCTAAAAAACAATATGAGCTCCGCAAATGGCGCAGCCCCCACCAGAGGCATTAATAAATGAAGCGCATTGTTGACGTATATAAAGATAGGGGTCGAGAGCTGGTGTGGACTTATGTTGTTCACCTTGGCAATCTTGAATTTCACCCAGCTCAAACTGATTTTGAGCAAGAGGCTCTCAGACTCTCTCAACTTGATAAGCGCGGTACGCCAAGCGAGTTGAGCGCCAAAGCTAGACTTACCGTTCGATAATTTTTTACCTTAGTTCCGAAATATGAAACCTTTAAGCAAAAAAGCCAAAATGGCAGTGGGATGGACAATCTTAATGACCGTCACTGGCACTGCCATGATTCATCAATGGGAATTCTTTGCAATGGGATGCGCGTCCATTGCAATGCTACTCGTTGCGAACCACTATGGCCTATTAAAAGACCCTGAAGATAAAAAATAAGGCCCCTATCTTTCGATAGCGGCCCTGATTGATCTTTAGTAGATTAAAGCGTTGGGTAGTCTGTATACCCGACTTCTGCCCCACCGTAAAAAGTAGCGCGGTTATAAGGATTGAGTGCTGCGCCCTGCGCAAAGCGCTCAGCTAAATCTGGATTGGAAATATACAACCGTCCATAGGCCACTGCATCTGCCAAGCCAGCCTCTAAAACAGCTTCACCCATAGCCTGATCGTATCCACCGGCACTAATAAATTGACCTTGATAGGCTTTACGGAACATCTCTGAGGTAATGGGGGCCTCTTCGTTCACTTGATCATTACCACCCGCACTGGTAGAGCGCGGTTCGATCATATGAACATAAGATAGGTGATAGCCATTGAGTTTCTGAATCACCGCGGTGAACAAGGCCACTGGATCGCTGTCAGCCATATCATTAAAGCTGCCATAGGGTGATAAGCGCACCCCGATACGATCACTTGGATATACCTTGGTAATAGATTCAATAACCTCGCCTAATAAGCGCATACGATTTTCAATTGATCCACCATAGCCATCAGTGCGTTGATTGGTTTTGTCTTGCAAAAACTGATCAAGTAAATAGCCATTCGCAGAATGAATTTCCACGCCATCAAAACCTGCCGCTTTCGCATTCATAGCAGCCAGTTCAAAGTCTTTCAAAAGACCGGCAATATCTTCAGCAGTCATTGCCTTAGGCATTTCGTAATCGTGCAACTTCCAATCAGCGCCATAAGTTTGGCCAGCAGGTGCAATCGCAGATGGAGCCTCAGGAATACCTTGCTCTGGATGTAAAGAGGAATGAGAGA
Source organism: Polynucleobacter sp. AP-Sving-400A-A2 (assembly GCF_018688155.1). Classification (NCBI taxonomy): domain Bacteria; kingdom Pseudomonadati; phylum Pseudomonadota; class Betaproteobacteria; order Burkholderiales; family Burkholderiaceae; genus Polynucleobacter; species Polynucleobacter sp. AP-Sving-400A-A2. The sequence goes on from NZ_CP061312.1 coordinate 1,217,791, forward strand.
TGCGCCCAACATGCCATAACTGCGCAATCATCTTGCCACCTTTGGCATGCACTGCACTCACAATCTCTTTCCAAGCCGCTGTTTGCTCAGCAGAATAGATTCCAGGCGTTCCCGGATAACCTTTACCTATAGCAGAAATTTGCGTTGCTTCGCTGATGATGAGGCCAGCAGTTGCCCTTTGCTCATAGTACGTTTTCGCAAGAGGATGTGGCACATCCCCATCGATGGCTCGCATTCTGGTCAGAGGCGCCATCACCAGGCGATTCTTTAATTCAATCGCGCCAAGCTTGACGGGGGTAAACATGATTTCTTTTCCAGACATGAACTACTTTCTTTTTTGGGAGTGAATACTTCAATTAATGCGCAACTGTAGCAGGGATATTAAAGTCTCGCCGACACCATACTAGACTCTTTGAAAACTCTTTCGACTACCCCGACTAATTCTTGGGCTAGATTTAAATCTTGATTCAATGCTGTGGGCCAGCGCTTGGAACTCATCATGATGCGCGGTTGATAAGCGAGCTACAAGCGCAATCACTCTCTTGGGAGCAGGCGGTGCTAAAGGCCGGGCAATCAATGTCGTACCATTTAAGATCCCGCCTTTTACTGCCATTTCAGGAAGCAGCGCAATGCCCATGCCAGACTCCACCATTTGCAAGAGAGTCAGTAAGCTAGTTGCTTCCATTCCCTCGGCATTGCGAATATCAGATTGCTTACAAGCTTGCATCGTATGATCACGCAGGCAATGGCCCTCCTCTAGCAACAGTAGCCTCTCTGCCATTTTGGTAGGCAAATGAATTTCCTTACCCTTTAATGCAGGATCATTTGCGCCTGCAACCAACCAAAATTCATCGACAAAAAGCTCCTTCACCAAGAGGCCAGCCGTGTCGTAGGGCAATGCAATTAATGCAAAATCAAGTTGATGGTCTATCAAGCGCGCTAACAGATTCGCGGTTAAATCTTCACGCAGGGCAATTTTTAGCTTGGGGTAGTGCTCCCGAATATCAGGCAACACGTTTGGCAATAAAAATGGTGCGATGGTTGGGATGACCCCTAATCGAATCGTCCCCGCCATTGGCTCGCCAGAGGCGCTCGCATATTCCACTAGATCTTGAGAGGAGGCCAAGATCACCTTGGCCCTTTCTAAAATCTCTGCACCGATTGGAGTGATGGCTACATTTTGCCTATCCCGCTCTACCAAGCGGACCCCCAAAACATCTTCCAACTCTTTTAAACCGGCGCTTAGCGTAGATTGGCCTACGAAGCAGACCTCTGCTGCCCTAGTAAAATTAAGCTCCTGAGCAACCGCTACAAAATAGCGAAGCTGTCGTAATGAAGGCAGAGCAGCCATATTCTGTCCTTATCCCTATAATCTAATTATCTGATAAATAATATCATTCCTATTCACCTTATAAATCATTGTTTGCTTGCTTCTGTGTTTTTTCTTGTTTGCTTATTAGATACAAAACAATTAGACCTTTAGCTAGCAAGTGAATTTGAAATTCAATTTAAACTGCCTTTAATCCATTACAACAAGGAATCCCCATGAAATCTTGGCAATGTATCGTTTGTGGTTTTGTCTATAACGAGGCGGAAGGCTTGCCTGAAGATGGCATTCCTGCCGGCACCGCTTGGGCTGACGTTCCTGAAGATTGGGAATGCCCGGATTGTGGCGTATCAAAATCCGACTTTGAAATGGTGCAAGTTTCTTAACTCAAGCCACACGTAACACCTTTAAACGCATTATTAGGGAGTCCAGTTTTGGATCATCAGAATCAATCATCCCCATCGGGGATTGTCATTATTGGTAGCGGTCTAGCTGGCTACACCGTTATTCGTGAGCTTCGCAAAATCGATAAGGAAATTCCAATTACCTTGATAACAAGGGAGCCAGGCTACTTCTACTCCAAGCCGATGCTCTCTACAGCGTTGGCAAGCAGCAAATCTGCAGAGCAATTAGTCTCCACCAATGCTGAGGGCATGGCAACACAGCTAGACATCACGATTTTGGGCGATGCCGATGTCACTGCAATTGATACTGGCGCACAAACAGTCACCACCTCTACAGGCAGCATTTCCTATGGGAAGTTAGTACTGGGATTGGGGGCTGATCAAATTCGCTTACCTTTGGAGGGTAATGCAGCTCATGAGGTCATCACCGTCAATGATCTTGAAGACTATGCCAAATTTCGTAAGACAATTGAAGGCAAAAAACGGATCACTATCTTAGGTGCTGGCTTGATTGGTTGTGAGTTTGCGAATGATTTAGTTTTAGGTTCATATGAAGTAGATATCATTGACTTAGCGCCGCAGGCTTTGGGTAGACTACTTCCTGAGGCAGCAGCACAAGCACTTCAGACTAAGCTTAGTGCAGCAGGTGTGCGTTGGCATTTTGCTACTACCGTGCAATCGATTGATCGAAGCGCTGACTCTCTCTCGATTGCTCTTGCCAACGGAACTGTAATTCATAGTGATGCATTTCTATCTGCGGTTGGTTTAAGGCCTCGCTTAGATTTAGCTCAAGCAGCCGGAATTGCCACAGGCGCAGGCATTACAGTGAATCGTCATTTAGAAACTAGCGCCAAGAATGTTTATGCGATTGGCGACTGTGCCGAAGTTGAGGGCTTAGTTCTGCCTTATGTGATGCCGATCATGCAGGCAGCACGAGCTTTAGCGCCCAACTTACTTGGACAAGCAACTACCCTCAACTATCCCGCTATGCCAGTGATGGTAAAGACCCCCGCCCTACCAACCATTGTTTCGCCACCGGCTAAAGATGCGGTTGGTGATTGGAAAATCAATCCGGTTGAAGGTGGTCTTGAAGCGCGCTTTGAATCCAGTGACGGTAAGCTACTTGGGTTTGCTCTTCTGGGTACAGCCACTGCACAACGTGGCGCACTGACAAAAGAATTGCCACCCATTTTGTAACTAAGGTAACTGAATACTATCTCCCAACGATCTACACCAAAGAAAAAGGCCCGCTCAGCGGGCCTTTTGCATGAACTAAGACTGATTACCTTATGAGGCAATCACAAACCACGTTGTATTGTGTGACTGGGCACTCATCAAAAATAACATTGGGATAGAGAGCATCGTATTAAAGCGGGAAGTCAACATCGCAATGCGTGCAGACTTTGCTTTGACATCTGGCTCAACCGCAACAATGCCAAGAGCACGTTTTTGATTTGGCCAAATAATGAACCAAACGTTAAACGCCATGATCAAGGCAATCCACATGCCTAAACCAATTGCGCGGAAAGGCGCCTGCAAAGTGAATGCTTGGTGCGCATATCCATTCACTATGGATAAAACTAAACCACTAAGTACAGTCGCTAAGGCAGCCCAACGGAACCAAAAGAGCGCTGTTGGAGCGATAACTTTTCCAATTGCCGGCTTTTGCTCATCCGGAATCTTTGCCATCGATGGAATCTGTACAAAATTGAAATACCAAAGTAAGCCTATCCACATCACGCCAACCATCACGTGAATCCAACGGAATAAGAATGACAACTCAATCGAACCGAAGTTTGCGCCCATGGCAAGGACGATCAATGCTAGTAACACAAAGCCGGCTAAAACAGTGCGGCCTAATGAGGTAAAGATAGATGACATGAGAGCTTCCTAAAAAAGGTAAATATATCAAGCAGGATTAGGCAAAATTCTTACTTGCAAAATCCAAGTTCGCTACATTGTAAAACGTAATAATCAGTGGCCACAACGGCCACAACCGCCCTAACTATAGACGATTATGACGGATTTGTTGGGTACAAAGCACTAAAGGAGGGCTCGTGACCCATTTAAACGTTACTGAGCCGTCCAGCCACCATCCATATTCCAGGCCGCTCCGCGTACCTCAGAAGCGTCTAGGCTACAAAGGAAAACGGCTAATGCAGCTAATTGTTCTGGGGCCACGAATTCACCGGAGGGCTGTTTCTCAGAAACCAAGGCTTTTTTGGCCTCTTCATTGGAAATCCCTTCGCGCTCTGCTCGTGCATCTACTTGCTTTTGTACCAAGGGAGTTAAAACCCAACCTGGGCAAATCGCATTGCAAGTAATTCCTGTTTTGGCATTCTCAAGAGCGGTCACTTTGGTTAGGCCAACGATGCCATGTTTTGCAGCGACATAAGCTGATTTTTGAACAGAGCCAACTAAGCCGTGAACGGAGGCAATGTTAATAATGCGACCCCAGTTGCGCTTCTTCATTCCTGGCAAGGCATGGTGGGAGGTATAAAAGGCTGAGCTTAAGTTGATGGCAATAATCGACTCCCACTTATCTTCTGGGAAGTCTTCAAGATTTGCTGTGTGCTGAATGCCTGCGTTGTTTACTAATATATCTAGCGAACCAAAGCGTTTTTCAGTTTGCTTGATGAGATCCTCAATCTCAACAGGCTTACTCATATCAGCACCGTGATATTCCACTTCAACACCACAAGCTTTAATAGCGGCAATCGCGGCATCTTTTTCACCAAAGCCATTCACCATAATATTGACACCCTGCTTTGCCAAGCCGATAGCCATTGCCAAACCAATGCCACTAGTCGAGCCGGTCACAAGAGCTGTTTTACCTTTTAAATGGGACATATTTTTATTCGCAATATCAAATTAATTGCAAATCCCCAAGAAGGGGATTTGCTTATGGTCAAAGCTGGATATTACAGGATGCAATCGCCCCTTTGATGCGGGGAATGCACCTCATTTAGCCGAGCTCTAAATTAGACTTTTCCAAGGGCCTTGAGAATCTTTTCACAAGTGATGGGCTGGTCAAATACTGCCGTATTAAATGGCGCTAGTGCATCGTTAATTGCATTCTGGACCGCTCCAGGCGCTCCAGCAGTGCCCGCCTCACCGGCACCTTTTGCGCCCAGCTTAGATGACTGGGTTGGAGTCTCTACGTGAGCCACTTCAATATCCGGCATTTCATTGGCCATTGGCACTAAATAATCGGCCATACTGCCATTGCGCAGCAGGCCGCTTTCATCATAGATGCACTCTTCGAAAAGCACGCCGCCGATACCCTGAACAATGGCTCCGCGAACTTGCTCATCCACCAACATGGGATTCAATACCCGACCACAATCCTCAACCGCCCAATGTTTTAGGAGCTTTACAAAGCCAGTATCCGGATCGACTTCAACATAAGAAGCCTGAACGCCATTGGTAAAAATAAATGGGTACTCTTTTTGGGTGTAATGACGTGTGACCATCAGATCAGCTGAGAATCCCACAGGCAACGTATCTGTACGGAAATAACCTATGCGTCCAATCTCACTAAACGGCAGAAGTTGCTCACCGGTAGCTTTATCTAACACGTGACCACGACGAACGGACAACTCTTCAGATGATCTATTGAGGATTGCACCAGCAAGTTTCAAGATATTTTCTTGCAGTGCCTGGCAAGCCAATAAGACCGCCTCACCACCCACTCCAGCGCCACGTGAAGCCCAGGTACCGCCGCCATAAGGAGTTACATCGGTATCGCCTGTAATGATGCGCACATTTTTAATGGAAAGGCCGACAGCATCAGCAGCAATTTGCGCATAAATACCTTCAGTACCTTGGCCTTGCTCACCAACACCGATCAATATCGATACAACGCCGCTTGGATCTAGGCGCGCAGAGGCGCCATCCTGAGATGCAATGCGTGCACCACCTACACCATAGAACGCCGGACTTGGGTTAGTTAATTCGATTAATGTGGCAAAACCAATTCCACGATAGATACCTTTTTTACGCAACTCAGCTTGCTCTTTACGCAAAGCAGAATAGTCCATCATCTTTTCGATGGTTCGCAAACATTGCTCATGCGATAACACTTCTAGCTTGATACCAGAAATTCCCGAGCAAGGGTATGCATCATCAGGAATCACATTGCGCTTACGGAACTCTAAAGGATCCATCTTTAACTTTTGAGCTGCTAAATCAACCAAGCCCTCAGTCACAGCACAGGCAATTGGGTGACCTACGCCGCGATATTGGCAGGTAGGCGTTTTATTCTGAAACACCACATTGAGTTTGGCGCGGTAGTTTTGATGCTTGTATGGTCCACCAACCAAGTTGACCACCTGATTACCCTCGATCGCACTGGTTCTTGGGAACATGGAGTAAGGGCCAATCGCCGTGAGATCGTCGATCTCGAAAGCCAAGATATCACCCTCTTTATTGGCTGCAATACGTCCTTTAATCCGATGCTCACGCGCATGAATATCACTCGTAAATGATTCAAGTCGATCCGCAACAAATTTAACTGGGCGCTCCAACATCATCGCTAAACCCACGGTTGCAAAATCATCGGGATACGCATGCACCTTAATACCAAAGGATCCGCCTACGTCTTTACAAATGACGTGGACATCAGACTCAGACAGGCCAAACTGACGGCAATATAAATCTTGCATCATGTGTGGCGCTTGTTGTGAGTGATATACCGTGAGGCGACGATCGCCGGGATTGTAGTCAGCAATTTGGCAGCGAGGCTCTAAAGTAACGCCTGTATGTCGACCAAATCCAAAAATAGCTTCAGCCACAATATCTGCGGTTGCAAATACTTCATCTACCTGACCAACATCCAAAGTACGGGTAAAGCAAAGGTTGTCGCCCAGCTCAGGATGAATTACCGGAGTATCTGCGTCTAATGCCGTCTCCATTGAAACTACTGCGGGCAGCTCTTCCCACTCAACATCAACGAACTGCAAAGCATCTTCTGCCTGTGCGCGTGTCTCAGCAACTACCGCAACTACAGGCTCGCCTTGCCAGCAGGCCCTATCAATTGCTAATGCATATTGAGGAGCGGATTTCATACCCGCAAGGTGGCCTAGGGTGGCAACCCATGGCTTACACAGCTCGGCCATTTTCATGCCATCGACAATAGCCAGAACACCTGGCATCTTGCTAGCTTGTTCAGTGTGAATCTTTCCAATTTTCATATGCGCTACTGGCGAACGCCAATAAACGACATGACCCATCCGAGGTAGCTGAATATCATCGACATAAGTACCCTGACCTTCGATAAGACGGCGCGCGCTATGTCGAGGTTCGCTGCTACCGATATAGCGTTGGTCATTGGTTACCGGATCAAGTACCAATCCTTTGAGATCTACTGGCTTATTCATAATCAGTTTTCCCAGTCTTCTTAAGCGAGAGCAACAACAGGTTTAATTTTTTCACCTTTGGCACGAGCTTCAAGCACGGCCATGATGGCGTCTACTATGGAATGGTAGCCTGTGCATCGGCAGTAGTTTCCAGAAATCCATTCACGCACTTCTTCACGGGTAGATTGAGGCTGTTTTTCTACTAATTCAGCTGCAGCAAGCAACATCCCAGAAGAGCAGAAACCGCATTGCATTGCGTTATGACGCATGAAGGCTTCTTGTAGATCTGCTAATGCCCCGCTCTTGGTCAAACCCTCGATTGTTTCCACTACACATCCATCAGCTTGTACGGCCAGATATAAACAGCCACGAATAATTTTGCCATCCACCTTCACGGTACAGGCGCCACAAGCCCCCTGCTCACAACCAAGGTGTGGACCCTTGAGATGAAGATCTTCTCGCAAAAAATCCACCAAATGCCGACGTGGCTCAATTTCCGCATTGACTGTCAAACCATTGACGGTCATAGTAATTTTTTTCTTTAAGCTCATTGGAATCTCCGAACTAAATTTATCTTTTGATATATTGATTACTTAAGCAATTAAGTGCTTTAAGCCACGCTCCAATAAAACACCAATCAGGTGTTGCTTAGTTTGGGCACTGTTAGTAATATCTGCGATCGACTCAATCTCTTGCCTTGCGGCAGCAACTGCATTTGCGATTAATTCGTCATTAAGTGGCTTACCATCCACCAAGGCTTGAGCCTTCTTCGCCATGATCGGTGTAGCGCAAACAGAGAAGAATGTGATAGTGCAATCACTCAGGACATTACCTGCCTTATTGGCAACTAAAGCTAGTCCCGCAATCGCATAATCACCGTGTCGACGAGCTAGCTCATGGAAATAAAACACCTGATTACTGCTCGCGATAGGAATTTCCGTTGCTATCAGAATTTCATTGGGCTCTAGAGAGGTGGTGTAAAGATCAATGAAAAAGTCTTGCGCTGAAATTCGACGCTCTCCATCAGGGCCGCCGATTAGCATGGTCGCATTCAGTGCCAGGCTACAGGCAGGCCATTCAGCCGCAGGATCTCCATAGGCCAAAGAGCCACCCCAAGTTCCTAAATTGCGGATCGCTCTATGTGCGATATGCGGGGCCGCAGCTTTGAGAAGTGGTGCATGCTGGGCAATCAGCTTGGAGTCTTCAATCTCAGTATGGGTTACTAATGCCCCAATACGTAATTGGTCTCCGCTAACTGAAATGCCTTTTAATTCGTCTAAATTTGTGATGTCAATCAGTATGCTGGGTTCAGAAAGACGCAGGTTCAAGGTAGCTAATAGCGTCTGTCCGCCTGCAATCAATTGCGCGTCTTCACCCGCTTCGGCCAACATAGCCAAGGCATCGCTGAGAGCCTTCGGTTTTGCATAATCAAATGCTGCTGCTTTCATTGTGTCTCCTTCACTACTTTTATATTGACATCGCCTCGCATTATTCAGCTTGCGGGTCTGATTCCACCGGCGTTATTTCACCACCCAACTCTTTAGCAAATCGCTGGAAAAAATCATCCGCGATCTTTTTAGCAGAGGCGCTAATGAGTCGCCCACCAATTTGCCCCAGCTTGCCGCCAATAGAGGCCTCAGTCGTATAGGAAACCAGTGTCCCGCCCTCGGCAGACTTCAACTCAACCCGTGAACGACCTTTTGCAAATCCCGCAGCACCACCCGAGCCCTCAAAGGCCATAGAGCAGGACTGATCTGGAATGACATCACTTAAAAATAGCTTTCCTGAAAATCTGGCTCTGACAGGCCCAATTTTGAACATCACCTTGGCATGAATCTCCTCTGGAGAGACACGACTGATTTCCTCGCAACCTGGAATGGACTTTGCCAGCACATCAATATCATTCAAGCCCTTCCACACATCTGGGATTGGGGCTGCAATGAGCTGCTCGCCATTTAATTCCATTACATCTCCTCGGGGTTTGTACGAATAGAGTCTTATCTACCAATTGCTCAACAATGTACCATTATTTAACTTTTGGTCAATAAGCCCAAATTCGGATAAACCCTGATGACAATGAGTTTCGATCGAGACAGCAGTGCTAGAGGCAGTATCACTACAGAAGTAGCTTCATCTAGTACGCCTGCACGTCGCAGAATGAGTACTGTAGATCGTAAGCGTCAGATTCTGGATCGTGCAATTCAGTACTTTGCAAAGCATGGAATTGATGGGCAACTCAGGAACTTAACAAAGGGATTGGGTGTTACCCACACCCTGCTATATCACTACTTCCCCACCAAGGACGCTCTAATTAAAGCAGTCTATGAGGATGTCTTCGAATCACGTTGGAAGCCGGAGTGGGAGCACCTGCTCGATGACAAGAATCTTTCTCCAGAAGAAAAATTCAATGCCTTCTACATCGACTACTCAAACACCGTACTGACCTACGATTTTGTACGTATTTTAATTTTCTCAGGCCTAAGCGATCACTCCATCAGTGACCGATTCTTTGAATTATTGCGCGATCGACTATTGCCGCGCCTGATCCGAGAGACCCGTAAACACTGTGGTCGTAGCTCGCGTAGCAAGCCTTCGCAGCGAGAATTAGAGTTTTTAATGGGCTTGCATGGCGGTATCTTTTATATTGGTATGCGACGTTGGATTTATGGGCAAGCCATTTACGACTCCGGTAACCCCCATACCGAACAAGAAATTATTCAAGATCGTATTAGCTCTTACCTCACTTCAGCAAAAACTTTATTCAATACCGGCAAAAAATAAAATGACCAACTTAAGCTTAAATCACTTCTCCATTCGCAGTCTAGAGATTGAACAAACTACCAAGTTTTACTGCGATGTCTTCGGATTCACAGTGGGACCTCGTCCCGATTTTCCTTTTCCGGGCGTCTGGCTATACAACGGCGATCCAAACGATTGGGCTAACGCAGTTGTGCATCTTATTGCGATTGATAAAAACAATCCGAATGGTTTGAAACAATATCTTGGGGAGCGAGATCCTAGCTCACTCTATGGCTCTGGGGCAGTAGATCACATCGCCTTCTTTGCCACGGGATTAGAAGCCAAACTGGCGCTGCTGGAGAAGTTGGGCGTACCTTGCAGACAGCGCACCGTGCCCGCAATTAAATTACACCAAGTCTTTATGGATGATCCTAATGGCATTGTGGTTGAACTCAACTACCCTGCTGCAGAAAAGGCGGCACTAGATGCCAAGGCTGCATAAGTAAAGATGGCCAAAATACTTGTCATCGGCGGATCTCTTGGAGGCTTGTTTGCAGCCAATATATTGCTGCGCCAAGGGCATGATGTCACCTTGCTAGAAAAAGCAATCGGCTCCTTAGATGGTCGAGGTGCCGGAATCGTGACCCATGATGCTCTTGCAGATGCTTTAAGTGAGGCAGGTATTCAAGTAGATGACAGTCTAGGGGTTGCCGTATCAAAGCGGGTTACCTTAGGTGTTGATGGCAAGAACCTAGGTGAAATGCCGCTCCCGCAAATCTTGACTTCATGGAGTCGCTTATATCACCTATTAAAAGAGAATTTTCCAAGCGAGCGTTATTTACAGGGTAAGAATGTCAAAGTAGTGACGCAGGACTCTCATAGCGTTCAGGTCAGCTGTGAAGATGGCAGCGCTTTTCAGGCAGAGCTTCTGATTGCGTCAGATGGCATACGCTCCACAGTCCGATCCCAAGTAGCACCAAATATCCAGCCTGAATACGCAGGATATATTGCGTGGCGTGGAGTTTGCGATGAGAGTAATTTATCAAATTACACCCTAGATACTCTATTTAATTATTTTGGATTTTGCTTGCCTAATGGTGAACAGATGCTGGGCTATCCAGTTGCAGGGCCTGGCAATGACACTAGACCTGGCAAGCGTCGTTATAACTTTGTTTGGTATCGCCCTGCATCTGAAGATGATGAGCTAGTCAAGTTGCTGACTGATGCGGATGGTCACTATTATCCGACTGGCATCCCACCGCTAAAAGTCTCATGGAAACATATTGCCGAAATGCGCACAGTTGCGCGCGATATTCTGGCGCCACAATATGCAGAAATTTTAGAAAAAACACCCTCACCTTTTTTGCAAACGATTTATGACGTTCGTTCGGAGCAAATTGTCTTCGGGAGAATTGCCTTAATGGGGGATGCTGCTTTTGTTGGTAGACCTCATGTGGGCATGGGAGTTACCAAAGCAGGTGATGAGGCAATGGTCATTGCACGTCATATCGCGGCCTTAGGGGCAACTCCTGCAGCACTGGAAGCCTACAGCAAGGAGCGTCTCGAGTTTGGGCAACAGGTTGTTGCAAGAGCGCAATACTTAGGGCGCTATATGCAAGCACAAGGCAGCAAAGGTAGCAGAGATAACACAAGCCTGCGTAGAAATGCAGATACCGTCATGGCAGAAACAGCCATCGATATCAGCACTCTATTGGTGGCTGGAAAAGCAGTGCCAGAGTCGCATTAACTTAAAGCCGTTGTAGATTTTAGTATCACTAGAAGCATTCAGTTAAGATTTATATATTACGAAGTAGCCCTATTAACAAACTGCTTTAAATGGAGGAGACAACCATGAAACAAAAAGTAACGAATCAAACAAGAAGAAAAATGTTGATCGGCGGAGCTGCTGCTGCAAGTACTCCACTGTGGATGAATGTAGCCAGCGCCCAGGCTGAACCAATTAAGATTGGTTTTCCGACACCGCTAACTGGGCCATTTTCTGCAGAGGCGCAAGATCAAGTAAAAGCAGCCGAATTAGCCATTAAAGAATTTAATGACGCTGGTGGCTTTAATGGTCGCAAAGCTGAACTGTTAGTTCGTGATGACAAACTCAATCCAGGTGAAGCTGCAACGCGCACTCTCGAGTTAATTGAAAAAGATAAAGTGAATTTTGTTGTGGGCTCACTATCAGCTGCAACTCAGCTTTCTATCAATGCCGTTTGTAAAGAGCGCAAAGTTCTTTTCAATTCCATTAGCCAATCTGATGCGATTAATGAAGTAAAAGACTGGAGTATTTACACATTCCACGAAGCGCTTAATCCAACTATGACAGCAGGTGCAGTGGCGCGCTACTCCATTCCGCGTTTCGGCAAGAAGATCGTTTTCCTCACTGCTGACTATGCTTATGGCCATGAGATGGTGCGCGCTTTTGAGCGTGTAGGCAAGGAAATGGGTGCCACTACATTGGCTGATATTCGCCATCCCTTGGGCGCATCTGATTACTCCGCATTCTTGCCGCGTATTAAGGCCTTGAATCCCGACATCTTGGTGCTTTGTAACTTTGGTCGTGACCTTGTGAATGCGGCCAAACAATGTACCGACTTTGGCTTGAAGTCCAGCATGAAAATTGTGACTCCAGTCTTGCTCTACACCGCACGCCTTGCTGGTGGACCAGAAGCATTCGAAGGTATCGTCGGCGGTACTTCTTACTACTGGGGTCTCGAGGACCGCATCCCTACAGCCAAGACTTTCAATGATGCATTCCGTAAGATGTACAACGGTTCAGTACCATCAGACTACGGTGCGCTAGGTTACGCCGGAGTAAAAACAGTTCTTGCTGCTGTGAAGAATGCTAAATCTACCGACACAAATAAAGTCATTACCGCATTAGAGAATCTCAAATACGACTTTTATAAAGGTCCTGAGTACTATCGCAAGTGTGATCATCAGGCAGTGCAAACGGTCATCATTGTGGAATCCAAATCTAAGAACATGAAGGACAAGTATGACGTCTTTAATATTCTGACGATTGAACCGACTACTGAGAAGAATATGCGTAGTTGCGCGGAGCTAGGCCACAAGGCTTAAATCTGAAATTTCAGGGCAGATCAACTGATTTGCCCTGAGCACCTCCCCTGATGCGAATAGCTGAAGGGGAGTTTTTCTGAGTATATATATGACCGGTCTTACATTTGAACTTCTCTGCATGCAGCTACTCACAGGAATTGCCCTGGGTAGCATCTACGCCCTTCTAGCGCTGGGTTTGTGCCTGATTTTTGGCATGCTCAATGTAGTGAACTTTGCACACGGCGCCTTCTTCATGGTTGGCGCATTTATGGGCGTCTATTTTTTAGGCGTCACTGGTAACTTTTGGTTCAGCTTAATTCTCACACCGCTTGCCACTGGAGCCCTCGGATTATTAACTGAGCGATTCTTGGTACGCCCCCTTTACGGTCGAGGTATCGACTACCCACTGCTCCTCACCTTCGGCTTATCTTATGTACTCATTGAGGCAATGCGCGTCACTTTTGGTATCGAAGGTCTGCCCTCCGTTACTCCCGACGGACTAAAAGGTACCCTCGACGTTGGTATTGGCTTCTTCCCCAAATATCGTCTGTTCCTAATTGCAGCTACAGCCGTCATCATTTTTGCAGTCTGGTTTTTTATTCAAAAGACTCGCTACGGTCTCATCATCAAAGCAGGTGCTGCCGATCAAGAGATCGTTAAGGTACTTGGTGTAGATATTGCTAAGGTGTGGCTAATGGTATTCGGACTGGGCTGCGCGATCGCTGGCCTCTCCGGAATCTTGGCCTCGCCTACTCGCTCGGTTAACCCAGAAATGGGTATTCCGATCTTGGCAGAATCCTTTGTTGTAACGGTTGTGGGCGGTATGGGCTCACCAGTCGGCGCGGTTGTCGCAGGTCTATTGGTTGGTGTGGTTTACAGCATGACCTCCCTATTCTTCCCAGAACTTGCAGAGCTTTCAATCTTTGTTCTGATGGCAGTAGTGCTCTTAATTCGCCCGCAAGGTTTATTTGGTAAAGCGGGGGCGATGGGTTAATCCCCAGAATACTTATGAAATCATTTTTCCAGTTCATTGCACGCCACCGCGTGCTAGCAAGCACCCTCTTCTTGATGGTTTTTCCTTTCATCATGCCGTATGAAGCGCTTGCTATTAATATCCTGATCTTTGGCTTATTCGCCATGGGATTCAATCTCTTGTTCGGCTACATGGGGCTACTATCTTTCGGACATGCAGCCTTCCTTGGTATAGGTAGCTATCTGACCGGTATTGGGATCGTCCACTACTCTATGCCTTGGGGTTCGGCGATATTGGTAGGTGTCATTGGCGCGGCTATTGGCGGACTACTAATGGGCTTTCTAGCCATTCGCACTAGAGGCATTTACTTCTCTATGGTGACACTTGCATTAGGTCAAATTGTGTTTTATTGCTTTTACAAGGCCGAGAGTTTGACTGGCGGGGAAAATGGCTTAAGAGGAGTGCGAGTTGATAACTTCAACATTCTTGGTATCACGGTGGATTTTCTAAATCCCTTAGTGAAGTATTACATCATTCTCTTTTTTGTAGTCATCGCAATGTGGCTCATATCCCGAATCTTGAGCTCCCCTCTGGGCGCCGTAATGGAGGCGATTCGTGAGAATGAAAAACGTGCTGCAGCCTGTGGCTTTGACGTCGCCCGCACCAAACTATTGGTTTTTGTGTTGTCAGCTGCAATCTGTGGCTTAGCAGGTTCATTGCGCGCTCTACACCTTTCAATTGTTCCCATTGATTCACTCCACTACCTCCAGTCCGGACAAGCGGTCATGATGAGTATCTTGGGCGGTATGGGCACTTTCTTTGGGCCATTCATTGGCGCTGCAGTTATGCTTTATTTAGAAGATGTGGTCACCACCTTTACCAAGCATTGGATGGCTATTATTGGACTGGTATTTATGTTCTTCGTTCTGTTCTTCCCTAAAGGAATTTGGGGAAGCATCTTGAGCAAGCTAAATCTCAATCAGGATTCGAAATCATGAGTAGCTCAAATCCAACTCCAATTCTAGAAGCTCGTAATATCAGCAAGAGCTTTGGGAAGTTTAAAGCGCTGCAGAATGTCTCAACCACATTTATGCCTGGCTCCCTCACGGCAATCATTGGACCGAATGGCGCAGGCAAAAGCACCTTCTTTAATGTACTGAGTGGCGCTTTTCCGCCTTCTAGCGGACAAATATTATTTAATGGTAAAGATATTACTGGTATGGAGCAATATGAGTTTGCTCGTATCGGTATCTCTAAGAGCTTTCAGATTACTAATGTATTTAAGCAGCTCACCGTTCATGAAAATGTGCGCGTTGCGGCCCAAATGGAAACGGCGCGTTATAACTTTTTACGTAATGCACAAAGTTATCCGGGGCCCATTGAGCTTGCAGATCAACTTTTACGTCGCGTCAACTTAGAGCATCTCAGAAATAAAAAAACGGGTGACTTGGCTCATGGTCAACAACGTGCTTTAGAAATTGCGATGGCCCTCGCTTGCAATCCTAGCCTTCTTTTACTAGATGAGCCAACCGCAGGCATGTCTCCTGAGGAAACACTCGTCATGATGGACCTCATTCGCACACTAGCAAATGAAAGAACAGTAATTTTGGTTGAACACAAGATGAAGCTCATCATGGGCTTATGCAAACGTATCATTGTTCTGCATCATGGTGAGTTTTTAGCTGAAGGCACGCCAGAAGAAATTCAAAATAATGCAGAGGTACGACGTGTGTACCTAGGTCAAGGTTAAAGGTTAAAGGTTTATATATGTTGCGTGTAGAAAATTTAAATGCCTGGTACGACCGTAGCCATGTTCTGCAAGGCGTCTCTTTAGAAGTTAATAGCGGTGAAATCGTTACTTTAATGGGTCGTAATGGCGCCGGTAAGACCACTACCCTACGCTCTTTAATGGGTCTACTGTCTAAGAGAGAAGGTAAAGCCTCTATTGATGGCACCTCTTTCTTGGATCTTGCGGCACATGAACGCTATCACTTAGGCTTAGCTTATGTCCCGGAGGATAGGCGTATTGTTCCAGGATTAACTGTCAAAGAAAACTTGGAGTTGGGTGTGATTGCCAAAAAAAGTCGCGGCGATATGAGTGCTCTAGTTGATGAAATCGCAGAAACCTTCCCTCGCCTGAAGGAGCGATTGCAGCAGGATGGTACTTCGATGTCTGGTGGAGAACAGCAGATGCTAGCGATTGCTCGCGCCATGATTGCCAAGCCAAAAGTGATCTTGCTAGATGAACCATCGGAAGGGATCATGCCGGTATTAGTTGAAGAAATGTTTGAACTGTTCGCCAAACTAAAACAGCAGGGTTTAACCATTCTCCTCGTAGAGCAAAATGTTCAGCAAGCACTGAAGATTTCGGATAGAGCTTATATTTTGGATCAGGGTCAAATTGTTTTCCACGACACCGCTCAAAATCTCTTGAATAACGACGAGATTCAGCAAAAATACTGCGCTGTTTAATCTTTCAAAGTTTTGCTTAGATTAGACCTAACCAATGTCCTAATTGGTGCCAAACGCTGGTAGGGACCAAAGTTAATAACCAGGTCATCGTGAGATAGCGCAGTAACTTACCAATAAACATATAAATTAAGCATGGGGCCCAAGCCAACCTGAGCCACCCTGCCGCCAAACACAAGGGGTCGCCAAAGCCCGGCAACCAAGATAACAAGAGCATCTTTGGGCCCCGCTCTTCGAGCCAGCGCTGCATTCTGCCATTAGTGGGCCCTTTAAGGGATTCAAAACTGTTGCGGCTAATCAGTCCGAGCCACCAGTCAAGCATACCCCCCAATGTATTGCCGATAGTGGCAACCATAATGGCGATCCAATATAAATGGGGATTAACTGAGACGTAGCCAAACAGTATGGGCTCAGAGCCAACAGGCAATAAAGTTGCGGAGATAAAAGCGCTGATAAATACCGCTGGCAAGCCAATCGATGGCATCCCAAAGAAGTCAAAGAATTGACTGAGCATTTGCTCCATTAAGCAATGACTCCGGATAAGAGGGTATTAAAGGGCTGAATCATAAGCTCAGTATGCCCCATCCTCGACCGCCCGCTATTCTCAAATCTTGCTTAAACTATAGGTCTTGCACATTAGTTGCTCCATTTACTCACTCATTAATCTATGAATCACCCCATCCCTAAGCCAGATCAATATCAAGACATGCGTGAAGCTTTGCGCGACCTCTGTGGCAGCTTTGACTCTGCTTACTGGCAGAAGGTTGATCATGAGCGTGACTATCCTGAGGCGTTTGTAGATGCTATGGCCCAAGCGGGTTGGTTAGCAGCACTCATTCCTGAGGAATACGGTGGCTCTGGCTTAGGTCTTGCCGAAGCTTCGGTGATCATGGAAGAAATTAATTTCTCTGGTGGTAATGCCGGCTCTTGTCATGGTCAGATGTACAACATGGGTACCTTGCTGCGCCATGGCTCCGACTTGCAGAAGAAACTCTATCTTCCCAAAATCGCTACCGGTGAATTGCGCCTCCAGAGTATGGCGGTGACTGAACCAACTACAGGCACCGATACGACTAAACTCAAAACTACTGCCGTCAAAAAAGGTGATAAGTACATTGTGAATGGTCAGAAGGTTTGGATCTCCCGTATTCAGCATTCTGATTTGATGATTCTGCTCGCGCGTACTACTCCATTAGTAGATGTCAAGAAAAAATCAGAGGGTATGTCGATCTTTATCGTTAATCTCAAAGACGCTATCGGCAACGGTATGTCTATTCAGCCGATTGCCAATATGGTCAATCATGAAACCAATGAAGTCTTCTTTGATAACTTAGAGATTCCAGCTGAGAACCTCATTGGCGAAGAAGGCAAAGGCTTTAAGTACATCTTAGATGGCCTCAATGCTGAGCGCGTCCTTATTGCTGCTGAGTGCATTGGTGATGCCTATTGGTTTGTAGATAAATCACGTCGTTATGCTAATGACCGTGTGGTATTTGATCGCCCCATCGGTAAGAACCAAGGTATCCAGTTTCCTATTGCCGACTCTTTTATTGAGACCGAGGCCGCTAACCTGATGCGCTTTAAAGCATGCGAACTTTTTGATAACAATCAAGCTTGTGGTGCAGAGTCCAACATGGCAAAGTACTTGGCTGCAAAAGCTTCTTGGGAAGCGGCAAACGTTTGCCTGCAAACGCATGGTGGCTTTGGTTTTGCTAATGAATATGATGTTGAGCGTAAGTTCCGCGAAACCCGCCTCTATCAAGTTGCACCCATCTCCACGAACTTAATCTACTCCTACGTTGCAGAGCATATTTTGGGTCTACCACGCTCCTTCTAATGTTGTAGATCTTTTGATTGATTCTATTTTTAGATAAGTAATGACATGAGTATTCGTCCTTTGGATGGCATCACTGTGGTTTCTCTAGAGCATGCTATTGCCGCTCCTTTTTGCACTCGCCAATTAGCTGATTTAGGTGCGCGCGTTATCAAGGTAGAGAGACCTGGTGCCGGGGACTTTGCCCGTGCCTATGATGAGCGCGTCAATGGCATGTCCTCTCACTTCACTTGGGTCAATCGCTCTAAAGAAAGTCTGACCTTAGATCTCAAACAAGAATCTGCGCTAGCAGTATTAAAGATGCTACTCAAAACAGCTGACGTTTTGGTGCAAAACTTGGCGCCTGGTGCGGCAGCCCGCATGGGATTGACTGCAGAGCTCCTACAAAAAGATAATCCGGGTTTGATTTTGTGTGACATCTCAGGTTACGGAAATAATGGTCCTTATCGCGACAAAAAGGCCTATGACCTATTGATTCAGAGTGAGGCTGGGTTCTTATCCGTTACCGGCACTCCAGAAACCCCTAGTAAAGCAGGTAACTCGATTGCCGATATTGCTGCAGGCATGTATGCCTACACCAATGTACTGGCAGCACTATTACAACGGGGCAAGACTGGCAAGGGATCTACGATCGATGTTTCTATGCTCGAGTCTTTAGGTGAATGGATGAGTTACCCACTGTACTATGCCTATGAGGGTGCGACACCCCCTCCTCGTAATGGTGCATCTCATGCCACGATCTATCCTTATGGGCCATTTAAAGCGGGCGATGGTGGCACCATCATGCTAGGCTTACAAAATGATCGTGAGTGGGTTTTATTCTGTGAAGTGGTACTTGAAAATCTAGCCCTCGCCAAAGATGAGCGCTTTGATAAAAACTTCAAACGTAATGAAAAGCGCGATGAATTACTCTCCATTATTGATGCGTGTTTTAGCAAACTGACTACCGAGCAGGTCATAGCAAAGCTAGATCAAGCACAAATCGCCAATGCCCGACTAAATGATATGCAGGGTTTATGGAATCACGATCAACTCAAAGCACGAAAGCGCTGGGTACAAGTCGGATCACCCGTAGGCCCTATTCCAGCGATGCTGCCGCCTGGTAGTAATAACAGCTTCGACTACCGTATGGATGACATTCCTGCGGTGGGGCAACATACTGCAGCTATCCTAGCTGAACTTGGTATTGCCGCAAGTGGGATTGAGGAAATGCGTAGCCAAGGAGCGATTTAAAGTAGAGGCGAAGCAAGGTGTGCCGCGTTCTCTAACAAAACACGCCAACGTGGTCGCTTAGCCCAGTTGATTGGATCAACTAAATCAGATTGGGCTAAGTAGGACTCAATCAGTGTCTCAAGCTTGGCGCAAAACGCATCGTTGTAGACAATTAAGCTGATTTCAAAATTGAGGCGCAAGCTGCGCTGATCAAAATTCACTGATCCAAAAATTGCGACCTGCTTATCTATTAGCAAACTCTTGGTATGCAATAAGCCGCCATGGAATTCAGCGATATTGACGCCAGCATCCATCAGGTCAGCATAAAAGCTATGACTACTCCAGGCGACTAGCGCTGAATCATTCAACTTAGGAACAATTAAAGTGACCTTCACACCGCGACCAGCTGCTGCCATCAGCGCCTGAATCAAGCCATCATCCGGACCAAAGTAAGGCGTAGTAATGATGAGTTCTTTGCGTGCATCCATGATGGCGGAGAGTAATACCTGATACAAGATGTCATCGCGATACACCGGACCAGAAGAAAACTCTTGGGCAAGAACTCGTCCCTCAATCGGACTGGGAGTGGGTGCCACAGCTTTGAAGTGGTTTATTGTGGCGTTGTCAACACTCCAGTCAAAAGAGAATGTCAGCTCAAACTGAGATGCAACTGGGCCTTCAATTCTGACCATAGCATCTACCCACTCACCCACACCAGAGTCTTGCTTAAAAGTGCGTGGATCAACCATATTCATACTGCCAGTCCAAACGACGGCGTTATCAATCACAAATATTTTGCGATGTAGTCTGAGATCCGCACGGCGAAATTGGAAGCGTCCAATTTGAATTGGTAATGCCTCAGTCACTTGAATACCAGCATTTCTAAAACGATGAGGCCAGCTAGATTTAAACCAATCTTTACTTCCCAATGAATCCAATAACACCTTACAAACCACGCCACGTTTAGCCGCCCCAATTAAGGCCTCGCCCACTCGATCAGCATCGCCACCCAACGCCCATATATAAAATTCTAAATGCAGTGATTTTTTTGCCTGATTAATTTCGTCAATAAAATCCTGTAGGATTTTTAGTGAGCTCGTAAATAACTCGATCTTGTTGCCAGCAATCACAGGAGATCCATTTTTGGATTCTGCTAATAAGCTAAGAGCCCTACCCTCGATTGGGAGTTGCAACTTATCGGCTTGATAGTGCTGACGCATCTCTGCCGTGATAGCTGCATATTCTTTATCCATCCGAATAATTTTTCTCGTGAGCTTGCGACCTACGGGGCGCTCTCCAATCAAGATATAAAGACTGATACCTAGAATTGGAAATAAGACCACAATCAAAAACCATGCAATTGCAACACCGACTGGTCTTCTCACAGAAATTAATCTAAATCCAAACAGAATCACAATGACTGCATGAACTATGGGAACCCAAATTAAAGAGAACCCAAAAATAGAGCCCAATAGAAAATTTAATATGCTCATATGATTTCCAGTTCAGCAGTAATACCTAAGTGATCGGAGAGCTTTAACCATTCATGCAAAACTGCTGCCGAATGAATCCTTAAGCCTCGTACATAAATTCGGTCCATGGGAAGCAGAGGCTTCACACTGGGAAAGGTTTTTGCAGGAGCGCCTGTAAGCACCTCAAAAACCTCTTGAAAACCAGCGGCACGCATTGGAGCGCTGACACGATTACGCCAATCGTTAAAGTCACCCGCCACAATGGTTGGCCCGCCCTCTGCGAGTGAATCAATGTAACGAATAATTTCATCTAATTGAC
Source organism: Polynucleobacter sp. AP-Sving-400A-A2 (assembly GCF_018688155.1). Lineage (NCBI taxonomy): Bacteria > Pseudomonadati > Pseudomonadota > Betaproteobacteria > Burkholderiales > Burkholderiaceae > Polynucleobacter > Polynucleobacter sp. AP-Sving-400A-A2. The sequence continues at coordinate 1,238,963 of NZ_CP061312.1, forward strand.
GCTCTCGCCCTCTTTCAAATAAAGCCAGGTGGACACAAAAACAATGAATCGGCGTTTCATTGCCCTCTAGCCGAGTAACGCTATGAAGCAAGCCCCGCCTCTCGAATCGATAGGCTGAGATATTGTAGTTTTCACCCTTGTGTAATGGTCTCTTTGAGAGAATGGCATTGCCATGATGACCATCGGGATACTCAACATTTTTACCGTAGTGCCAATCATGCCAAAAGTCTTCCGATAAAAAATGGGTGAGCTCTGTTATTGGCCATTGGCCAAATCTCCTGATCCGTCCACGATGCTCTTGCTGAAGCTCTTGTAGAAATAGTAAGTCCGGATGATGGCTGCGCATTTTTTGACGCAACTCATAGATGGTAGATTTTCTATGCAAGGGTGATAGCCCCTTGTGGACATTCATGGTCATGACGCTAAAGCGACCTAGTTGCACTGCTGACATCAAAACTGTCCTGCGGCGCGCTGTCGTCGCACCCGTGCTGAATAGATTTCACTCTCAACTAAATCTTGGCACTGCATACACTTATTGCAAATAGCGGCTTGATCGCGCAACTCTTCAATCGAATCGATCGGATGCCCGTCGAGATATTCGCGAAGATCAACATCAAGGACCTCGTTACAGAGGCAAATGACTTCAGCCATGAGTTCAAAAAAGAGAAATTGTTTGCATTTATGTCATTTTGCCATCGCCTTGCTAGAATCTAGCCCATGTTGATGACCTTTCAGGATGCTTTCGGACTACTTTTGCATTTAGATGCCGGGGTCATTGGCATTGTGCTGGTTTCGCTTCAGGTTAGTTTTAGCGCTTTATTACTGGGCACCTTACTAGGACTACCCATTGGCGCCCTATTAGCTACAGAGGAATTTCGGGGCAAGCAAACCATTACGCTGATCTTGAATACCCTCATGGGCGTCCCAACCGTGATTATTGGCGTCATTGTGTATCTACTGCTCTCCAGAACAGGGCCTTTAGGAGTATGGGGATGGCTTTTCACGCCCAAGGGCATGATCTTGGCCCAAACACTGCTCACAACCCCCTTAATTGCGGCCCTGAGCCGACAAATCCTAGAGGATTCTTGGAGAATTCACCGGGATTCATTTATGGCACTTCGCTTACCTAGACTATCTGCCCTGAAATGGCTTGTTTGGGACTGTCGGTTTTCTCTCACGATTGCAGTTTTAGCGGGGCTGGCTAGAGCCATATCTGAGGTTGGTGCAGTCATGATCGTCGGCGGCAATATCGATCAATCTACTCGTACCATGACAACAGCAATTGCACTTGAAACCAGTAAAGGCGATCTCCCATTGGCACTTGCTTTGGGGATTGTTTTGTTGGGCATTGTTTTGCTGGCAAATCTCTTTACATTTGCAGTTCGCCAGATTGCGGAGCGTCGCTATGGTTAATCACTCGGAACAATTTAAGCAATTTGTCGAGTTCAAAGACGTCATTGTTAAACGTGATGGGCGGATCATCTTGGATATTCCTCATGCAGTGATTCCAGCTGATCGAATTTGCGCTTGTATTGGCCCCAATGGTGCCGGCAAAACAACTTTCCTAAAATTAATTGACGGCCTAATCAAACCAGACTCGGGCACTGTTACCCACTCAAGCGGTCCCATCAAATCGTCCTTGGTATTGCACCATACGCCGATGATCAAAGCCTCAGCACGAACTAATATTGCGATGGTCAAAGACTCAGACTCCTCAATCAACTCTATTGCTATTGATGTGGTGATGGAACAGATCGGCTTAAGTCATCTTGCCAATAGTCCTGCGCATAAACTCTCGGCAGGTGAAAGACAAAAGCTTTGCTTGGGTCGAGCTATTTTGCAAAAGCCTCACTTGGTTTTGCTAGATGAACCTACGGCTAATTTAGATCCAAACACTACAGAACAAGTTGAAGAAATCATTCGCCAATTTAAATCTCAAGGCTCTGATGTCATCTTCACATCCCACCAACTTGCACAAGTACAAAGAATCGCTGAATACATCATCTTCATTGATGATGGTCAGATAAAAGAAAAAGGACCCGTAGGTCCCTTCTTTGCCGATCCTCAGACACGAGCAGCTAAACGCTACTTACATCAAGAGTTACTCGTCGACTAATTACTTTGCTGCTGGTGCCGGGGCTGCTGCTGTTGGTGCACCCGGAGCAACAAACGGTGGCGGGGCAACGCAAGCCGCTGGTGCTGGAGTGCCAGGAACACGGTATTGATCAGCCACCTTATTGATTGCTTGGCATAACTGAAAAGCGCCTACTCGACCGGCATAAGCTGTCTTAGCTTTTGCGAGATCATCAGCTGCTTTGGCTTCAGGAGTGAGCGGCGGCAGAGTAGCAAACACTGAAGCCGATGCAAATGTACAGAGCATTAAAGCGATGAGTTTTTTCATGGCCTTGTCCTTATTTATTAACCTTGTTGTACCAGATTTCATGGTGTTCTTTAGCCCAGGTACCGTCAACGTAACCAGTCTTCATACCATCGAGCGAACCTTGCATACCAATCGATCCGATGTAGATATGACCCATAGCCATCGTAGTCATCAAGATTGAAGCTGTGCTGTGAATGATGTTAGCCAACTGCATGGTTCCACGAATGTATTGAACTTCCATGAAGGGAACAATCATGTCGAGTACAAAACCAGATCCTGAGATGACCAAGCCTAAGAAAGTCATACCAAACCAGAACCAGATTTTCTCACCGAAGTTAAAGAAGCCTGCAGGCGGATGTTTTCCACCGAACATGCCACCAAAGGACTTAATCCAAGTGAGGTCGCCCTCTCCAGGAATATTTCTAGTAGCAAAGAGCAAGAAGAAAATCACCACGCTCAGAGTAAAGAGTGGGCCGGAGTAATTATGAATATTTTTGCAAATATTCAAGAAAGTGCCATAGGCAACACCACCCATTATTGGCATCACAAAAAACTTGCCCCACAAAATCAACATACCAGTCAAAGCTAGTCCAATAAAGCTAAAAGCCATTACCCAGTGAGTAAAGCGCTCAAAGCCGTTAAAGCGTTTGATTTTTTGACCAGACATCGGCGCATGTAATTTAATTGGGCCCTTGATGATGAACACGGCTGCGATGCCGAAGAAAGCAAGGGCTAGTAACCAGCCGCCATAAACCGTGATGACGCCATTACGAATAAAGCGCCATTGCTGACCAGCGCGTTGAATCAACACACTCGCTTCTTTATCTGGAATACTGATAGTGTTGTAAGGATCGCTGTTTGCTGAGTTCCAAAGGAACTGCTCACCAACCTGAGCAGAATTTGCAGGCTGAGATTGAGCTTGGCTGCCATCAGAAACAGCGCCAAGGTTCTTTGGATAGTCAATACCACTTGGAGATGGTAGCGGTGGCATTGGCGCACGCTCTGCCATGGCAAGACCGCTAAGCAAACTTAGCGATACGCCAAGGGCTAGCAACCAGGAGCGACTAACACTAGAGAATGATCGATTCATACAAATATCCTTAAACGTTTTCATTTTATTTATTGTTTAACTGATGACTTAAAGCGTGAATACTCAGATTGATTCTGATTACGCTTATCGACCGACTCGGTCCAGCTTTTTTCATCCTTTGGAGTCCAACCCTTAGTCATGAAGCCGTTATCAGCCCCCATGTAAGGTGCAACGTCTGGACGCTTTGCAGCTTTAGCCGCAATCTCAGGAGGCTCGGAGCAAGCAGCCAAGGTGGCGCCTGCAACGAGACATAAACCAATGGTTTTTAGATTAAATCTCATGATTTAGCTCCTGGGATTTTGTCAGCAGGCGTTGGTTTTGGCGCAGGAGAATCCATTGGGCCGTAAGCAGTAGACCAACCGAAAATATCCTTACTTGGATACCTACCATTTGCTTCGCGAACAGAAACACGCTTGGCGTAAATAGAGGAGATCACTTCGCTATCACCACCGATCAGTGCCTTAGTTGAGCACATCTCTGCGCACAAAGGCAGCTTACCTTCTGCCAAACGATTGCGACCATATTTCTCAAATTCCGCAACGCTGCCATTGGCCTCAGGACCACCGCTACAGAAGGTGCACTTGTCCATCTTGCTACGGACACCAAAGGCGCCTGAGCTCAAGAACTGTGGCGCACCGAATGGGCAGGCAAATGAGCAGTAACCGCAACCGATACAGATATCTTTGTCATGTAAGACAACGCCTTCGTCCGTACGGTAGAAACAGTCGACCGGACAAACAGCCATACAAGGCGCGTCTGAACAGTGCATACATGCCACTGAAATTGACTTTTCCTTGCCGATGATGCCGTCGTTCACCGTGACTACACGGCGACGGTTAACACCCCAAGGTACTTCGTTATCGTTCTTACAGGCTGTGACACAACCGTTACATTCAATACAACGCTCTGTATCACAAATAAATTTCATTCTTGCCATTGTGTTCTCCTGACTTTATTTTTTAACTTAGGCAAATTTTTCGATTTGGCACATGGTGGTTTTAGTCTCTTGCATCATCGTCACCTGGTCATACCCGTAGGTAGTTGCAGTATTGACCGACTCACCCAAAATAATTGGTGACGCACCTTCTGGATAGTACTTACGCAAGTCAGCTCCTTGCCACCAACCAGAGAAGTGGAACGGTACAAAAGCAGTTCCTTGATCAACGCGCTCGGTAACCATCGCACGAACTTTGATCTTGGCACCTGTTGGTGATTTAACCCAAACATAGTCCCAGTTTTTGATACCGCGAGCTTCAGCAGCTTTTGGATTAATTTCCACAAAGTTCTCTTGCTGCAACTCTGCCAACCAAGGGTTAGAACGAGTTTCCTCACCACCACCCTCATACTCAACCAATCGACCTGAGGTCAGGATGATTGGGAATTTCTCGTACAACTTATCGCTCAAGTTTTTATCTTGCACTGTTTTGTACAGAGTTGGCAAGCGCCAGAAATTCTTCTTATCCGCAGATGTTGGATATTTGCGCATCATTGGCTCGTTAGTACTATACAAAGCCTCGCGGTGGACTGGAATTGGATCAGGGAAGTTCCAAACTACAGCACGGGCCTTGGCGTTACCAAATGGGTGACAACCGTTTTTCATGACAACGCGCTGAATACCACCTGATAAGTCCGTCTTCCAGTTCTTACCTTCAGCAGCTTTTTGCTCATCCTCAGTCAATTGATTCCACCAACCGAGTTTCTTCACCAGTACATGGTCAAACTCTGGATAACCCGTCTTGATTGCTGAACCCTTAGAGTAAGAGCCATCTTCAGCCAGCAAATTCTTGCCATCTTTCTCAACACCAAAGTTCGCGCGGAAGTTACCACCGCCCTCCATCACAGACTTGCTGGTGTCATAGAGATTCGGTGAGCCTGGATGCTTAATTGCTGCAGTACCGTAACAAGGCCAAGGCAAGCAATAGTAATCACCGGTTGTGTCATAGCCCGATACTGGGTCTACACCACCCCTGGATTTAAGCGTCTTAGGATCAAAAGTTCCTGCCATTCTCATGTGCGCTTTAATACGCTCAGGAGTTTGACCGGTATAACCAATCGTCCAAACAGAGCGGTTAATTTCTCTGAGGATGTCTTCAATCAGCGGCTCTTTCCATTGCTTACCAGCAAACTTGGAGCTCTGCATCTTGAAATTCTTGGAAAGCTCTTGACCAAAACCAAGACGATCAGCAAAGGCTTGCATGATGACGTGGTCAGGTACAGACTCGAACAATGGATCGATGACTTTCTCGCGCCACTGAACCGAGCGATTCGATGCAGTCGCTGATCCACAAGTTTCAAACTGGGTTGTAGCTGGCAAGAGGTATACGTTACGGTTCTTGTTAACTGAGTTACCTTCAGCAGGAGGCATTGCAGCCATTGCAGCTACTGCTGTTGGGTATGGATCAACCACAACGAGCAGATCTAACTTGTCCATCGCGCGCTTCATATCTAAGCCGCGAGTTTGAGAATTTGCTGCGTGCCCCCAGAAGAACAAGCCTTTAACGGCTGTTTGCTGGTCGATCATGTCATTCTTCTCTAGTACCGCATCGACCCAACGAGAAACAGTAGTACCTGATTTCTCCATCATGTCTGGTGCGTAGCGCCCTTTAATCCACTCGTAGTCAACATCCCAAACAGTCGCGAAGTGTTTCCAAGAACCCGCTGCCAAACCATAGTAGCCAGGTAAAGAATCTGGGTTAGGGCCTACGTCAGTAGCGCCTTGAACGTTACAGTGACCACGGAAAATATTGGTTCCGCCGCCGGACTTACCGACGTTACCTAATGCCAACTGCAAAATACAGGAAGCACGGACCATGGCATTGCCGATGGTGTGCTGAGTTTGACCCATACACCAAACAACTGTGCTTGGACGATTTTTTGCCAATGTCTCAGCAACTTTGTAGACTTCCGCTTCTGGAACGCCGCAAGCCTCTTCAACGTTCTTTGGTGTCCACTTCTCCATCACTTCTTTACGAATCTCATCCATACCGTATACGCGGTCATTGATGTACTTTTTATCTTCCCAGCCATTATTGAAGATGTGATACAGAACACCGAACAAAAATGGAATATCAGTACCTGAACGAATTCTGACGAATTGATCAGACTTAGCGGCTGTTCTTGTGTAGCGTGGATCAACTACAACAACCTTACAGCCGTTTTCCTTCGCATTGAGCAAGCTCAACATCGATACCGGATGGGCCTCTGCTGCATTGGAGCCGATATACATGGCAGCTTTGGAGTTCATCATATCGTTATAGCTATTGGTCATTGCGCCATAGCCCCAGGTGTTTGCAACACCGGCAACTGTGGTTGAGTGACAAATACGAGCTTGATGGTCTGTATTGTTCGTTCCAAAGAAAGAAACCCACTTACGCAGTAAATAGGCTTGTTCGTTGCTGTGCTTAGAAGACCCAATAAAGAAAAGAGAATCAGGGCTGTATTTTGTACGGAGATCTTTCATCTGCGCAGTGATTTCAGTTAAGGCCTGATCCCAAGAAATCTTTTGGTATTTGCCATCAACTAGCTTCATTGGATAACGGAGACGGAATTCACCGTGACCGTGCTCACGCAGTGAGGCACCCTTGGCGCAGTAAGCACCCATGTTGATTGGAGAATCAAAGTTGGAATCTTGGCGAACCCAAACACCGTTCTCAACAGTAGCATCGGTTGAGCAACCCACTGAACAATGTGAACAGACCGTTCTCTTCACTTCAATCTTGCCCTTGCCGTCTAACATCGCTCTATTCGGCTCAGCAACCGCTTTTTGTACGAAGCTCAGTTGGCTAGCTGCAATTCCTGCACCCACACCAACGCCAGAGCGCTTCAAAAAGGTTCGACGATCCATTGTTGGTACCGCAGACTGAAGTCCGCGTGAGAGGCTACCAATAAGGCGAGATGCAGGCGTAGAGCGGCTGCTTTGTGAAGTATTAGATTTGCGAGTCAGACTCATATCTTGTCCCTGAGTAATATTTTTAATTAACTATTTCGAAATGACTAAATCAACAAATGGTTTAAAGCATGGTGGTTTCGTAATACTTACGAATGTGCGCTGTGAGTTGATAGCCATCATCTTTACCCTGCACAGTGCTGCCAATTTCTTGAATAACTGCTTTGCCAATAGGCGTTTGGGAGGCTATTGCTACGGCACCAACAGTGGCACCTGCCCCGATGAAAAACTTCCTGCGGGAAGGCTTGTTTTCTTCGATTACTACGGCTGTAGATTTGGTGCTCATCGTATGCTCCTGTTTAGTGCTCATTTGATATCCATCAAGTTTAAATGGTAATTGCATTTCTGACATATTAAAGACACAAAATTTATATAAAAGGGGGGTAAACACTAACCCCTCTTTTTGATGCAATGCAATATCAAATCATGTCGAAGCCTTGACCCTCAATAGCGAGGAATTCCCTAGCCAGAGAAGCGACAGAGTGGTAAAGACGCATCTCGGGGATGCTATCGATTGCATCGAATAAATCGTCATGCCATGGTCGAATATGGTCATTAAAAAAGACCCTTTGATTTGTAAGGTTAGATATCTCTACGTCATCACCCGCAATCAGATAGCGCATTACTTCGCAGAGCGCAGAAATATGATCTTCAGTCTCAGAGATTTCCTCGGCAGATTCCAAACCAAAAGCATCCAAAGCGCGACGGATTTCTACCAATGGCCTCTCGTTTAAATAACCGGCCATGTAAAAAGAGCCGTTCAGAATGATGATGGGTCGTCCGACACTGATGAAGTTCTGATCAAACTCATCTTGCCAAGCTTTAGCGGGATTGGTTTTAGCCATTTCGACCAGATTCTGCCAAACCCTAGCTAAAGGGGCACCTTCAGACTGAGCCTCTTGACCCTCTGGAATGGAAGACACTATTTGATCCAACAACTCTTGATCAGGTGCTTCCTGAAAGAGCCTTGCAATCAAGCCATACAAGTCTGCTCTAGCCAAATCTTCCGGCAAACCCACATCACCTACTTCGGTCACGGAGCTTTCTTTTATCTGTTCACTCATGTTTCTTTTTTCACCATATCTACAACACGACAGTCACTGCACATTTTGAGTCTTTCTAAGGCCTCTCCAGCAAAGGCGCTGTGAGCGCCCAACTTCATCAGCATCAGATCGACCATTTTTGCTGTACCAAATACTTTTCCACAACCGATGCAATGAAAAGGCTTGGTCTCATTGAGTTCTACCTTTTGCTTGCGCTGCTCCACTGTTTGCAAGCGAGGGGCCAAAGCCAAAGCCTGCTCTGGACAAGTTTGAACGCAAATGCCACATTGGACGCACTGCTTTTCAATAAAGGAAAGCTTGGGTTCATCTAAGTTATCGAGTAGCGCGCCCTCAGGGCAGCTACCCACACAGGACATGCACAGTGTGCAGGCGTCTTGGTTGATTTTTAGTCCGCCCAAGAAAGACGACTGCGGCAAAGCTACTCCCTCGGCTGGTAACGCTACTTTCGCTTGCTTTTGCAAATGCTCCAACACTGTTTCAATTGTTTCTCTCTTTTGATTGGATAAACCAAAGCTAGCGGGAGAACAAATGGCTGATAAAGCGCCACGCTGGCGAAGTTTACTCATCGCCTGCGAAGCTGCTTGAAGATCAGAAGCAGATCCTAGCTGTATTTGCGACAGTCTGGCATCAAATCCATAAGCAGCCAAAATGGCATTGCCTAAGTCAATTTGAGTTTCTAGGGCAGCTCGATAGCTAGGATCCTCATCTCCTGTCAGCAACAAAACTACTTCACTAAAGCCGTAGCTAAGCGCACCAAGCCATAAATCCAAACCAGTAGAGGCTATATGCTCGATCCCGTAGGGCAGTACAAAGGATGGCAAGCCCTCAAATTGTTTTGGCCTTAGATGAGCAGATCGTCCGAGAGAATCTAAGGCCTGAGTCCCCGCCTTGAGTGTATGAAGCAACAGAGTTGGAGCAGAAGATTTCTTAGCTTTAGCACTCTCGGCAGCAAATACCGTAGCGAGCGTTTTAATTTCTTTACCTTGATGCGGCACACTTGGATAGTTGTAGCGCATTGCACCGGATGGACAGACTGTCGAACACGCTCCACAACCCATACAAAGATTCGGATTTACCTCAACCGTGCCCTGTCCATTCTTGAACAATGAAGATATGGCGCCGGTGGAACAGACATCGATACAGGCATTGCATCCTACTTTGCCATTACGGCCATGAGCGCAAACTTTTTCGTTGTAAGCAAAGTATTTGGGCTTCTCAAACTCGCCAACTAATCCGAGTAATTGATTTGCCACTAAAGATTGCTCGAATGGATCCTGACCTGGGGCAAAGTAGCCTTGCGGAGTTTGACTCATGCGCATTTGAGGGTTAGCGCGCAAATCCATAATTAAGTCAAACTCGGAGCTACGCTGACGATCTACTCGATCAAAATTAATAGCGCCAATGCCTGCACAGGCAGTGATGCAATCACGATGTGACTTACATTTGTTTAGATCAATTTGGAAAGAGTCATCAATCGCACCCTCAGGACAAACCTCAACACAAGCGCCGCAACGAGTACACATCTCTGGATCAATTGGATTTTGTAAATTCCAGTCGACCGTGAAGTGGCCAAGATAACCATCTAACTTAGTCACCTCACCTGTATAGGTCGGGAAATTTCTGGCTATCGGCAATGCTCCTGGCTCGGTGCACAGCACCGAGACGTCAAGAGAGTCACTTAATTTTTCAGCCCAGGGCAAGGCCTGATTTCCAGGTCCAACAATGAGTAAGCGCCCCTGACTTTCGTAATTCACCACTGGAACAGGCTCGGCTTCTGGCATATCCGCTAAGGCAAGTAAAGCCGCAATCTTAGGTCCAGAAGTTTTAGCCTCCTGAGTCCATCCAGCCACCTCGCGAATATTGACAAAGCGTAGTGGTGCTATCAATGGCTTCTCGGATTGCTCTGCTAGCTCGTTAAATAAGGCGCCCTCTTGAGTACAAGCGATCACGAGTGAGTCGTTACCATTCATTGCCTGAATAGCGATGCCTATCTCTTGCCTACACAAAGAGGTATGCATCGTTACACCCAGCGCCCTTGCATCCAAAGGCATGGTTCCATTGCAATTACAGACTAGTTTTTGACTCATTGATTTCTTCTTAACTGGTTTTTTTATCCACAGGTAAGGAGGCTTGATTCCCCACTTCCTGAATAGATGTTGGTGTGGATGTTAAATCAGTCTGGTCAGGAGCGGGCAAAGTTGGGTCTTGGGATCCTGGATTATCGATGCTAACAACGCTAGCAGTCTCAGGTTCGCCATCATCATCCTTGCGGAAGATATTCAGCATATCGGACTGAACCATGCGCTTGAGCATCTCCAAAGGAATCGGGTCTGGCTTTGAATAATCATCAATATAGATATCCAGACCATCCATGATATTAAAGTGCGGGTCTGAAAACATCTTCTTCATTGCTGCTTGCTGAACTGCTGGATCAACTCCAGGCTGCATAAAGGCTGAGAAATCTGGCGCAAAGCGATCTATCTTTTCAACATCATCTAATGAAGCAGACGGCAGAGCATCTTCGAGCTCGACTGATTGCTGCATAGTCTGCGGACTGACAGCTAATTTTTCCTGAGTGAGCTCATCTGATTTTTTCTCAGGCTCAATATCCTCACCTAACTTGCGACGCGACCATCGACTTAAAAAACCATCAGCCATCAATCCTCCACTGGGCGATTTGCACCCTTGAATGATTCAGGACGATGGCGCTTTTTTGGTTCAGGACGGTAATGTTCATTGACATATTCTTGCAACCAAGAGGCATGCTCTGTAGACAAAAGTACACTATCGACCGACTCGCCGCCATCCAATAGACGCCCTGCTTCGTTGTAGCTTACGCTGATCCGATGGGGGATGGCAAACGTAGGCTCTGTTTTAGCCAAATCAATAGATTGTGCGTCAATGTATCTCTCAACATCTTCCTCAAGACGCCACATGACAAACCAAGCAGGAAGGGTTGCTGATAAATTGAGGTAGTAGCCTTCAACCTCATCCAAATAAAGATTGAGTTCATAGCCAGTAAACAACCAGGACTCACCTTGCTCATCGCGCCCTAAAAATTGCCCCACAATTTTGTTCTCAACACTGGCTGAATTGGTGAACTGCCCAAAATCCGGCAATACCTCATGCGGCGCCCACCGATATGAAATCCACGGGTTATCAACAAACTGCTTGCGCATGATCACAGCAAAACGCATAGGGCCTTAGGTGTTTTGAACCACAATGTTCGGAAATTTATTACTCATATCTTTAGATAGCGCTGCTACTTTAATAGCAACTCGTCTTGCAATCGTTTTATAAATTTCGCTAATAGCACCATCAGGATCTGCGACTACGGTTGGACGACCCGCATCTGCCTGCTCACGAATAGATAAGTTCAGGGGCAATGAACCTAAAAAGTCTGCGCCATATTCTTGGCACATCTTTTGGCCGCCGCCAGTGCCGAACACATGCTCTTCATGACCGCAACTTGGGCAGATATAGGTACTCATATTTTCGATGATGCCCACAATCGGCACGCCCACCTTTTCAAACATTTTGAGACCCTTGCGAGCATCCAGCAAAGCAATGTCTTGAGGGGTAGTCACAATCACCGCACCTGTAACAGGCACCTTCTGAGCAAGTGTTAGTTGAATATCGCCAGTACCAGGAGGCATATCCACGATCAAATAGTCAAGATCACGCCAACGGGTTTGACGCAATAGTTGCTCTAAGGCAGAGGTCACCATAGGACCACGCCAAACCATAGGCGCATCGTTATCAATCAAGAAACCAATCGAACTCGCTTGGAGGCCATGACCTTCCATAGGCTCCATCGTATTTTCTTCAATGGATTCCGGTCTACCAGTAATACCCAACATCATCGGCTGGCTTGGGCCGTAGATATCTGCATCCAACATGCCTACCTGCGCACCTTCAGCAGCTAAAGCTAAAGCAAGATTGACAGCAGTAGTGGACTTTCCGACCCCACCCTTGCCACTGGCTACAGCAATAATGTTTTTTACATTAGGTAATAGTTTGACGCCGCGCTGAACAGAGTGCGCAACGATTTGGCTGCTCACATTCACGCTGACGTTTTTAACATCAGGTAATTCACGGAGCACAGCAATCACCGATTTACGAATAGCATCAAATTGGCTTTTTGCTGGATAGCCTAAAACAATATCCAAGCTAACATCGCCACCATCCACGCGTAAGTTTTTAACACTCTTAGATGTTACGAAATCAATTTTAGTATTTGGGTCAATCAGACCCTTTAGTGCTGCTTGCACAGTCTCTACAGTAAGCGACAAAACTCTCTCCTATTCAGAGGGGCGGGCTTTTTAAGCCTTTTCCAACTCTTTTATTAAGCCTAATGATGAAAAATCAAATAGTGCGTAGATTAACCGCACATGCAAAAAATTGCTAAAACTAAGCTTAAGGGCTAATGTGAAACTGGAAACCCGGCCTCCGTGATGAGCTCGGAGGCTGACTCTGGAGAAAGAGTCGTTTCTAGCGTGACTACCTGAGTCGCCAGATCTACCTGAACCTGAGCCTGAGGGTCTTGGGCTTGCACAGCCCGAGTGACTGCCTTGATGCAGCCACCACAAGTCATTCCTGAAACCTTGAGCGTAAACATGGCCAACCCTTCAAAACACTAAAAATACAGTTGTTAATGGCTTTTTTTCACCCATCAGTAGATTATCTTCTACATGAGCCCCACAGAATCATCTAATTCAGAGTTTTATACCCTCGACATCGGTGGAATGACCTGCGCCTCCTGTGTTGGCCGGGTAGAAAAGGCTTTAGACAAGATTCCCGGGGTAGAGGCTGCTAGCGTCAATTTAGCCACCGAACAGGCAAGGATTCGTGTTCATCGGGGCTCATCAAGCTTGGCGGACATCATCGCGCTAGTGAAAAAGACAGGTTACGAAGCCAAAGAAAGCTCTATTCGAGGCAATCTGGATCAGAAGATTGGCAAGTCATTTTGGGCTGCTGACGGCTTAGGTCGAGTGATTCTGAGTTTTGCGCTGTCAGCCCCGCTCTTCTTGCCGATGTTCTTCATGCCTTTTGGCATTCATTGGTCTTTATCAGGCTGGTGGCAACTTGCCTTAGCCACACCAGTCCAGTTCATTTTAGGATGGCGCTTCTATGTAGCGGGCTACAAATCAGTCATGGCCGGTGCGGGCAATATGGACCTGCTCGTTGCTTTAGGTACCAGTGCTGCTTATGGACTCAGCCTCTATATCTTGCTCACTTCAAGTCACGCACATGAACTTTACTTCGAAGGATCGGCGGTCATCATTTGTATGGTCTTATTGGGTAAATGGCTAGAGGCACGCGCCAAGCAACAAACCAGTGAAGCGATTCGCGCCCTACAACAGCTCTGGCCAGAGCATGCCAAAGTGTTGAATGCTAATGTTGATCTGCGAGGGAATATAAATATTGGCGCCGATCAATATCGCGACTTACCTTTAGAACAAGTGCTGCCTGGCGATAAGGTCTTCATACTTCCCGGTGAACGCATTGCAGTGGATGGTGTCATTATTTTTGGCACTAGTCACATTGATGAATCTCTTCTCACCGGCGAAAGCGAACCTCTTAAGAAATCTATTGAGTCAAAAGTCATTGGGGGCTCCTTAAATGGTGAAGGTGCACTGGTAGTCATGGCGCAAGCCGTTGGTATTGAAAGCGTGCTCTCACAAATGATTAACTTGGTAGAGGAAGCGCAAACACAAAAGGCGCCGATTCAAAAGTTGGTTGATCAGGTGAGTGCGATATTTGTGCCCACCGTTATTGCGCTTGCGCTCTTGACAGGCCTAGGCAACTGGCTTTACTTAGACTCCATCTCGATTGCTATCTTGCGCGCCGTATCGGTCTTAGTGATCGCTTGTCCTTGCGCGCTTGGCTTAGCCACTCCAGCTGCAATCATGGCTGGCACTGGCATAGCCGCACGCTTTGGTATTTTAATTAAAGATCCACAAGTATTAGAGCTGGCTCATAAGCTCAATATCGTTGCCTTTGATAAGACTGGCACATTAACAATGGGTAAGCCACGCATGCTCGCCCTACTGCCCTTGGATACATCGCTTGCCGATGCTGATCAGATTCTTGCTACTGCTGCAGGCTTGCAATTGGGAAGTGAACATCCTTTAGCTAGAGCACTGCTAGATTCATCCAAAGAAAAAGGTATCGCACCGATCGCCACCTCATTTAGCAAGGGCTTGCCTGGTATTGGGATTGAAGGCATTCCAAGTAGTGGTCCTTTTGCAGGAAAAACACTGCGTTTGCAGAGCGTAGCCTCGCTTGAGGGCAGTAGTCAGCACAATCTCGTTTTGCAAAAGGCGCAGGCTTATTTTGAACAGGGTCAGACTGTTTCTGTCTTGATGGACTCCAGTAGCAACGATGGGGAAGTGTCAATTCCAATCGCCGTGATTGCTTTTGGAGATGAACTAAAACCCAATGCAAAATCAGCGGTCGACGCATTGCATGCATTACATATTCGGACGGTAATGCTATCGGGTGATAATTTATTCGCTGCTACTCGCGTTGGAAAAATCATCGGCATTGATGAAGTCTTTGCGCAAATCATGCCAGGCGATAAAGCGCAAATGATTCATCGGCTACAAAATCCGCCTGCAGTTCAAAAGCAATATGTCGCAATGATTGGTGATGGCGTGAATGATGCACCGGCATTGGCAATGGCGGATGTGGGCATGGCGATGTCCACTGGGACCGATGTAGCGATGCAAGCCGCTGGAATCACCTTAATGCGTGGCGACCCCACTTTGGTTGCCGATGCAATTGACATCTCAAAAAGAACCTGGAATAAGATTGCCCAAAATTTATTTTGGGCGTTTGCATTTAATACGATAGGCATTCCAATGGCAGCTTTAGGTTATTTATCGCCCATGCTAGCTGGCAGTGCAATGGCACTCTCCAGTTTTTGCGTCTTGAGTAATGCCCTTCTCTTAAAGCGCTGGCGCCCTCAGAATGTATGAGCTATTTGGAGTTCTTGCGTAGTAATTCAATATCGCCGTACAGAGCACGGGTCTCTGATTTGGTATTGTCTGTATCCGTAAGGAGTGCGATGCCAATCACATTACCCGGTGCCTCTCCATAAGCTAACTTGTAGTCCGCTGCTAAATCTCGCTCGTGTTTGCGCCACTCACCTAAACTATCTGAACCAGAGTCCACCACAATCATCTTTACACGAGAAGTGTGGGCATTGTTCAAAACTGTGTTGACTGAATTCTTACCTGACCAGATATACATCACTGTGGCGTAAGGCATTTCTTGGCCGCTAATTAAGCTAGCCATCTCAAAGGTGAGCTTTTCTTTGAGGGGAAGTTTGGATTTATTGCCATCAAAGGCTACTAAGATCCGCAACGGTGCATCGTCATACTGGCTGTCTGCATTATCTGCCTGAGGTATTACACCTATCGCCTTCCACTCCCATTGCAACCATAAGTTCTGCGCTGAGCGGGGGCGAAGTTTTACCGCAAGACCAGATGCTGAAGTTTTGGAATTAGCAGCAAGTACTGTGCGACCTTGATAATTCTCAAGGCGGTAAAGCGTATTCTTTTTATACGGTGCGATGCGATAGAAATGCCAACCATTCGGCATCCCATCTTTTGGCCTCTCCACAGAGAATTTCGGTAAATCCTCTTGAGCTGGTAACTGATCCGCATTGAATGGCTGCCCCGCCTCATTCTCAATAGAGTTTCCAGTCAAACCCGCGCAGCCTGCCAAGGAGATGGCTATGGCAGTCAAAAGCAGCAGGGATTGAAAAGGAATTTTTATAGGCATCTACCTCATTGTCCCAAAGAATAGCTTGCTTAAGTCTAAAATCATCGCATGCGCCATCAATCACCCTCAAGCTGGGCAGTCATCAGTATCTGCATGGCTGCACTAGTGCATTTTGCCTTGGGTTTCTCGATTGAGTTTTCTGTCGATGAGGCGCACTACGCTTTATACGCAAAACATCTTGCCTGGAGTTATTTTGATCACCCGCCACTGGTGGGTTGGATCCAGTGGCCACTAGTGAGCCTGACATCATCTGAGGGAATCATTCGCTTGATCCCAGAATTACTCTGGGTGCTCTCGGCTTTCTTGGTATATCGAGTGACCCTTGAAATTCACCGCTTGATACAAGGGCGTAATGCGGGTTACTTAACTACCGCTCTTCCCTCAGCAAACCTGTGTGGATTGATGGCGGTATTAGCCATCATTACAGCGCCACTGCCCCATGTTTTAGCAATCGGTCTTTTGCCTGATACCTTACTTGCCCCCTTAAGTCTTGGCTTAATGTTGATGGCTTTACGTTGGACCCGAAAAGATTACTTCACCATTGCAGACTGGATCATTACTGGCTTAATACTGGGCTTGGCAGGTCTGAGTAAGTACACCGCTGCGTTTACTGCATTTGCTTTGCTCTTCGTATTGTTAGCTTCACCCAAAAAAGTCTGGATTACTGAAGTTGGTTTTTGGCTTGCTGCAGCAATTGCCTTAATCGTAATTAGCCCCGTACTCTATTGGAACTGGGTCAATGATTGGATCTCATTCAAGTATCAAATTGCTCATGGCAGTGGTGGTGCTTGGGAGTGGCGTAGAGTCGGCGCCTTTGTGGGTATTCAGATTGCCTGCTTTGGACTCCTCTTGCTTTTGGGTGCCTATACTTTTTTAAGGCATTGCCTCCACTCGCACAAGTTGGTTCTGATTGCTCTGCTGAGTTTCTTCGCAATTCCCTTTGTGATTTTCGCTGCTCTCTCTGGTGGAGGTAGCCTGCCCCACTGGACTACGCCTGCCTGGTTTTGTCTTGCGCCATTTGCCGGCATTGGTCTAGCTAAAGCATGGGCTATGCAACATCGTGTAGCAATTCGGATATTGCTGCTTGGGCAGTTATTGATTTGCTTGCTCGGTTTTGGTTTTGTTTTGGCTGGAGGCATCACTAGTTCAGCAGTGAAATCGAACCCTATTGCCGATCTCTACGGCTGGAAGCTTGCTGGCCAGAAAGCAGCTCAATTAGCGCAAGCTACTAAGGCCAACGGAATTGCAGTGCAAAACTGGACTCTAGGCAGTCGTGCTGCCTGGTACGCTCAACCTCTCCCGGTCTTTGTGCTGGACCAAAGACAGGATCAGTTTGACCTTTGGTTTGGGCAATTGCCGGCCGGTGCAAACGTCTTACTGATTAACTGGTCGGGAATGAGTTTTAGGCCGCCTATCGGCGGAAATCTGGCCTTTGAAGTCTGCGAACCACTGGACCAGCTGGAAATTATTCGATTTGGGCAAGTTTTATCTAAATTTGACTACAGCCTCTGCCGGAACTGGCAGGATGCGGGTGTAGCGCGTTAATTCCCCAAATTCAAGACCTTAGGGGCCATAGGCATTATCCTTACGCCTATGAGTTCACAACCCCAAGCCACCCCCAAAGCCACATCTGGGTGGAAAGTAATCCTCAAGCGGGCCTGGCCCACCATTCGTATTTTGTTGTCGGTTGCTCTTCTCTGGAAGGCTACCAGCGGAATTGATTGGCACGCTCTATTAAATTCTGATATTCAGATGAAGCCTTGGTGGTTTTTGGCGGCCGTATTCACCATGATCTCAGCGTTTGTTTGTGGTGGACTACGCTGGGGATTTTTGATGCGTCAGGTGGGCTTTCAAGGAAGTCTCGCAAATTTTATTGCGCTCTACTTTGCCGGTGGACTGATTAATCAAGGCTTACCCAGCACCCTAGGTGGTGATAGTTATCGTGCTATTACTGCCACTCACTTAAATAGCAGTGGCAAGTTGATTGAGGCGAAGGAGCTTGATGAGGAGCTGCATCACTCGGTTGACCTTGAGCACGCAACCCCTAAACTGCGCCTCAGTTTTTCCATGGTCTTAGTGGATCGCTTACTTGGCTTAGCAGGAAATAATTTACTGGGCGGACTTGGCCTGATTCTGGGTGGCGCGACCTTAGCCGCCTGGGGCACCGACCTGGGGTATGCAGTCACCGGCGTCATGGTGGCGGCAGGTTTATTGCTCGCCGCTATTTTGGCATGGGGGCCTAGCTGTCATTTGTTGCAAAAATTATTAGACCGCGTACAAATGAGTCACGCCCTACCCGGTATCAAGCTCGCATTTTCTTGGCCCATGAATGTAGCTCAAGCCGCATTTGCGATTGGCATTCACTCCCTGACTATTCTGACGCTGCTCTTTTGCCTCAAGGCCTATGGAGTTGATGCGCCGATTGAAGCCCTCATGATTGGCTTGCCTGCCTTAAGTCTTTTATTAATGTTACCGATCAGCATCTCCGGCTGGGGCTTGCGTGAAGCTACACTCTCTTCTGTGCTGGCATTGTGGGGTGTTAGCCCCTCCATGACAGTATTAGCATCTATTAGTTACGGTGCCATTACCGTCTTATCGGTTTTGCCTGGTGCTTACTTTTTATTAAAACGGAAATAATTCTTTTAGAGCCCCAATATGAGTATTAGCGTCAACACCATGCGTGCGATTGACCACTGGGTCGGCGTACCACTTTGCGCAATAGCAAGCCCAGTCGTTGCCCTAATGGATGGCGTGAAGAATATCTTTGCTAGCACTCCAGAAGCGCCCCGTAAATTACTCTTTATTGAGCTATCTGAAATGGGCAGCGCAATCTTGGTAGATCCTGCGATGCGTAATGCACAAGCTCGTGGCGCTGAATTATTTTTCCTGATCTTTAAAAGCAATCGTGCCAGCCTCACTTTACTAAACACCGTTAAGCCTGAAAATATTTTCACAATTGACTCTTCAAGCTTAGGCGGCTTAATTAAAGATACGCTGAAATTTTTACTAGTAGCTCGCAAGCACCGTATTGATACCGTGATTGATTTGGAATTGTTCTCTCGCTTTACTGCACTGCTGACCGGTTTGTGCGGTGCACGCAGCCGCGTGGGTTATCACATCTTTCATGGTGAAGGCTTGTGGCGCGGCTTTATGCTGACGCGAAAAGTGCATTACAACCCGCATATTCACATTACGAAGAATTTCCTCTCTCTGATTCATGCGGCATTTGCTCAGGAGATTGAGCTACCGTTTAGCAAAATACATATTGCAGATTCAGAAGTTCGCTTAGAGCAAGCGGTAATTGATCCAACAGTATTAAGCAAAGTCCGTGAACGAATCGAGAAACTAAGTGCGAGTTTTGGCATTGCGTTTAAGCAAGGTGAGCAACGCCTCATTTTGGTCAACCCCAATGCCAGTGATCTCTTGCCACAAAGGCGTTGGGCTCAACAGCGCTTTTCTGAGCTGATTCAGGGATTAAATCAACGCTATCCAAATGATCTCATTCTGATCGCTGGCTCCCCAGCTGAATTTAACTATGTTGAAAAAGTACGCGCAATTGCCAATGTTAAAAATGCGCTGAACTTTGCAGGCCAAGTAAGCTTTGCAGAATTACCGCCACTCTACACCCTATCTGATGTGATGGTCACCAACGATTCTGGGCCTGGTCACTTCTCCGCTGTTACTCCACTTCGCACAGTTGTCCTCTTCGGACCAGAGACGCCAGCACTGTATGGCTCTATTGGTAAATCGATTGCCATTACTGCCAATCTGGCATGTTCACCCTGCGTTAGTGCCGCTAATCATCGTAAAACACCGTGCCATGACAATATCTGCATGCAAGCCATTACCGTTACTCAGGTATTAGAAAAGATGGCGCATCAATTAAACGAAGCCGATCAAGAGCGGGCACATTAAATCGCATGGCTGAGCAGCGCAAATCGGCTTTAGTAATTGCCTCCATTTGGGTTTGGTGTGTTCCGCTTCTGCCGCTGAGTCTAGCAATTGCCATTTACTTTGGTGGGTTGCAAACCCCGACATTTTTATTTATTAATCGCTATACCCAGTTACTTCCAGATACTTTTTGGACCTGGCTCACGTTTATCGGCAATGGCTGGGGCATCTTTGCACTGTGCTTCCCCCTCTTGTTGCTAGCACCTCGATTACTCAGCGCTGGACTGCTGGCATCCTTGATTGGTGGTGCCATCAGTCAAATCATCAAGCCTCTATTAGATCTTCCGCGTCCCGCTGGAGTGCTTGGCTTAGAAGACTTTTATAGCATCGGCGAGCCTCTATTACATAAAGCGATGCCCTCTGGCCATACGCTGACTGCTTTTGCAGTAGTTTCTGGAATCTACTTTGCTAGCGATCGAGATAAAAGAAGCTCCTTCTGGTGGATTTTCATCATTGCAAGTTTTTCAGGCATCTCTCGCAATGCGCTTGGTGCACACTGGCTCACTGATGTGTTGGCCGGTTGCGCTATTGGAATATGGTCTGGAATGCTGGGAGCCCTATTAGCCGGGTTTATTCCAGAAAAGCAGATGACACCTCATCAGATCGGGCCTAGATTGCTTGCTCTAGGCGGACTTGCAACTATCTATGTTCTCCTTACGCAAACCCTAGATTCAGAGCTCAATCAGTCTTTGCAATATGCGTGTGTAGCATTAATTAGCATTACTCTAGCTTTGTTTATTAAAGCGCAAAAACCCAAGGCTACCTAAAGATGTTTAGTTATCGCCATGCTTTTCATGCCGGCAGCCATGCTGATATTCTGAAGCATCTGGTGATGATTCATTTAGTTGAATATCTACAAGAAAAGCCTGGCGCTTTGACGATTGTCGATACGCATGCTGGTGCTGGCATCTATAGCCTGATTGATGGCTTTGCAACCGTCAGCAAAGAAGCTGATCAAGGCATTTATCGTTTGGCTAAATTTGCAGAGAACAATTCAGTCAGTCCTGGCATAGCGAATTATCTCGACCTCGTTCGTTCCGAGAATACCGATCATGAGATTGCCGTCTATCCTGGCTCTCCGTTCATCTTGGCACAGCTACTGAGAGCACAAGATCGTCTGAAGCTCTTTGAGTTACATCCCAAAGAAATTGATATCTTGCGTCACAATATCAGCCAGCTCAAGCAATCAAAGCAAGTCGACATTTATGCAGAAGATAGCTTTGCAAGACTGAAAGGCTTGATGCCACCACCCAGTAGGCGTGGCCTAGTATTGATTGACCCCTCTTATGAGGATAAGCAGGACTATCGCTATCTCGAAACGGCGATCGAAGAGGCTTTGCATCGTTTCGCTACGGGTTGCTACGCAATTTGGTATCCCTGCCTTTCCAGAAGAGAATCCGCCTCTCTACCGGATCACATGAAAAAGATTGCGACGGCTCATAAGCGCTCTTGCTTGCAAGTTGAGCTTCGGGTTGAGAACGCCCCCAAAGAGCGCCGACTCCAGGCTAGCGGGATGTTCATCATCAATCCGCCGTGGACTCTAGAAAGGCAACTATCAGAAAGCTTGCCTATTCTTGTTAAGGCACTAGGACAAGATAGCGGCGCCTCATTTGTATTGAAGAGTTTTGAGGTCTGAGCTGAGTTGAGCTATTAGTCAGCATCCATTAAAGGGGTTTATTCCCCTGATTCTTTGGTACTCATGGCTTTTTTGATGATGATCGCTGAAAGAGCCAGTAACAATACTGCTCCACTCTCATATATCAAGTCAATCGTACTAATTCCCTTGCCCTGCAAAATAATAAGTCTGCAAAGTGCTGTAATGGCGATGAAGATGGGGATAGTGATTGGAATCTTGTTGTACTTGTAAAAAGCCGCCACCATACCTAACACCTCGGCATAAATGAACATGAGTAACAGATCGGTTAAAGTAATTTTTCCATTCAGAAGAACGTTATACATCTCTATGCCGACACTAAAAATAGTAAAGAATGCAATGAGAATCAAAATTCCTTTTTCGGCTGCAGTAATCCAGTCATAAATTTTCATACTATGTGTACCTTAAATAGACATTAGAGAGATTAAGTAGCGTCGCTTTGTAAGACTAATTGCTGAAAAACTGCTGGGATATTACTTGAGCAGTAGTAGCGCCTGTTTCTTCTGGTATTTTTTTTACTGACAAGATTAACGTTCATGAGTTTTTTAAGGTGAAATTGCAGAGTACCTGAGTCCACCCCAAACTGTTGAACTATTTCCTTGGGTGCAACACCTTCCTCGCCCGCCTGCATGATGAAATCAAAAACTTGTAATCTGATTTCGCTACCCAGAGCCTCAAACACTGTACAAAATTTCATAATCGTCATATTAGTTCCCTTGCTTCACCTCAGAATCTGACCTTAAAAAATGACTTCTCTTATTGAGCGCTTGCCCTCAGGCTTGTTGAATAACGCTTTACGGCATCGACTAAAACGGCAACATTTTCCGGGGGAGTAAATTGTGAAATCCCATGGCCCAGATTAAAAATATGTCCATCGAGTGGACTTCCATCTGAAACAACTGCTTTGGATAGCCCCTCAAATAATTGCTTCACCCGAGCATCTATTTCAGCAGGGTTAGCTAACAAAATCGAGGGGTCTAAATTACCCTGAATCGCAATTGGGTTCTTTGAAGCTTGATTGATAGTTTGGCGCGCATTTTTAAGGTCAATAGTCCAATCCAGACCAATCACATTGGCGCCAGATTGTGCAATCTCACTTAACCAAAGACCCCCTCCTTTGGTAAACAAAATGATAGGCAGGTCTTTGTATTTAGGATTACTTTTAATGCTGCCGATGATTGCCGTCATGGGGGCTAGTGAATGCTCAAGATAGTCACTTGCGGTTAATAGGCCACCCCAAGTATCAAAAATCATGAGAGCCTGAGCACCAGAATCTGCTTGAAGTGTCAGATATTCAGTGATTGATTTGACGTTGATATCCAATATTTTTCGCATGAGATCTTTGCGGTCGTAGAGCATCTTCTTTGTCTTGGCAAAGTCTTTTGATCCACCGCCTTCAATCATGTAGCAAGCTAAAGTCCAGGGGCTTCCTGAAAATCCAATCAGGGGGACTTGCTGTTTGACATTGGAGGTGAGTGCCTTTGAGATGGATGCCACGGCATCAAATACATAATGCAGTTGTTCCATATCGGCCACTGGAAGCTTTTTTACATCTTCTTCGGAGCTTAATGGGCGCAAAAATCTAGGCCCCTCACCACTATCAAAAGTTAAGCCCAAGCCCATTGCATCTGGAATAGTCAAAATATCCGAAAATAGTATCGCGGCATCTAGGCCATAGCGATCGATAGGCTGCAAGGTGACTTCCGTTGCGTACTCTGGGCTTTTAGCTAAGTCGAGGAAACTTCCTGCCTTAGCTCTGGTTTGGCGATACTCTGGTAAATATCGTCCAGCCTGTCGCATTAACCAAACAGGCGTTCTTTCTGTTTTTTGAGAAAAACAAGCCCTTAAAAAAAGATCGTTCTCTAATTCTGCCGCCATACATTGATACCTATTAACTAGCGCAATCGCTGAACATAACAAGTTGCCTTTTCCGAGGCATCTTTCCAAATACTATTGGACTGATTTGAAGGGGAATTTTGGTTATATTTAGAGTCGCATTGGCTAGATTTGGTTTTAGATTTAGCGATACTCACCAGTTTGGATAAATTCATGAACATCACTTGATCAGATCGCAGTCTCAAATCACTACTTGAGATCACCTTGACTGCCTAAGAGCCTATAAATGGGAATATTTACTTTATAAGCTCATTTGTGACGATACTCAAATGAAATATCTTA
This sequence comes from Polynucleobacter sp. AP-Sving-400A-A2, assembly GCF_018688155.1. NCBI lineage: Bacteria > Pseudomonadati > Pseudomonadota > Betaproteobacteria > Burkholderiales > Burkholderiaceae > Polynucleobacter > Polynucleobacter sp. AP-Sving-400A-A2. The sequence goes on from NZ_CP061312.1 coordinate 1,263,014, forward strand.
AGTACTTTCCCTAGACTCCTTTATTTCAAGCAAAGCCCGGAGCTTGGGGGCTTAAGCCTCAATTGCGAACCCGAATAATCACCTCGTTACGTCGCATAAAAGGCAGTGCCCAGGGCGGGTTGTAACGCGCAAACTGCGGCGAGCCGATGGCTTGTATATTTTTGCTCTTCATCCAATCTTCTAGGGCCTTGGTTTTTTCCAAAACTGTATCTTCGCTATAAAAACCAGAGAAAGTAATGGCTGCCTTGGTCTCTGCAGGCAGTTGCCTGATTTTGACTTGAGGATTTAAGGGTTTAGGCAAAGTTTCTAGAGTGTATTCGGAGGGCATGACAAACGATATGGTCCATTGATTAGCGGCACCCTTTTCTGGCTTGGCAGATTCAATGCCCACTGGAACAGTCATCGCAATTTTTGCACTTTTCTGCTGATTATTTGACTCTATCCCAACCGGAGTAGTCATCGCAATTTTTTCACTCACTTGGTTTTGACCAAAGATAAAGGCAGCTATCAAACGAAATCCTTGGCCTGAAGCTTGATCTAAGTCACCCTCGACCTTGACCTCAGCAATCAACTGTGGAGCATAGGCCCGCAACTCGAATGGCTCTGATTTTTCTAGGAGGGTGTATTTTGGCTCTTCAGTTGCCATTGTGCTGCCTGCGATCAAAATGCTGCTTAATAAGAATAGCGCTTTCAAAGAGGGTCCTAAGTGATTCATGCGTTACCACGAAGAGTGAATACTAAAACCTGTCGTACGATATTCCATGTGTGCTTGCGCACCCACTGGTAAGGTTAACTTTTCAGCCTGATGCCCAAAAGGAAGGTTCGTTAGCATTGGGATATGGCTTGGCAGGCGTTTACGGATGGTTTCAATAGCGCTATCTAAGTTATAACCACGATCGTTATCGTATAGGCGATAAGCAGAGAAGCCGCCAAAAAGAATGGCACTTTGACTAGCCAGTACACCTGCGTCAAGCAATTGCATTAGCATGCGCTCGATCCGATAGGGATGTTCATTCACATCTTCAAGAAATAGAATGCCCCCCTTAGTTTGCTCATGACTTGGCAAATAGGGGGTACCCACCAGACCAGACAGGACGGTGAGGTTACCGCCCCAAAGCATACCTGAGCATTGACCTTCTGCCTGCTGAAGATATCGCTGTGTTGCAGTGATCTTGCATTGCAATGAACGCTCTGTCACTGCTTCTTGAAAATGCTGCCACATAAATGCATTTGGTGTAATACCTTCACCCTGCTCACCCTGACAAGCAAAGTCAAAGTTCAGCATGGGTCCCGCTAGCGTGATGGCTCCAGTCTTTGCCAGTAAGCCCAACTCGAATGCTGTGAAATCACTGTGGCCACAAATCTGCAGTCCATTGTGAACAGCCTTAGCAATGCTAGCCCAGTCGATATCTGGAAGTAAGCGATGTAAGCCATAGCCACCTCGCATGGCAACAACGACTACCTGCGGAAGAAGCTTCGCAAGCTGATTGATTTCAGCTAAGCGTTGTGCATCAGTACCAGCAAAACGCTGCTCAACTCGAGTAACGCAATCAGCGTTTAAAACTTCAATCCCCTGCTGCTTTAACCAACTAATACCAACTTCAGGACTTCGGGTATCAAGACTCGCTCCTGATGGAGCAATCAAATGAATTTGCTTCAACGTCGCTCCTTAAAAAATTGACGCAAGATCTGGCCACACTCTTCACTCATAATGCCACCCTCAACCTGGGTCTGGTGGTTAATTTGCTTTTCCGAGAATACATTGAGAACACTACCTGCCGCACCTGTTTTTGGGTCACTAGCACCAAAAACGACTCGATCGATCCTGGCATGCAACATCGCGCCTGCGCACATGGTGCAGGGCTCTAAGGTGACATAGAGTGTTGTCCCAGGTAATCGGTAGTTAGATTCTGATTGAGCCGCCCCTCTTAAGGCAAGCATTTCAGCATGAGCGCTGGGATCACTGTTGGAGATAGGCTGATTGAAGCCCTTAGAAATGACTTTGCCATCGCGAACCAGAACTGCGCCAACCGGCACCTCGCCAGCAGAAGCAGCGAGCATAGCCTGCTCTATGGCTTGCTGCATGTATTGGCGATCAAGCTCCGCTTGCATGGTCAATTGAATCGATGCTATGAATGCGAAACGTCTGCCCAACAATTGGGGGTTTCGTAAAGGCGAATCGATGATAGCTTCAGCCGACCATCAAATGCCTTATCAAATACGGGTTGCAAAAGTCTGAATGCAGCACTGGCCAAGTTCTCTACTGTGGGCACATGATCCATCACGACAGTTTTATGATTAGGAATGGAATTTAAATAATCTACTAAACCTGTATCTTCCTTTGCAACTAAGAAGGCATGATCCCAGGGTTCCACTACATGTTGATTGGTAAGGCGCTTAATCTCTCCAAAATCCAAAACCATACCGTCATCTGCTTTACCAGGATGATCGGCAACAACACCCATTAAAGTCACTTCAATTGCATAACGGTGACCATGCAAATGGCGGCACTGACCGTCATGGTTAGGAATGCGATGGCCCGCATCAAACTCTAGTCGCCGAGTAATCGAAATAGCTTCTTGCTTAGTAGTCATGTTCACTTTTCTAAAAATTCACCTGCTGATACTAGCTAGCGAATACCGATCATTTTATGGGTCTGCACACTCAAACGCCACAAAGGCCGTTTTTGACATAGCTTGATCGCCAAGGCTAAGTTTTCTTGAATTTGAGGTCCATCCATTGCCTGCAAGAAACGATTGCGATAGTCCATCTTTTCAAATCTGGCTAGGAGTGTTTCGATGTGGGTATGGCCTGCTTGAGGAATAACTAACTTAATTTCATCCGCCTGAAGGACAATCAGTTCAGAACCCGCTTTAGGACTAACACAAACCCAATCCACCCCTTTGGGCACTTTAATCGTCCCATTCGTTTCGATAGCGATGGCAAACCCTATTAGATGGAGAGCGTCAATTAAGGCAGCATCTAACTGGAGTAAAGGTTCACCACCAGTAAACACTACATAGCGTTGCTGTGGCCCAGCATCATTGCTAGTCCAGGCCCTTGCAATCGATTCGGCTAACTCGGAGGCGGTTTCGAACTTACCTCCACCTATGCCGTTAGTACCCACAAAGTCGGTATCGCAAAACTGGCAAATTGCCGATGCACGATCTTCCTCACGCCCACTCCAAAGATTGCATCCAGCAAAACGGCAAAACACTGCTGCGCGCCCAGTGTGGGCACCCTCACCCTGCAGGGTTGGAAAGAGTTCTTTAACGGTATACATAGCTATGTGCTGATTTTAAGCGCTTTACTTACTTCCAGGACACAAGCTCCCATTCCAGATAATCTTCCCAGAGGGCATCGCCCCAGAACATCCCAGCCCAAAGGTATTGGCCAGAACTTCGCCTTATGACCCAGCGACCAATTTCAGGGGCAAGCCAGACATCTTCACTGCGAATATTCGCTACTCGTGAGAAGTCATTACTGGTGAAGAATGGCATGCCATTACGATAGAGCAAAGTATTAAATTCGCCTGCAGGAACCCTTACGCGTTCCCATTTCAATACGTCGATATTTAAGCCCAAGTAATAATCATTATCCGGATAACCTACTACTTGATAGCGATTTCGATAAAAACCAGACCAACCCGAGGCTAATTGCTCAGGCCATAAAGGCATGGGCTGTAAAAACTTTTGCGGGGGATTCCAATGAGGATCTTGCAGAATAAAACCCCAAGGCTGCTGGATTTCATCGGGCAAGCGTCCGCGCTTAAGCCCCGTTCGCTCAATCCGCACTTGCGGACCAACAGCAACTACTTTCTCTGTAACAATATCCACAATCTCTTGATTAAAAACATTGCGAACGTTGTAAACCCATTGCTGACCTATTTGAGGAGCTCTCACTTGCGGCGGATTTACGGGTTGAGGTAGGGCTACACCACTTGGATAAGGTTGCGCAGAAATACATGCCACCAGCAATGCCGGCAGAAATATGAAACTGATCTTTTGCAATAGCTTCATTTATATGATGTCAGTTGCCACTGGTAACTGCCTTCCAAAATCACTGCTCCAATTTGCCCCTGAAGTTGATAGGACCCAGAAGTTTCTCGAGCAACCCAGCGACCAATCTGCGGCACAAACCAAACAGTCTCCTTGCGGATGCAATCCACTTTATTAGGATCTTCACTCTCATAGTTAATGAGACTCTGAAAACGCAATGCTACAAACTCGCCCGCAGGAACTGTAATTTTTTCCCAACCCTGTACGCTCATATATTCTTGCCAGCCCATTCTGGATTCAGAATAACCAGCGATACTGTATTTACTATTGAACTGTTTTGTCCATGTCGTGGAGAGCGTTTCAGGCCAGAGTGGTAGAGGTGGATTGAAGTTCAGTAAGCGTGGCCACTGAGGATCTGTTGAAACCATACCCCATGAAGACTGAATCTCATCAGGCAGGCGGAATCCATTCGCTGTGGAACGTTCAAGCACAATAGTTGTACTAACACTGGCAACTCGCTCATTAATCACATCTAGCGTTTTGCCGTCAAAGATATCTTTTTTGATGTAAATCCATTCTTGTCCTATTTGCGGAGGGCGAACCATCGGCAATGGTTTTGGCTGAGCTACTGGTGTGCCATGCTCATAAGATAGACCGCCACAAGCTACTGGAGCTAATGCAGCGGAAGCAATAAAGGTTCGACGGGAAAGATTCATAGATTGGTTAGGAGCATGAGTTAAATGGAATTGAAATCTGTTCTAAAAGTTTATACATAGCCCAAAATTTTAGCTATCTTATTTCTTGGTACAGAGGCTTTAGGAATATTTGGCATCTCAAACCAATCATGAACCTTCACCTCAAATCCTAGGCCATGCATGAAGTTATAAATCGCCTTCTTCAAACCGACACCTAAGGCATCATGATCCACGCCAGTCGGGTCTATAAAAGAAATATCATTCTTTGCAAAAGAAATGGGGGGCAATGGCGCAAGCTCAATTCCATAATCTGCTGGGTCAAGCCCTACTGGTGAATGCACGGTACAAGTGAAGCGGTGAAAAAATCCACTCTGAATACAGCCATTTTCGAATAACTGACGGACATACTCCAAGGCATCTACAGTTTCTTGAACGGTTTGGGTTGGAAAGCCATACATCAAATAGGCGTGGACCAAAATCCCGGCGTCAGAAAAACCTTTGGTCACTTGAGCAACTTGGTCTACTGAAACCCCTTTTTTCATGAGATTGAGTAGCCTATCGGAAGCCACCTCTAAGCCGCCAGACATAGCTATGCAACCACTTTGCGACAGCAATTCAGATAGTTCAGGAGTAAAGGTCTTTTCAAAACGAATATTGCCCCACCAAGAAATGATTACATTGCGGCGGATTAATTCTTCAGCAAGTGCTTTCAAAATCTTTGGTGGTGCAGCCTCATCTACAAAATGAAATCCAGTTTGACCGGTCTCTGCAACAATTGCCTCGATGCGATCAACCAATAGACTGGCTGAAGCAGTTTCGTAACGCGAGATGTAATCCAGACTCACATCACAGAAGCTACATTTTTTCCAATAGCAGCCATGAGCAACGGTCAGCTTATTCCAGCGACCATCGCTCCAAAGCCGATGCATCGGATTAAGCATATCCAATAATGATAGATAAGAATCTAATGGCAATCCATCCCAAGTTGCGGTACCAACCTCCCCAAAGGGAACATCAGGCTCTTGCCAATTGATATAACGTACTTGATTGTCGGTATTTCGTATGAAGGTACGAACCAAACGTTGCTGTGAACGCTTACCATTCTGATGCTCTATTAAAGCCAATAAGGGTCTCTCACCAGAATCTAAGGTAATGAAATCTACATAATCAAAGATCCGTGGCTCAGCGAGTTCACGCAATTCAGTATTAACGTAACCACCACCAAGGCCAATCTTGATACTTGGATAGCTTTCCTTGATCGTTTGAGCAATGCGTAATGCAGCATACATCGCGCCGGGAAATGGCACTGACAACAACACCAAACTCGGTTGATGTTTAATAACGGCTGTTTTGGTGAGCTCTTGAAGGTGGCGATCCATTAACGTTGGCGGGGCTGCTAAAGCCTGTGCCAAAGGTGTGAAGGTCGGCTGGCTACTTGCCAAAGATTCTGCATAACGGACAAACTCAAAACGAGCATCTACTGCATCCCGCAATACATCCGATAAATCATTGAGATAAAGCGTTGCCAGATGACGTGCCCGATCCTGAGAGCCCAGAGCACCAAAGGCCCAAGCCAGTGAATCACCACCCTCCTCTTCACCATAAGTATCCAAAGGTACAAACCTCGGACCCTCCGGCAATAAAGCTCGACTATTGATGCGATGAGCAAGAGTGCTGTCACGCCCCTGCAAGAATGCAATGGCTAGCGCAATAGTACTTTGATAGTCTGAAAAATAATCCAGGAAAAAGTTGACGCTAGCACTACGATTTTCTTCTGGAAGCTTTATTGCTGCATCTCTCACCTCTGCCAAGCCATCAACAGTAAAAAACCCGAGCACTAGTGCCAATGCCAAATCCTCTTGAACAGCATTAAATCCTTGGGATCGCAAAAACCCAGTGAGATAGGCTGTCGATGGATACGGCGTGTTTAGCTGTGTCATCGGTGGGATGAGACTCAGAATTTTCATACTGATTGTGACCGCTTATCGCTAAGAGATCTAAGCAAATCCAACTCTTCCGCAGTAAATCCCGCTTGCTGACGTGCAACCAAGTTAAATGGCCCCCTCAAAGTGGGCGCCTGATATTTTTTGGCTAATTCTCTATAAGCAGTGATCGGGGATAAACCGCTATTCCCACATAAATAATTAAACCAACGATTTCCAATGAACACATGACCAATTTCATCATGGAGAATAATCTCCAATATCTCTACTGCCTTATCATCTTTGATTTGCTTAAACCTATCCCGAATTCCAGGAACCGCATCAAGGCCTCTGGCCTCCATCGTTCTGGGTACTAACGCCATTCTGGCAATCACTGAATCGGTAGTTCTCTCAACCATCTCCCACAAACTATTGTGGGCAGGAAAATCGCCGTACTTAAATCCCAATGTCTGAATGTATTCATTCACCAACGTGAAGTGGTGAGACTCTTCTTTGGCAACCTGAAGCCAATCTTCGTAATATTGCTTAGGCATATCAGGGAAACGCCAAATGGCATCAAGTGCAAGATTCATCGCATTGAATTCGATGTGTGCAAGTGAATGCAACAAAGAAGCTCTGCCCTCTACGCTATCCATTCTTCTTTTGGGAACCTGTAGGGGTGGAATAAGCTCGGGCTTTTCAGGGCGGCCTGGCAATTCAAGATCTTGAGAGCTAAAAGTTGCAGAAATATTGAGGCCGACAAGTTGTCGCTGGTAATCGTCAAATAGCCCAAATAATCGACTGACTTTGATTTGGGCATCAGTAAGCGCTAGTATCTCAAGCGCAGCTTGACGTAACTCGATCATTTATAGAATTAAATACAAAAAAATATTGGCCGTAGGGATTAAATAGATCTGCTTAACGTTTACTTCACTAGCTTGGTGATTTTGTGTTTAGCCAAAGTGGAAGAGCTGATGAATAAAGTATTGTACGCAGATACTTAAGCTTGTAGAGCGGGAATAGGGATGATCTGGGTGTTTTCTGAAATTTGGATGATTAATAGCCAATTTCATAGCGAAAAAATAAAAATCTTCAGTTATTATTTGAATGAGATCATCTTAAGATTTTTTTGCACAAAGTACGGTTCAGGTCCAATTCAATTATTCAGGAGGCGATTCAATGTCTAGAGATAAGTTAGGATTATTTGCATTTGGCTTGGTGCTATTGGGTTTTGCTGTCTTTGTGAAAACAGGCTCTTTTTTACTGTTTTCCTTGGGCATCTTATCTGTTGCGTTTCTGATATTCTCAAAAAATAAATTTATTAAATAGCTCAATAGTGGAAACTCTAAATGATTGTTGTCTTTGGCATCTTTGTATAGATAGCCTGCAACACTGAGCCCCTCTTTTGAATCTCAAAAGATATTAAAGTTTTAGGCAAAGGGTCCATTGAGTCGAACCGTGTCCCAGTTTAAAGCAATGGCAATGCTCACCCATATTAAATAGGGCAGCATATACAGGCTATATTTAGGAGAAATCTTTCTAATGGTCAGCAATATGGCAAGCACTGAAAGCCATAAAAATACGGATTCATATAAAGACCAATCCGGTCTTTGTAAGCGAAAATATAGAACGCTCCAAAGGATATTTAGTAAACCATTTACCCAAAACAAAATATTCAAGCGACCCAGAATCACAAGATCTGAAGTGCAATATTTGGCTGCCACCCAAGCTACGCCAGACAAAACAAAAATAGTTGACCAGATTGGGCCAAATGCGATGTCAGGAGGTTTCCAAAAGGGCTCTTTTAAGGCTTGGTACCAGGGGCCTAGATCTGTAGATAGGCCACCCAAAATCGCTACCGTTAAACCCCAGGCTAATGGCACTACCATTCTCTTAATCATCATAGAATTGAGTAGGCCTTTATCTCAGCACTTAAGCGTAATAGGAGATTAAGAAAAATATCAGAATAGAGAGGTTCAGGCTACCAAATATGATGGCAACAGGTTTACCAATATATTCCCACTTCTTCTCTTTTGATAAGCCGTTAATGTGTGCGTTTTCTTTATTAAACATAAAAGTAAGGTAGTTAGAGTGTTAATTGAAAATGCTCTTGTACTTTGATCTGGATTTTCTTTGGGGATAGCCCATATAAATCTAAGAGCAGATTGATATCGCCGTGCTCAACATACTCATCAGGCAAGCCAATTTGTAGAGTGGGTATCTGAACATGATGACTAGACAGCACCTCTAAACAGGCGCTACCTGCTCCCCCCTGAATTGCGCTATCTTCTATAAAAACCAAAGCATCATGATTTTTTGCAAGATCTAGCAGCAATGCTTCGTCTAAGGGCTTCACAAAGCGCATATCAGCAACAGTGGCATCTAGCTCATCTGCCGCTTTCAGCGCACTGTAGAGCAATGGGCCGAAGCAAACAAAGGCAATCTTTTTTTCAACAGCCTCTGGGTTTTTTATCGAACGAACAATGGATCCCTTTCCAACAGGAATGGTCTCCAGTGCCTGAGATGCCTCTGGACCCTCACCAGATCCGCGTGGATAGCGCACTACAGAAGGGCCATTCAAACTAAAAGCAGTCGTCAGCATATTTCTACAATCCGCCTGATTTGACGGCGTCATGACGACTAAGTTTGGCAAACATCTTAAAAAAGCAATATCAAATACACCAGCATGGGTTGGCCCATCTGCACCGACCATACCAGCTCGGTCAATGGCAAAGACAATTGGCAAATTCTGCAATGTCACATCGTGTATGAGCTGGTCGTAACCTCTTTGTAAAAAGGTAGAGTAGATTGCTACTACTGGCTTTAGCCCTTCACACGCAATACCAGCCGCAAAAGTAACCGCATGTTGCTCTGCAATTCCAACATCAAAGTAACGATTGGGAAATTGCTTCTCAAACTGAACTAGGCCCGAACCCTCGCGCATTGCTGGCGTAATACCAATAAGACGTTCATCTTGCTTGGCCATATCACACAGCCACTCACCAAAGACTTCGGTATAGGTTTTTTTGCCTGGCGCAGAAGGCTTAAGACCTTCACTAGGATTAAATTTTCCCGGGCCATGATATGAAATCGGATTGGACTCCGCCCTCTCGTATCCTTTACCTTTCTTGGTAACGATATGCAAGAATTGTGGTCCATCAGTCTGAGCAATTTTTTTCAAATTACTCAGCGTCACAACTAAATCAGCCAGATTATGACCATCGATTGGGCCATAGTAGTCAAAACCAAACTCCTCAAAAATAGTGGCCGGTCCAATCATCCCCTTAGCATGACCTTCAAGTCGTTTAGCAAACTCTCTCAACGGAGGCGTGTAGGAAAGCATCTTATCCAAGCCTTTTTTAGTGGCGCCATAAAGAGAGCCGCTAATGAGTTTTGCTAAATATCGATTAAGGGCTCCAACAGCTGGAGAAATCGACATTTCGTTATCATTCAGAATCACGATTAAGGGAATCGATTTATCAACCCCGGCATTATTTAAACCCTCGTAGGCCATGCCAGCGCTCATTGAGCCATCCCCAATCACTGCTACTACATTCCGCTTTTCCCCTTTAACTTTGCTGGCCACTGCCATCCCAAGAGCCGCTGAAATACTAGTGGAAGAATGTGCCGTGCCAAAAGCATCATATGGACTTTCTGAGCGTTTCGGAAATCCAGATAATCCTCCAAACTGACGCAAACTCGGCATCATCTCTCTGCGCCCAGTCAAAATTTTATGGGCATAACTTTGGTGCCCTACGTCCCACACAATGCGATCTTCAGGCGTATCAAAAACATAATGCAGGGCAATTGCCAGCTCCACTGTTCCCAAATTGGAAGACAGGTGTCCACCAGTACTGGCAACAGACTGGAGGATAAATTCACGTAGTTCATCTGCCAATAGTGGCAATTGAGACTGCTCGAGCTGCTTTAATTCTTGTGAAGAATTAATTGTATGAAGTAAGTTAGTCGCCTTAAGCATATTCGATACCGTAATTATTTTTGAGAGTAGATGCTAGAGAGGATTCGTTTAAAGTCTTCAATCTCATTATTCGGTGAATTTTGTAATGCGTTAATAGGGGCATGCATAAATTTGTTGGCCAAGGCCTGAGCCATGATGGATAGAACCTCAACGGGATCTTCACCCTTTTTAATGCGACGAACTGCTTTTTCTAATTCAATTTCCTTAAGCCGCTCTGCAGTGGTCTGCAAGGATTGAATAATCGGCACTAGCGTTCTTTTTTGAAGTGTCTGAAAAAATTCACTGACGCCTTTATCGATAATGATTTCAGCATCCGCCATAGAGAGCTCGCGAATATTACGACCTTCATTGACAACGCCACCCAAGTCATCGACTGAATATAGATAGGCATCTTTGAGGGATCGAATCTCTGGCTCGATATCACGTGGTACCGCTAAATCGATCAGCACAATTGGCCTACTATTTCTGGCTTTCAAGGCTGTTTTAATCATGCCCATACCAATGATAGGTAATGTACTTGCCGTACAAGAAACAATGACATCAAAATCATGTAGGCGAGTTGGTAAAGATTGCAATGGAAAAGAATCTGTTTGCAAACCTTTTGCAGCAAAAACTCTTGCCATCTCATCACCACGATCAACTGTGCGGTTACTGATCGCAATTTCTTTTGGCCTCTTACCGGCAAAGTGAGATGCGCATAGCTGAATCATCTCACCTGCACCAATAAATAAAATTTTGGAGTTCTTAAGATCGCCGAAAATGCGTTCGGCCAAGCGAACAGAAGCGCCGGCCATGGATACTGAATGCGTACCAATATCCGTTGAGGATCGAACCGCTTTAGCAACTGAAAAGGTTTTATGGAATAAAGGTTTTAGATACGATCCTAGTGTGCCCACTTGGTCAGCTAATTCCACAGCCTTCTTCATTTGACCCAATATTTGAGTCTCACCCAACACCATGGAGTCCATTCCACAGCCCACTCTAAATACATGCTTTACAGCATCAGTCTCTTTTGCAGAATAAATATAGGGCTTTAATGCATCACCCTGCAAACGCTTTTGAGAAGTCAGCCAATCAAAAGTGCGCTCTTCTAAATAATGCTCAGGATAGGTAGCGTCATTAGCAGCGCAATAAATCTCCATGCGATTGCAGGTCGATAAAATAGCCACCTCTGGCATCACATCTGAATGTTTCCCTTTTAAGTAATTACGAAGATCCAATAAGGAGTCCCGTAAGTTTTCTGGGGCAATAGCAACACTTTCCCGAATATCAATTGGAGCTGTATGGTGGTTGACACCAAGATTCATTATTTGCATGCTAGTAGCTATTCAAAAATAGCTTGGGCGGATCAAGAAAAATCATAGAAATGATTCTTCCTCTTCATTCGCAATATGTCAATCAAGATTGACACCTATTTGAGTATTACCTAATAGGGAAAACCCGCATAGGGGTCACTACTCCTGGTTCTTGATTGCAGCCTCGTAGGCCTTAAATTTTTTATACGAACTGATAGTGGAATACAAGGCAAAAGCGGTAATCAATACAAAGACTAGATTGGTGAAGGAGTATTCCTGATACAGAATCCAGATCTGACCAATCAAGGCTAAAGGGAATATCACAATGGCAAATTTGAGCCAAAGCATGCTTCTCTTCATTTTTGCGTCCACTTGCCCAGATTCAGATTGCTCGTTCATTTTCTATCCTTATATTTAAAGAGGCTGAGCCCCATATTAATCGCGTCTCAGTATACGAAAAATGAAGCTTGTAAGGCCTTGGGCAAGGATAAAGGTAAAGATTGCCCCCATCAGCCCCATAAACACGGCAGGGACCGCACCCAGATCCAGTTGCTTGGCAAACAACAAAGACATGGCGAATCCGGTTGCAGCACAAGCCATCTCTATTACTATTTTTAACATGACAAATCGCTCACTAGTTTGACTATTTGATGCCCCTAAACAGCCTTTGACGGTACCCATTCTATATCCCATGTGGACTAAAAAGCCCCTAAAAATCACTGTTACGAATAAGTTTTTTGCACCGCAATAGAACAACTTATTAGGGAAACTCCCGATAAAACTGTAAATATTTTTATACACATTGGTATAAAATTCACCTTGTAGTGAAGAAGGTTAATTCAGTGCCCTCGTGTGGGTTAGCACGACGCAGTTAGATTTGAGAGGAAATGCTATGACAAATGACACTCTTACAGGTCTGAGTGTTGAGGAGGCGGAAGAGTTGCATCGCAACCTCATACAAGGTACGCAATTTTTTGGGATGATTGCAGCACTCGCCCATTTACTTGCTTACATCTATTCACCTTGGTTGAAATAATTTAAGGAGCTTAAGATGATCTACGGAAAAATGTGGACTGTTGTAAGGCCAACTGTTGGTATTCCATTGTTTTTGGGTGCAGTAGCTGTTGGTTCTTTTTCAGTGCATTTAGCACTATTAAATAATACAACCTGGGTGAAAGGTTTTTTAGAGGGTGGTCAAGCTGCAAAAGCTACCGCCGCCTCTACGGCACCTGCAGCACCATTAGCAAAAAAATAAGTTGTACCCTCCTTCATAAGACCTAGATCTCAATATCTAGGTCTTATGTTTTTTTATTTGTGCATCTGTCAGTTAAGATCAGTTTCACATGAATCGTTTTAGTCAAAAATTTATCAGCACTTGGGCTAATTTAGGTCCTCGTTTTTTGCCATTCGCAGATGCTGCTTCTGCTGAACTTCCACTAGGCAGATTACTAAGACTCTCTTTGTTTCAAGTATCAGTTGGTATGGCCCTCGTGCTATTAGTCGGCACCTTAAATCGAGTGATGATTGTTGAGCTTCGTGTTCCAGCATCACTAGTATCAATTATGGTTGCCTTACCCATTATTTTTGCTCCGATTAGAGCCTTGATTGGCTTTCGCTCAGACACCCATAAATCCGCTTTAGGTTGGCGTCGTGTTCCCTATATTTGGATGGGAACGATGGTGCAATTTGGTGGCCTAGCCATCATGCCCTTTGCTTTACTGGTTTTAGCTGGTGCAGGCAATGCCAGTGAGGCACCGGCATGGATTGGCTTGGCGGCTGCGGCACTGTCATTTTTATTGGTTGGTGCTGGCATTCATACCACTCAAACAGTTGGACTGGCGTTAGCCTGCGATCTTGCGCCGCCTAAAGCACAACCCAATATTGTTGGCCTGATATTTGTGATGCTGTTAGTTGGCATGATTGGAAGTGCACTCATTTTTGGTCAGCTATTAGAAGTCTATAGTCCAGGTCGCTTAATTCAAGTCATTCAAGGTAGCGCTGTAGTCACGATTGTCTTAAATGCTATTGCTTTATGGAAACAGGAAAGTCGTGAAGAAGCCCGTGCTCGAGCACTTGTTGCCAGAGAGCAAAACTTCAAAGAATCTTGGGCTACCTTCAAGGAGGGTGGTCAAGCTATTCGACGTCTTGTTGCAGTGGGCTTTGGCACGATGGCATTTAGTATGAATGATGTTCTGCTTGAGCCCTATGGTGGTGAATTGCTCAACATGAGCGTCAGTGCTACTACGGTCTTAACAGCTACCCTAGCTCTGGGGTGCTTGTTTGGTTTCAGCATTGCATCCAAAGTGTTAAGTGCGGGCTATGATCCGTTTCAGATGGCGAGTAATGGCGCCAAAGTGGGTATTCCCGCATTTATTCTGGTGATCTTAGCTGCCCCCTTGGGCAGCACATTCATTTTTATTATCGGCGTGTTAATGATCGGGTTTGGTAATGGTCTGTTTAGCCATGGGACCCTTACTGCCACCATGAGATATGCCCCAGAAAATCAAAGTGGTTTGGCATTGGGCGCCTGGGGGGCTGTCCAAGCTACTGCTGCGGGTATTGCACTGGGTGTCGGTGGAGTATTTCGGGACATTATTGCCAGCATGGCCTCCAGAAATTATTTCGGCGAAGAACTCAATAGTCCAGCCACTGGCTACTGTGGCGTCTATCTGATAGAAATCATCCTGCTATGCATTACCATCGCTGCAATGGCCAACTTTATGCGGCCAACAAAGCTTGTCAATCGGTTGCATAATTGAAATCTTTCACTAGGCTATAAAGCCATCTGCTGCTATCAATCCGATGACCCCTTTATCTCGACTCACTGAAAAGACCTTAATTACTCTCGGGTTCTTGATCAGCTGCATTAGTTTGATATTAATCATCCTCGGCTTATGGAGCTTTATTTCCGTAGAGCAGTTTGCGTATGGGCTCTCCTCCGGCATTCGAGTCTTAGTCGGCTGCGCTATCATTGGGTGCCTTTTAAGTGCTATTGGCTATGGAATCGGGGATTACTTTAATAATGAATCAAAGGAGTGAATATGTTTAAAAGATCAGATTACTTCATCTTATTAGCCGTCGCGCTATCTTTTATGACATCTGCTTATTTATGGTTTGTGGTGCAAGATCGTGAACAGTCCATCTTCACTGCGATTTGGATTCCCTCGATCTTCTGTTTTGGAATTTATTTCAAGTTATCTGCACTTTTGAATCGCAAAAGATGAGTGATAGCACCCTCCTTGTCATCTCCATTTTTGTCTTTTGCCTATTGATAATCGGCCTTTATCTGATGGTGCGTGAGTTTATGGGCGAAGTCAGTGATGCCTTCCCTGATGTCAACGAATGGCTTGATACAGATAAAAAGAAAAAGAAATGAATTTTGCTTTTGAGTGCTACTCACAAGCAGTAGCACTCATCAAACGAGCCTAGATCTACAGCTCTTTTTTAATCGCCTCTGCCATCTTGCTTGCGCCATCGGCAGATGCCAGTCGTGTAACGGACTGACCATCTTTGCTCACCAGAAATTTAGTGAAATTCCATTTAATGCCAGTGGTTCCTAAAATCCCTGGAGCCTGCTCCTTTAGAAATGCATACAAAGGATGTTCGGAAGCGCCGTTCACATCTATCTTCTCAAACATCGGAAATGTGACGCCATAACTGGCGCTGCAAAAGTTTTGAATCTCATCCGCCGAGCCAGGCTCTTGAGCGCCAAATTGATTGCAAGGAAATCCTAAAATTTCCAGGCCATAGGCTTTATTTTCTTTATACAAATTTTGTAGATCGCGGTATTGCGGTGTAAACCCGCAACGACTAGCTACGTTGACGATGAGAAGCACCTTGCCTGCATAGTCTTGTAGATTTTCTTGGGCTCCATCGAGTCTTTTGAGGGGGATATTCGGCAACATAATTCATTCTCCAAAATGATTAAAACGCTCTGCAAATATTGAATATTCAGGTCATAATAAATGGATTGAGAAGCTTTAGCTATATAGCTTTGCCCCACCCGAAAATCCGAAAAATGAAAGGCTAGCGTGACACTGGATACAGCACCATATCGAAGCTTGTGTACTGACTGCGGGATCTCTCGTACCAGTAATCCAAAACGCTGTGGTGACGCTTGCCAGTTCATCAAGCCGAAATATCCCGAACTAGAAACACAGGTACACGGTAGACCCAGAGATGTGAATCGACCAGATGAACTTCATTTTGGTCCATTCACCAAAATGCTGCGTGCAGGACTTAAAAATCCGAGTACGGGCGCTCAGTGGACAGGCATTACCACTCGCATTGGTGAACGCTTACTGGAGACTGGCGCAGTTGATGCCATTCTGACCATGACTGAGGATCCTAACGATCGCTGGAAGCCATTACCCATCATTATTGATAAAGCATCTGATATGGCTAAATGTCGTGGCATGAGAATGGGATACGCACCGCTACTCTCTCTGTTGGAGCCAGCCATTGCCAAGGGTTACAAGAAAATGGCAGTCATCGGCATCCCTTGTCAGGTTTACGCCTTAAGAGCGCTTGAAAAAGAATTGGGGCTTGAAAAACTCTACGTCATTGGGACGCCCTGCTCAGATAACACGACGACAGAAAACTTTCATCACTTTCTATCGCTCATTAGTTCGGAGCCCGAAGAGATTAACTATCTTGAATTTAGGGCCGACTATCATGTTGAGGTTCGTTTTAAAAATGGCAAGAAGAAAGAAATACCATTTCTTCAATTACCGCTGTCCACTTTACCAAATGACTTCTTTCCTTTAACCTGCCGCACTTGTGTTGATTACACTAACGTTCTATCAGATATTACGGTTGGCTATATGGGTGGGCAGGGAGAGCAATGGCTCATCGTGCGTAATCACCGTGGTGAAGAACTACTTAATTTACTTGGGGATGAAGTCACAACATCTGCTCCGGGTACTGCAGGTAAACGTCACTCTGCCGTTGTAGGTTTTATGAAGAATGTCGAACGCGCTGCAGGCGGACTCCCTTTAAGAAAAATGCCGAATTGGTTAAGACCAATTGTGGGATGGTTGATGCCAAAGATTGGTCCCCGTGGCTTGGAGTTTGCTCGAACCCGGGTAGAAATGAAAGCAATTGAAACAGTACTCCATCTCAGAAGAGAGGAGCCCGCAAAAATGGCTTCGATGATTCCGAATCATATCTGGCCACTAGTTGAGCCCTATGGTATCAAGCCGACTAAATCTGAAACTCATAAAACCCTAGAATAAGTATTCTTACTGGAGCATTACATGTCTTTACTCATCATTGGTCTTATTATTTTTCTTGGTAGTCATTCTTGTCGCATCTTTGCTGAACCGTGGCGTAATCACATGATTGATCGCTTAGGTGAGGTGAAATGGAAGGGTCTGTACACCATCATCTCCTTGATTGGATTGGTATTGATCGTCATTGGCTACGGACAAGCGAGACAAACACCCGTCGTTCTGTGGCAACCTGCTACTTACCTTACCCATATTGCCATCCTATTAAATCTGGTTGCCTTTATTTTCCTGGCGGGTAGTTCACCAAACAATAATGCTATCCGGCTAAAGCTAAAGCATCCAATGATTTTGGGTGTCAAAGTATGGGCGCTTGCACACCTGTTAGCAAACGGCACCCTAGTAGACCTGATTTTATTTGGATCCTTTTTACTGTGGGCAGTGTTGGATTTCCGTTCAGCTAGAAAGCGCCCTATTCACATGCCAGAAAAGGCGGTGATAAGTACTAAAGCAACCATTACTGTTGTTGTCACAGGAATTGTGATTTGGGCTGCGTTTATTTTTGGACTACATCAATATCTCATTGGAGTTTCGCCGCTGGGATCCAGATAAGACTAAGATCCGTATGCACTTCAAGCATCTTTTTTCATGCCTAATCCCCCTGTTATTGTGGGGGTGTGATGCTGGTGGTCCAAGCTTCGAGGCCATCAATAGTCAGAATAAGGTGATCCAATGTAATCTGAATGGTAGCCCGCTAAAGCTTGAAATCACTAAAGGCTCTTTGGATGCGAATTTGTTTTTAGCTGACAAAGAAATCAAAGTGAACTTGCTTGAAGTGAAAGATTTTTATCAAGTATTGATGCGCTATGATCCCAATATTGGCCAACTCAAAATTAATAAGGCGGGCACAGAGTTGATTCAATTACGTGAGGCGCAAGAGCGGATTGAATCCTGCTCAATGGAACTGAAATCCTCATAACCTTCACCATCCTTTCCTCGAGAAACATTATGAAAAAAATCTACTCTCTCATCGCCCTGCTAGCATTTGGTCTAACTCACAATCTTGCAATTGCGCAAGGTGATCAAAAGCAAGTTGCGCCTATTAAAACTATTTCATCACTCGATGTACCTCGCTACCAAGGTACATGGTATGAGATCGCCAAATTTCCAAATTGGTTTCAAAGAAAATGTATAGCCGATACCAATGCCACCTATAAGATCAAGGATGATGGCAATGTCAGCGTCACTAATCGCTGCACCTTTGAAAATGGTGAAAAAGGCGAGGCCATGGGTACTGCAAGGCAAATTGGCAACTCCACCTCCCCCACCCTGGAGGTTCGCTTTGCTCCAGCTTGGCTCGGATTTTTGCCAATGGTCTGGGGAGATTATTGGGTAATCGATATCGACCCCGAATATCAGTTAGCAGCCGTGAGTGACCCCAGAAGGCAATACCTTTGGATTCTCTCCCGCACCAAGACGGTTGAACCCAAAAAGTATCAGGCGCTGCTAAACCGCCTAGTAAATGACAACGGCTTCAGTCTCGAACAACTGAGCCTGACACCGCAAAATTAAACTGAAAACAAGAATTTGATAAAGGTAATTCCGATAATCAATCCTGAAAATGCGATGATCCCAATCACATAGATTTTGCCGGTTTTATTTCGTAAGTTTGTTGCACTGTTATCTCTCATTTCTATTTCCTTTCAGTAATTAGAACTAATTTACAACT
Organism: Polynucleobacter sp. AP-Sving-400A-A2; assembly: GCF_018688155.1. Classification (NCBI taxonomy): domain Bacteria; kingdom Pseudomonadati; phylum Pseudomonadota; class Betaproteobacteria; order Burkholderiales; family Burkholderiaceae; genus Polynucleobacter; species Polynucleobacter sp. AP-Sving-400A-A2. The sequence goes on from NZ_CP061312.1 coordinate 1,281,857, forward strand.
ACTGCTGAATAATGACACCTTAAACTTTCGCAAAACCTAATAAATGCGCAGTATCTTTAAAGAAAATCTTGATGTGCGCCATAGGGTCACGGCGTACAAGTTTTTTATTCATATATGATTCAAAGGTTAGGCGCTGTACATCTTTATCTTCACACATTTTGACAAAGCGCTCGCGACGTTTATCGCTGTTGTACCAAAAACGCTGCATGATTCCGAGAACTAAGAACACGGTACCGTGTTCTTTCATAAATTTTTTACGGGCATTTGCTAAAACCTTGCCATTGCCAGTAACGAGTAGTTCTTCTACTGCTTCTGCAGCAACACGGCCACCATACATACCGTAGTAAATCCCTTCCCCAGAGGCTGGAGCAACTACTCCAGCAGCATCGCCAGCCAACACTACATCTCTACCGTTATCCCACTTCTTTAATGGTTTCATTGGAAGAGGTGCACCTTCGTGTCGTAACATTTCAGCGCCCTCAAGACCGGCTTGTTTCTTTAGTGCGCCAACTGCACTGCGCAAAGAGAAACCTTTATCAGCCGTACCTGTACCAATGCTCATGGTATTACCGTGAGGGAATATCCAGCCATAAAAATCAGGGGATAAAGCGCCTTGATAAAACACATCGCAACGGCTGCCATCAAAGTCTGCTGGCGGATTTTCAGGGACCTTGACGATCTCGTGATAAGCGAAAACATATTCCACATCCTTCGCACCTGGAATAGCTTGGCGTCCGACTCCTGATTTAGCGCCATCTGCACCAATCACTGCTCTAGCACGTACAGACATCATATGATCAGGCAATCCCTGCTTAGCACCGCGAACGACATAATGCACCACTGAGCAACCATCTTCATCTCTGCTGAGTTTTTCAAAAATACCGGTTCTTCTTTCGGCGCCATCGTTGGCAGCACGGACGCGCAAAAATTCGTCAAACTTATCGCGATCGACCATCCCCACAAAGCCGCCCTCAATATGCATATCTACCGTCTTATCTGATGGAGCAATCATTCTGGCGCAATTGGCCTTAGCTACTAAAAGCTCATCGGGGATTTCAAAATCCTTAATCAAGCGTGGAGGGATAGCACCACCGCAAGGCTTAATTCGGCCCATGCGATCCAATAAGAGTACTTTTCGACCTTTCTTAGCAAGGTCACTTGCAGCAGTAGCTCCAGTAGGACCACCACCAACAACTACGACATCAAAAGTTTCTAAAGTACTCATTCTGGTCTCCATATATTGAGTGCATTAATTCTTCATTGATAACTTAAACGCCAACCAATTGCTTTGATAACTCGTTTGTTTGTTTTTGCGCACGCGTCTGAAATGACAAGTAAGCAGCCACCACAAATAAAACACCTTCTAAGAAAAAGACAAAAGCATATGCCGAAGCGGGATCGCCTAAAACAATCCTTGCGATATCGCTCAAGCCAGTTCCAATAATTCCACCTAAACCAAAGGCCATCGCTTGCGATGCCCCCCAAATACCCATGCGAACACCCTCACGCCGAGCGCTGCCCATACTGGCAAATTGCATCATCGATCCAATTGCGGCGATAGAAAATGCGCCATTAAAGATCCCCAATAAGAAAACAGCCGCCTGAAAGAACATGACATTTTCAATGGGGCCTGATAAGACAAGGCCCAACATCGCCAAGGCTGAAGCAAGACAGCCGCCAATAGTCCAAGTACTCAATGACGTTAAAGTCTGAGATTTAGCTTTGCTCGTAATGAAGGCTAAAAAGAGCATCCCAAGGAGGACGCCACCATTTTGCAAGCCAGACAATGTTGTTGTCTCTGCGGGTGAGAACCCAAAGGCAACTGCAGCAAAAGGTTCCAAGATTAAATCTTGAGAGCTATACGCCAGCATTGACACAAAGACAAACCAAGTAAACGAACGTACCCTGCTCTCTTGCCAGACCTCAGCAAAGGCTTCCCGAAAGCTAACATTCATGGGGCTAGATGCTGACTCAGCCTCATCTGCACTAGAAGAAGACTGTTGCGTTTTTACAAGTGGGGACTCCATTCCCCAAATGGCTAAGAATGTCACCACCACTGCAATCACAGAAACGGTGGTGGAAACCATTAACAAACGCTCAAATGAAAATGGCGTCAGAAACTTTCCGCTGACACTAGCCGTAAAAGCAAAACCAAAAATCATCATTAACCAAACGCAGGTAGCAGCGGCAGCCTTCTTTTTCGGCTCTACACGTTTTGCCAGAAGAACCAACAATGCGGTGCCGCTTGAACTAACGCCAACACCGATCATTAAAAAGGCAACCGTGGCCAGCGCAATGCCCCATCCTACTGAGCTACTTAATAGAATCGTTGAGGCAGCAGCAAGTACCCCACCGCTCGCTAATACTAATATTCCGCCACGAATCCAAGGAGTAGCTCTACGCGTTTGGTCAGAGCCAAAACCCATCCGGGGCCGTATTAACTGAATAAAATAATGAATCGCCACCAATGCACCAGGCAGGATTGCTGGCAGAGCTAGTTCAACTACCATTACACGATTTAGTAGCGAGGTAGTTAACACCACAATGGATCCCAAAGACGCTTGCACTAAACCTAATCGAGCGATTTGAGGCCAAGTGAGATAGGTGGGTTGAGAAGTGTTCATGGTGGAATGAATTAATTGACCGAGAAACGTCCTGCCACTGCAAACGCACTCACCATCATTCCTGCAACAAACAATGGCACACCAAAACCACTCAGAAATAATGCGCGCTTAACTGGATCTAGCAAGAAATTACGCATCATCACTATTTGCCCCGCTATCAACAGCACAATCACGCCAGCCTGCCAGTAAGCACCCCAGATCAATAGAAGGCCAAAGACGCCAAATTGGGGAGCCAACATCATCAAACACGCATTTTCAGCGGCACCTGCAACACCGAGCTGGACGGGTAAAGAAAGTACCCCCATTTGACGATCGCCTTCAATCGCCTTGAAGTCATTCAAGGTCATGATGCCGTGCGCGCCGATGCTATATAAAATAGCCAGCAGAATGGATGGCGTAGAGGGGAATAAGTCTCCCATCATCACCGCTGAGCCTGTAAACCAAGCCAAGCCCTCGTAGGAAATTCCACAAGCCGCATTACCTAACCAACCGTTTTGCTTAAAGCGTAATGGCGGCATGCTGTAGAACCAGGCCAGCAAAAGACCGAGTAGTGTTGCCACAAATGCCCAGGGACTAATGAACCAACCCAACAAGAGTGAGAGACCAGTCCAAATAATGGCAACGTATAAACCCCAAGCCCCCGGCATCCGACCAGAGGGAATAGGACGCTGCGGTTCGTTAATTGCATCCACTTCACGGTCAAACCAATCGTTTACTGCCTGACTAGCAGCGCAGACCATCGGACCAGCGAGAATGACTCCAGCAACTAATAAGTGCCAACGTCCCTCAAAGGAAACGCCAGTTGCAATCACTCCACAGGCAAACGCCCACATGGGTGGAAACCAAGTAATGGGTTTTAACAACTCTAAAATTGCGGATGGCGCAGGAAAGCGGCGCATGGTGGACGTATTTATGATCGCATCCCCCATTTCCATAAGCCTTCACTAGAAAAAGGAACCACCATCAAAATGTGCTCTAAGACTGCCAAGGACAAAATAGCGCCAGTCAATGACATTGAGGCAACCACGAAATCACTTGCATTAGGATCAAGCGCAGCTTGCCATAATGGAATTGCAAAGAGAGCACCACCAATCACAGATATTGGAAGCAATGGATTCATGGGTTTGCAGGTGAAATACGTAAAGATGTATTTAAGATGATTAGGCAGGAATCGTTCATTAAGATTCAAAACACCCAAGAAGATATTTAACTTTGCACTCTGCCTCATTAGCCAGAGAATCATAAAAGTCCAAAAACCAGTCTGGTTAGAGCCACCCCAAGTCATTACAGTCACAGCAAGTGCCAGAATTACCAAGGCAATCTCATGATGCTGGATCGTCTTAAATGCAAGATAGGCCTTTTGCCAGCCCCGACAATTTTCTGGGCAAGGATCTCGACGAGGACCGGTAACGTAACCAAATAAGAAGCCGATTTCTTGCCAACCCCAAACCAAAATGGCACAGGTAAAGCCGCAATAAGCACCGGCTACAGTACTTAAATTGGCACTAGTTTTTAGTCCAACTAAAGCCAAAGCCAAAATCATACCGCTTACCCAAAAAGCATTTTTATAGGTCGAAGGATGACGTTGGTTTAGCAAGAGAATAATTCCCGTGCTAAACCACCATATAAAAATGGAGTAGAGGATGGGCCAGACAATGCTCATCAAATTACCAAGAAGGAACCATACGAACATCAGCCGGCAAGGCATTGTCTTGAACTGGCATGAAGTACAACTTCAAAAATATAATGCCAGCACGCGCGCCTAAAACGGCAGTCTTCAACTTATTGATTAAACCACCCTCTTTTTTGCACACATCCATCTTCTCAAACACCATTCTCATCTCTTCAAGATACTGATAGAAACGGGGGTCATCTAAATTCACGGAAATTGGGAAGACTTGCTTAATAATTTCGTTGGTGATGAAAAGTACCTTTTTATCGTAATCTGTTGGGGAGATCTTCATCGCCTTATAGAGTTCAATACGAGTATGGTCACGTACATACATCGTGGCATACACCGCAAGGATGAAGAAACGAATCCATAGCTTATTTACGCCTTGGAGTAACTTCGGATTGGCACGCATGATTAATGCAAAAGATTCACCATGGCGGAATTCATCATTACACCAGCGCTCAAACCATAAAAAGATCGGATGAAAGCGTGTTTCAGGGCGACTTTCAAGTTCGCGGAAAATAGTGATGTAGCGGGCATAACCAATCTTCTCGGAGAGATAGGTAGCGTAAAAAATAAACTTAGGCCTAAAGTAAGTATATTTCTTAGCCTTCGCTAAAAAACCTAGATCAATACCGATGTTGAAGTCCTTGAGCCATTGATTAATAAAGCCAGCGTGACGGCTTTCATCTCTAGCCATGTAACCGAACAACATGCGCATGTCAGGATTGGTGACCTTACGCTTAATCTCAGCATACAAAATGCAACCAGAAAACTCAGAAGTAATTGAGCTGATCAAGAAGTCAACAAACTCATCATATAAGGCCGGATGAAGATTAGAGTAATCCTTGTCCATATCAGCAGGGCGCTGAAAGTGATCATGATTGTTATCACCCTCATACTCTGCCATCAATGCATCCCACTCAGGGCGCAAGGAATCAATGCTGATACGATCCATCTCTTTAAAATTAGTCGTATAAAAGCGCGGGCTCAATACTGCATCTTCTAATGCCATCTTGGTGGATTGATTAACTTCACCCTTTGCAGGGATTTGACTTTGCAACATACTTTCTGCGCTATCTAAATTCATTTCTCACTCCAAAAAAATATTTATGATTTACTAACTGCTACAGCCTGTGATGCATCAAATAACTTAAAAAATGTTCCTGCATTGGTAGGTCCAAAAGACTCTAAATCAAGCATGCGCCCGGTCGCTGTATCGAATAAAGTCAAGCGGCCATCTGCTCTATAAATTAATTCAAAGGGTGGCCCACCATCCAATCCCCTGCGCTTTCTTTCTTGGGCAAGCCCACGCAGAGTACCTCTAACAAATCCCGCCTCACCTTGAACGGAATCGATCTCCTGTCCAGTTTTGTAATTAATTACTGCGATAGAACCATCTGGACGATCTTCAAAGCGCAACTGCAATACTTTGGTAGGCACTGCATCTGGCTCTCTTACCTGACTCAAGTCACGACTGTTAATAAATACCAATAGCAACAAAATGACCATCCCAGTGGCCACCAGTATCTTGGCTACAGGTGATAGAGAATCCTTGCTTTGTAGAATACTCATGCCGTCTGCACTCCAGCTTGCTCAACTTGAATTTCTTGAGCTGCTTTTTTGCTCAAACCAGCAGATGCAATCCAGGCTTCTGTCAGGATGGCTGCCACCTGCTTTGCCTCTGGAACACAACGCATCATTGGCTCTGGAACAGCTAAACGCCATGGACGTGCATGAGGCCACAAATGAAAGTAGGCAATCTTATCCTCAGAGGAAATTTGCATTGGAATATCACCTGTACCGTCTTTGTATAACCTGAGACCGGCACTGCCTAAAGTTTTGTACGGAAGATTAAATGTGACGGTCAAAACAATACCGACTCTCATCACGATACGGCGGTTCGTTAAGGTGTACATAGCTTCAGTTGCAGACCAATAAGCCATGAAACCAACTAATATCAGCCCAAGCACAGCTAAGGCAAAAGCAAGTGCCACGCTACTCCATCCAGCGGCTAAGCCACCCTCACTAAGGGCTACAGAAATCAATTGCCAAATCACAATTGCTGCAAAGTACAGGCCTAGCCATTGCAAACGAAATACGTGCTTTGCCATGGAGATCCAATTAGGAGCTCCCTGCCACAAGATAAATTCATCTTGTGGCAATGGTTCAGGCAACCCTAAGGCCGCCTCAAACTCATACTCTGCTGATTGATAAGGTTGTTGACTCACAAAAATACTTTCTTTAAAACGATTTAAATAAGAGGTTCTTGGCGCTCAGGGGTTGCATAAAGAGTGCCGCCACCGTAATAAGCCATGATCTTCTCTTCTTCCAACAGAGTAATTTGATCTTGACTCTTTAAACCCGGCACTAAAGCAAATTGATTGCCCAGAATCGATTTGACGTTAATGTAATCGCGATGGACTCGGGAGAAGTTCATTGGTAGCAATACTCTTCTGCCGCCAAATTCGGGCAAAGTTTCAATTTCGAAATAACGAATCATTACTTCAGCCTGATCGATCCATAACTCTTTCACGGTGCCAGCAACAACACCATCATCGCCTCTGACTTCCATGCCAACTGGATTTCGATCTTGCTTGGCAACGCTAAATTGACCGAGTAAACGCCCTGGCAGAATCCGCTTTTGACCTTCCGATGTCATGTCAGGAATGTCTGCGCGCATCGTAAATGCCCCTGGTCCAACCCCATCTAACATTGGGTTTCCAGTTGGAACCAAAGGAGCGCCATTTAAGTAGCTTGAAGGTCGAGCAGCCACTTTCTCAAGGGGCTCATCTTTGGGCACAGTTACATCACCAAAATATTCTGTATGAAAAGTCTTCGGCGCTGGCATACCAGCAATACCTTCAGCTCGTCGCGTTTCACCCCGAATATCGTACTCAAGCGGAAAACCTTCGCGCTTACTTTCAATAGTCAGGTAATACACAAGACCTGCAAAAAATACCCAAAATGCATATAGAACCAATTGCGCAACATCTATATATTCTGTAATTGCTCCGGTTGCCATCTTGCTCTCCCTTTTAACAATAATGCTTATCGTGAAAAATACTTTACTGCTAGTTAACTTGGTAATTCATCTAAACCAAACTTCCGAGAAGCCTTCATCATGGGCTGCTTATTCATGACAACTAAAGGCCCAATTGCGATCAAGGTAATAAACAGCAAATAAAATTCAATGTGATATACAAAGCTGTAGCCTGTAGCAGCAGAAAGAAGGCCATCGCCCAAAAAACCACTAGTCGCTAAACTAGAAATCACATCTCGAATCACCCCGCCAGCGGCAATTGCAATACCAGATGCAGTAGCATGTACCGCGCCCCAAGCTCCGAGCACTAAACCATTCATGCCGCCGGATTCAAAACTCATTGCGGCAGTTAAGGTGCTCACAGAAAATAAACCGCCGCCGAAGCCAATTAAAAATGCACCACAACGAAATAGCGTCGGAGAAAGCAGTGGTTCAGAAAAAATGACGCAACTAAATGCCAGAATCCCAAACAAGGCACCAATAGCGGCAAGGCGGTATGGATCAATAGAGCGATTTAAATAACGCGCTGCTAAACCAAAAGCCATTAAAGCACCCAAGGAAGTTAAGCTCGTTAGCACTGTTGTAGCGCTGACTGATAAGCCCAATACTTCGGCACCGTAAGGCTCCAAAATAATATCTTGCATACTAAAGGCTGCAGTACCTAAGCCCAGGGCCACTAAGAAACGGATCACTTTGCCTTGTTTTGTAAAAGTCGCCCAAGTTTCCTTAAAGCTGGGAGTTGGAATTGAGTACGCCGTTAAATGCGGTTGACGCGGCTCTTGTTTCCAAACTGCAATCACATTGAGAATTAAGGTAGTTGCCGCAACACCTTGTACTACCCGAATGAGCAGAAGCGGTGTGATGTCGATCAGCAAATAACCAAAGATGGCGCTACTTACTGCCATGCCAACCAGCAGCATCATATACATGAGTGCAACTACCCTAGGTCTGGCTTCAGGTTGAGCGAGATCAGATGCTAGTGCGAGGCCAGCAGTTTGCGTAGTCTGCATACCGGCGCCCACCAATAAAAAAGCGAGTCCCGTTGCGCCTTGTGCAAACCAAGCCGGCCAGGTGGTGTCACCAGACAACAGAATTAATGCAAAAGGCATGATGGCAAAACCACCGAATTGCAGCCAAGCACCAATCCAGATATAGGGCACTCTGCGCCAGCCAAGAAAAGACTTGTGACTATCACTCTTAAAGCCAACCAACGCCCTGAATGGAGCAAACAGAAGTGGCAAGGCAACCATAATAGAAACTAAGGCGGCGCTTACTTGCAACTCAACAATCATCACGCGATTGAGGGTACCAATCAGCATCACCATTGCCATACCAACTGAGACTTGAAATAGCGATAGTCTTAAGAGGCGACTGAGTGGCAACTCTTTGGTGGCAACATCAGCAAAAGGCAAGAATCTTGGACTCACTCGCTTCCAATTTTCAAATAGCTCTTTGCCGCGCCAGGTCAGAGTAAACATTTTCATTACTATCGCGCTATATTTTGATTGGCCTGCTTCTTACTGAGACGCATAGCCTGTGAAAAATAAAAAGCACGCTGTACTTTTTGGGTGCTCACTGGCGCCCAATCAGTAAGACCATCATGCTGACTAAAAGTTCTAGTGAGAGATTCCATCGAAATCGGTTGGATAAATGGCGATCGATCACTACGCGGAAATAAGCTGCCAATAGTAAGCAATGTACTTAGTGCGGCATTATTAGGAGCAAAAGTAAAAGCGATATTGGCTCGCGTACGATCGGCCAGCTTAGCCATAGCATCAGCAATATCCAAATGGTGATAGTGAATCATGGAGTCCATACAAACGACATGATCAAATTCACCTAAGGCAGGATCGAGCATATCGCCTGAACGAAACTCAATAGAGCCTGCTCCAAAATCATTGCCAATTCTCTCGCGAGCCAAATCAACTAGAGTGGGTGATAAGTCAATCGCAAGGACATGTGCTCCGCGCTTAGCTAAATCGGCCGCCAACACGCCAGTTCCACAGCCAGCATCCAATACTCGATGACCAGTCAAATCATTAGGTAAATAACTGAGTAATAGGTGACGCATCTCTTCGCGACCCGCTCTGACCTTGGCACGAATGCCGCTCACCTTCGCAGTCGAAGTTAACTTCGCCCAAGCATCAACTGCCGTTCGATCAAAGTATTCCTCTAGTTGGCTACGTTTTTGAGTGTAGGAGTTTTTTTGCATTAGTTCTTAGAGTCTTTTAGATTATTTCAACCAAGGGGAATATATATAAGCAAGGAGATGCGCAATGATTGCTATAAATCCAAAAAATTGTGTCCCTTGAACTAGATTGCGATGTAACTCTTCAGCTTCATCCACACTTAAGCCGGTTAAGGTGGCTTGAGAGCTATTAATACCTGCTGCTTGAGCAGCTTCAAGACGAATAGCCTCAGCGCCAAGCTGAGACTCGCGCTGTTTCTTTTCTTGATCTAGACGCGCCATCCGCAACTTCCAAATAAATTGGCCTGCATTCACTACGTAAGTTGCATAGGCAGCTAATGCCAAAATCATTAATTGATATTGGTCTAAGTAGCCTGTTGCTAAAGCTACTAGATATAAAGTATGCAAAAGCAATACCAACATACTGAAGACATCTTCCCAGAAGAATGCCGGTGCAAATAAATAGCAATTGAAAACGACTTTTTCCCAAATGCATCCAGTAATCATGATCGTGTAGAGCGTTAAGGTTTTCACCACCACCGAGATATTGGCTGCGGACTCCCCTTCTCCTGTCCACAAAAAACGCAGCACTAAATACAAGCTCACCAAAAAAACCAAAAATTGAACAGGCGCTAAGATTCCCTGAACCAGGGTCCATTTAGTCGCGTCTCTTTTTACCCTTTCTTCTGGGGTGTAGAGTGGCTTATATGTTTTTTCCATGCACAGTCTGCTGTATTTTCCAAAACAACTTTTAGACAATCGTTAACGCACTTTTTAAACCCAAAAGTGTCACAGAAAGTTTACGATATTTAGGAAAAGAAAGTCCTCGGGAATACCCTAAAGTGGTGTTTTCCCTATGGAAAGTTACTCAAAAAGGAGGCTAAATGATATCCAAGCAAATGTTCAATATTTAAGACAAATGAGAATATTTTGCACTGCAACATTTTTTGGTGAGCATTCAACACCTATTACTTTGTATTCCTAATTACATCTTTGGGAGATGGGCTTTGTCTGAATCGCTTAAAAAAACATTTCAATCTAATTTAGGCGAATTAGATAATGCGGAAATGATGCTGTGGCTCAATAAAACCATTGAGTCTGAAATCATCCCCCGCTTACTTATGGGGCATAAATTAGTTTCCGCCAATGGTTTGAATGGCGATGAAACTGAGATTGAGGTGAAGCAATCAGAAATTGTCGACTTTTGCCAAACATTAATAGATGGGCCTGTAGAGGAATGCTTCTCTTTTATAGAGCGCATGAAAAAATCGGGGCATTCTCTTATCTCCCTCTATGTAAATCTCATCCCAGCATCTACTAGGCGTTTACAGGAGCTTTGGGAGAATGATGAAAACAGCTTTACGGAGGTCACGCTGGCCCTAGGGCGTGCTCAGAATCTGATTCATCAACTTAGTCCCATCTTCGTCAATCAAAGTAATTTCAGCGAGTTCCAGGGAAATGCTCTTCTTGTTAACGTGCCAGGATCACAGCACACCCTAGGCATCTTAATGTTGGGCGAGTTTTTCAAACTAGCCGGCTGGAATACAACAGTGGAAATTGAAATTTCCAGTGAAGAGTTAAAAGATCGAATTCGCTTACAAGCCTGTGATTTAGTTGCTATTTCTGTCTCAACTGAGGCTCAGTGGGATACAATGGAATCGTTGTTGAAAGAAATAAAAATAGTCTCAAAAAATAAAGAGATACTGACGATGGTGGGTGGACCGTTATTCGACTTCAAACCAGAGCTAGTTAGCACCTGCTCTGCAGACGTTTGCGCCCTTACGGCAGAAGAAGCTATTCAGAGAGTTTCTAACCTGTTATCACAAAGAAACCGTTTGAATTAAGATGACCATCTCACCGCAACCACATAATCTTTTTCAGAACTTAAGCAGTGAAGAGCTTAGCCATTTAGCGCAAGCATCCGCTGATATCTCTTTTGTATTAGATGACTCTGGATCAATTCAAGACATCTACTCCCATAAACAAAGCTTAGCCAAGCATATTCCAGACGACCTCATTGGAAAAAAATGGTTGGAGGTAGTCGAGCCTGACAGCAGAAAAAAAGTTCAGTACTTGTTGGACGATGCCAACCAAGACAATATTTCCAAATTTAGACAAATTAATCTCTCCAGCAACGCAAAAGATACAGCGCTACCAATAATGTGCGCCTCAATCAAAGCGCTATCGAACCAAAAGATTATTGTTATTGGTAGAGATCTTGGTGAAATCTCTCAGCTACAGCAAGATTTGGTTGCAGCTCAGAAACAGATTAGTCAAAACTATCTGCAAATAAATCAGCTAGAAGAACGTTTTCGTTCTATCTTTGAAATAGGATCTGAATCCATCATCATTCTTCAAGCAGACGATGGATATCCAATTGTCGAGATGAATAGCAATGCTATTAAGCAACTGTTAGTTGCCAAAAAAGATTGTGTTGGAAGATCGTTTCTATCTCTTCTACCTGCCGATGAACTCAGTAAAGTAACTAGCTTTTTTCAAGAGATGCTCGAAATAGGCGAATCAAGAGAATTAGATACTTCTTTTGTTGGTGGCAAAAAAATCCAAATTAGCGTAAGCTCTTTTACCAATAGTGGAAAACTTCACTTACTACTGAACCTCAAGCCACTGGATCACACTCAAGCAGCCCTTATGTTGGAGTCTGACTCTTTAACCGTGAAGGCCATAGAAAACAATACTTATGGTTTTGTTGTTTGTACACCGGAAGGTCAGATTCTAAAAGCCAATAAAGCTTTTATTAAATTAAGTAACTGCAAGAGCGAGCAAGAATTAATTGGTACCTCTATACAAAATTATCTAGGCTCAGAGACAGCGGATTTTGATCGAATGATGCAATCCCTCAAGGGAAGAGCTAGCGCGCAATCCTGCATCTCCTCTATTAGCAACAATAGTAGTGGCTTTAAATTGGTCGATATTTCAGCGGTATCCGTGGCTCATCCTCGCGCCTGTATTGGGATGATCTTCCGTCAAATGGATTCGAGAGAAAATAAAGAAAAACGCATAGACAAAAAACTGGTGCGCAGCTCTGAAGAACTATCCATGCTGGTTGGAAAAGTTCCTCTGAAAGATATCCTTACCGAGACAACTGACTTGATTGAGGAGCTCTGCATTAAAGCTGCTTTAGATTTAAGTAATGACAATCGTGTTTCAGCGTCTGAAATCTTAGGCTTATCACGTCAAAGCCTATACATTAAATTACGGAAATACGGCCTAGTAGATAGCGACATTAAGGCTATTGATTAGAACGCCTGTAATGAACGGCCAAGTTGCATTAATGGTTCTGGTTGATATCCAATTATCAGCAAAAATCAGCGGTATTCTCAGACTCATGTTTGCCCGCCTAGGACTTTGGAATACTCCTGGACTGAAATTCTATAAGCATATGGGCTCAGGAAGAAACGGTGGCTTCTCGATTCATCCAAGCGGAACACATCAGGCACTATTTTGCGTTTTTCAAGACATAGCTAGCCTAGAACAGTTTTACCAATCTTCAAGATTAATTCGCTGGTACAGAGCGCATGCTCAAGATTTTTTTTCAGTCAAACTGAAGGCATATTCGATTAAAGGCCAATGGTCAGGTTTTGCTCCACACATAACAGCTGAAGCACCCTCTTCCGGCCCGATCGTATCGATTACTAGAGCATCCATTAAGCCGCTATATTGCATCCCCTTTTGGCGTAAGCAACCTGCAGCAGAAATCTCACTTGAACAATCATCTGGTTGCATTATTGCTGCTGGGGTCGGTGAAGCTCCTTTCTTTCGACAAGCGACTTTTACTATTTGGGAGTCCCAAGCAGCAATGGATCAATATGCCCGACAAGGCGCCCATCAAAATGCAATTCGCGCCTCCTTAAGTGGGCATTATTTTTCTGAGTCCATGTTTTCGCGCTTCATCCCTTTTGATGTAGATGGAAGCTGGAAAGGTCGCACCCTTGTCTAAACTGCCAGTCATTATTGTCGGTGGCGGCATTGGTGGCTTATGTTGCGCTCTCGATCTAGCCTCTTCTGGCGTTGAGGTGATGCTGATCGAAAAAGAAGATCAGCTGGGAGGTAAGATTCGGCAATTAAATTGCTCTAACGATCCCATCTCTCCGGTGCTAATAGATTCTGGCCCTACCGTCTTTACCATGCGCTGGGTTTTTGATGCGCTCTTTCAAAAAGCGGGCACCACCTTAGAGTCTGAACTAAAGATTACCAAGCTAGATGTCTTAGCCCGTCATGCCTGGAGCAAAGATGAAAGGCTAGATTTATTTGCTAATGCCGACCAATCAGCAGAAGCGATCAAGGAATTTTCTTCTGCGGCCGAAGCAGATCGCTTTCTTCAATTTTCCAGGCAATGTCGCAAACTCTATCGGGCACTTGAAAAACCTTACATGCTTTCTGAAAAGCCCAGCTTTGGGGGCATGATTACTGATCTTGGTATATCGGGATCTAAGGTCTTATACGAGATTGGCTTATTTAATACTCTATGGAAATCACTCGGTGACTACTTCCATGACCCCAGATTGCGCCAACTATTTGGAAGATACGCAACCTATTGTGGTTCATCGCCCTATCAAGCCCCCGCCACCTTAATGTTAATTGCCGATGTGGAGGCACAAGGAGTATGGGCAATTGAAGGTGGCATGTATAGCCTAGTTAGGGCCCTTGAGAAGTTAGCGCAAGATAAAGGTGTCCAATTCAAGACTGGCCAAGCTTGCGAAGAAATCTTAATAGAGCGAGGTCGTGCTAGTGGAGTGAGGTTGGCCGATGGCACAAGTATTCAAGCAAAGGCAGTCATTTTTAACGGTGATCTGGCTGCGCTTCAAGCGGGTTTACTCAATCCGTCTAGCAAACAATCGTTGAATACCAAAATGACCCCCCCTAGCGCTGCCAAAAGATCGCTTTCTGCTGTTACCTGGTCGATCAATGCGAAAACAGATGGCTTTCCTTTAGTTCGACATAATGTGTTTTTTAATCAAGACTACCGTGCTGAGTTTGATGATATTTTTCAAAAGCAACGTCTGCCAAAAAAGCCAACGGTATACGTATGTGCACAAGATCAAGGCGATACATATCAAGCCAGTTTGAAATCACAAAGACTGCTATGTCTAGTCAATGCACCAGCAAAAGGCGATCAGTCAGAATTTAGTGCGCAAGAAATCGACGCATGTGAACGCGAAACTTTTAATCTTCTACAACAGTGTGGTCTTAATATCGACTTGGATAGCGAAATATGTCAACGCACAACGCCCTCTCTTTTCAATCAACTCTTTCCAGCAACGGGGGGAGCCCTTTACGGCCAAGCCAATCATGGCTGGATGGAAACTTTTGGGCGAGCTTCAGCGCAAAGCCCGATTCCGGGCCTTTATCTAGCGGGGGGCAGCGTACATCCAGGTCCGGGAGTGCCAATGGCAGCACTATCGGGACGAATGGCGGCCGCAACCCTGATGGATCACCTCGGTTTGATCAGGCTGTCGGGCAGAACGCTTATCTCTGGTGGTACATCGATGCTCTAAGTGATGATGGTAAGCACGGCATAGTCCTGATTGCATTTGTTGGTAGCGTTTTCTCACCCTACTATGCCTGGGCAAGGAGAAATAATTCTTCAGTCAACCCCGAAAATCATTGCTCTCTGAATGTTGCCATCTATAGTCCAGGGAAAAATCGTTGGGCTATGACTGAGCGAGGAGAAAAACAAGTCTCCCGTAACTCTACCGATTTTGTCATTGGTCCGAGTAGTCTGCATTGGGATGGCAATAAGTTAACTGTTCAGATACAGGAGCGCGCAGTACCTTTTGGGCAAAAGATTGCGGGTACTGTTGAGCTCTATCCCAATACCTTATTCAACTTTAGTACACCGTTAGATGCTGCTGGTAAACATCGCTGGGGACCTCTTGCTCCTTCAGCAAGAGTTAAGGTACGACTCAATTCCCCTGACTTACAGTGGGAAGGAAATGCCTATTTAGATTCCAACGAAGGAGATGAGCCCATCAGTCAAGCTTTTCATGAATGGGATTGGTCAAGAGCAGAAATGAGTGGTGGAAGAACTTCAGTAATTTATGATGTGCGCGAAAAGAATTCTCAAGAAAATCTATTGGCACTCACTTTCAACCCCAATGGAACAATTGATCACTTTGAACCCCCTCCAAGGCAGGCTCTACCAAAAACGATGTGGGGGATTCGAGGGCATATGCGCAATCAAAGTGCTGAGACCTTAGCGGTGCAAAAGGTTTTAGAAAATACTCCCTTCTACACTCGCTCGGTTTTAAATTCTGAACTCCTGGGTGAGAAGGTGCTCTCATTTCATGAAACCTTAAGCGTACCCAAGCTGACCCTAACTTCAACTCAATTAATGCTACCTTGGAGAATGCCGCGAATTACGTGGTGACTAGCGCTAATAGCTACTGTAGGGCTCTACCATGCGTACGAGTATTGCGGCGACGCTCTTGTCTCTCCATGAGATCAACGAACCACAATAAATGATCATGCGTTGTTCCATCAAAACGCTTTTCATGCGGGACTTCAATCACCGCATTTACTAGATACTGAATGGCTTTATCGGCATCCACTTCAAGCTTCCGAGAAAATATCTTAGAGATAGCTGTAAAAGCTTCTGCTAGAAGAATCAGCTTTCTTTTGGAGGGTACATAAGCTCTGGTCGAAACGGAATCCAAATTAAGCTTTTCTACTTGTCGGCCAATCTCTGAATAAATCAGGCGAGCGGCCTGAATAGCAGGACGACAATCCCAGGGTAAGTCTGAAATTCCACTCTCCGAGCGGGAATATAGTACATCCGCATGCTTTAAAAGACGAGCGATCACACTCGCAATTTGATCATTAAACTCAGGCTTGCTTAACCAAACTTGAGGATCTAATCCAGCTTCCCTAAGCCAATCCAAAGGTAAATAGATGCGACCATTTGCAGCATCTTCACCTACATCGCGGGCAATATTAGTTAATTGCATTGCCAAGCCAAGTTCACAAGCTCTTGCTAAGGTCTCTGGATCGCGACGATCCATGATGACGCACATCATCGCTCCGACTGTGCCGGCCACTCTAGCGCAATAGTCCAATAAATCCTCTAAGGAGTTATAGGTTCTGAACTGCGTATCCCATTCATAACCCTCGATGAGGGCTAGAGGGAGACTGATAGGGAGGTCATATTCTTTAACAACAATCGACAAGGCGCGGTCAGCAGGTATGTCGTCAGGCCTTCCTTGATAGATTCGATCAAGACGCTCACGCAGTTTCGGAATCGCATCTGGTTCTGCATCCACTGCATCAGCTACATCATCAGTAATTCGACAAAATGCATAGAGGGCTGTTGCTGGGTCTCTGACTCTCTGAGGCAAAATTCTTGAGGCAGCGAAGAAGGACTTTGATCCATCTCGCATGGTTGCTACACACTCTTGGAGGTCACTGATGTTTTGATTCATGCTAGACGCTTTACTGTAAAGAATTCAATAAACTGATTTAAACTTTATGCAGCGATTTTTTTAGGTTCTGCTACTACAGACATTAATGCTTTTGCTGAAGATAAAACACCGGGGATACCCGCACCCGGGTGAGTGCCAGCACCGACCATATAAAGCCCCTGAATATCTTCACTACGGTTGTGCGGCCTAAACCAAGCGCTTTGAAGTAAGAGCGGCTCAAAACCAAAGGCAGCGCCTTTGACTGACAAGAGACGATCTTGGAAATCTTGAGGGGTCATGAGAAAGGATGTTTTGAGATGCTTTTCAAATCCAGGCAAAACGCTTTCATCTAGATACTTGGCAATCGCTTGACGATAGGGCTCAGCCTCTTTAGCCCAGTCTGTGCCGCTTTCTAAATTCGGTACTGGAGCCAATACATAAAAGGCATCGCCACCCGCAGGTGCTAAGGATGGGTCAGTAGCAGTTGGCCTATGCAAATAGAGACTAAAGTCATCTGCCAGTACATGTCTCTTAAAGATATCCGTCAATAACTCTTTATAACGCTTACCCAATAAGATCATATGGTGTGGAACGTCCGGGTATTGATTGTCCGTGCCGAAGTACCAAACAAAAAGACTCATCGAGTATTTACTCTTATCAACCTTAGCATCAGTCCATACTTTTCGATGCTCTGGTGCGATGAGTTTTTTGTAAGTCCAAGCAGCATCCGCGTTGGAGACCACAATATCTGAGGGAATAAATTCACCATTGGCAAGGGTTACGCCTTGAGTCTTACCATCGGCCACTTCAATACGCTTCACTTCAGAGTTCAGGCGGATTTCCACCCCCCTACCTGCCAACAAGCCAGCCATACCCTTAATTAAAGAGCCGGTTCCACCCATTGCAGAATGGACCCCATGGCGTCGCTCTAAAGAGTTGATGAGCGCATAGACTGCAGTGACAGAAAAAGGATTGCCACCAATCAAAAGCGGATGAAAACTCATCACTTGACGTATCTTGTCATTTTTTAAATGGCGCGCAACTAACTTGTAGATGCTCTCCCAAGCCCGCATCTTGATCATTGATGGAATTGCACGAATTAAATCGCCGATTGAATCAAACGCAGTTGAGCTGAGCTCCTGAAAACCAAGCTTGTAACATTTTTCGGCCTCAGCCAAAAATCGCTCATAACCTGGCAAGTCTTCTGGTGCAAACTTAGCAACTTCAGCACGCATTCTGGCGGGGTCACCCGTGTAATCAAAGTGTGTACCGTCATCAAAACGGATACGATAAAAAGGATCCATTGGGCGCAGATCAACATCATCTGACATCTTCTTTCCACACAATTCCCATAATTCTTCAAGTAGGAATGGGGCTGTAATGATGGTAGGCCCCGCATCAAAGGTAAATCCATCGCGATGATGTACGTATGCCCTACCACCAGGAGCATCTAGCTTTTCTATAACAATGACCTTGTAGCCCTTACAAGATAAACGAATCGCAGATGCCAATCCGCCAAATCCACTTCCAATCACAATGGCAGTGGATACTTTATCTTCCCTCAAGTCAGCTTTTTTTAACATTTCCAAGAACCAACTTTTCTACAAAAAAATAGCGTCATATTTATCCTATGACGCTATTAGTTAGGACAAACTATAGATTACTTCATTGCCACCGATTTTGCTGATGGTGGAGCATCTTTAGGCTTCTGCATTGTCTTAGCGGGGCCCGTTAAAAATGGATAGTCCGTCAACATGGATACACCATTCAGTGGCTTGTATGCACCCTGGTGGCAAGTACCACAATTCGCCTTAGCAACATCACCAGTAGGACCTAAACGATGCGGAGGAAATAATCCTTGAATAGGCTCCATATAGTTATTGTTGATATCTTGGGCCATCCGAATAGCATACCAAGCCTTGGTTCTTTGGGGAGGACTCTCTTCCCAAGAAGCGAAGTTGCGACTGTTATGACAATACGTGCAGTTGACTCCCAATGATTTAGAGAAATGCATCATCAATCCATAGGTAGATTCAGTCTCATTGATGCTGTGCTTATTACCGGTTGGCAATGCCGTATCTCCCGCCACTCTAATATTGCTATTTTTTGAGAGGTATTGATCGAAATACGCATTCGGAAGAGACGAATAGCCCGAGGCAGCAACTGGAGTATTTTGTCCGTCTTTATTACCCAAAAGTCCATTACCTGTTTGTTGCTTAGGCTCCTTAAACCAAACTTGCTCCGGAATGTTATTGCCACGATGACAGGTATAACAAGTGACACCCGTCTGAGCGACGTGGTCTTGCCATTGGGTATTCACACGTTGAGTCATCAAAATCATATTGCGCGCGACTTTCTTGGTATACAAGGAGTCATCTGCAAAGTTTGCTGCGTTATGGCAATAAGTGCAGCCCTGCTCTGGCGCAACCCAGCTAGTCATCGAAACCATGAATGCGCTAAATTGAGCAACGCTCAAATTATTCAGTACCTTCACGTTTTGATAAACAGCCCCTGCTTTTGGCCCCTCTGCTGGCGCTGGCCCATATGAAACAGGCACAGCATTTTTATCAGCTTGCTCAGCTAATATGCGCGGGTTATAAATCAAATCCATTCCCGTTCCACGGAAGCCATGCTGAACAGTTTCCATTGGAGGTCTCTCGCAGCCAGACAGGAGCAAAACACTCGCAAATAAAGCCGGCAATATTAGATATCTTCTTAATTGCTTCATGGCTTAACTCCTATTCCTATGTAAGTAGGTGCGGCAGGTGCGATAAATCCAGAAGTTGCTGGGTCCGGTAAAGGAGTACCAAAAACATAAGGATAAGAAGGCGCAACATGGTGTTTCACTGCCCATAAATACCAGTTATCCACAACAGTGCCGGTTAGCAAAATGCCGATACCGCCGACTAAAGGGGTTAACACCGCAAACCACCAAGCCCAACGGTGAATCGATTCCATAGTTGCATTGAAACCCATGGTCCATCTCCAAAACAGAGCTGCTCTCTCCGAAGCTGTACCGCGATCGACAATTTGCTCAATCTCCCGTTCACCACCAAAGCGACTGACTGCCAAAATAGTTGCGCCATGCATTGCGAAGAGGAGTACTGATCCGTATAGGAAAACAATTGACAGCATGTGGAAAGGGTTATAGAAAAGATTTCCATAACGCAATGAGAACGCAGCAGTCCAATCTAAGTGCGAGAAGATTCCAAACGGAACACCCTCACTCCAACTACCCATCATGAGAGGGCGAATAAATCCCAATACGAGATAGAGCCAAATTGCTGCCAAGAAACCCCAGGCAATGTGCGTTCCCATACCCAAAGCAATAGCTCGGCGATACGTTCTTGCCCACCACAATAAAATCGAGACAGTCAAGAAGAAGCCAGCCATCATCCACCAACCACCCTCATTAAGGGGCATGAATAAAGACAAGCCATGCTTTGGAAGTGGTGGATCTAAAGAGAGCCAGAATAATTGGCGCACGAATTCAATTGGGTTCCAATTCACAGAGGCCAACATATTCCAACCCATAATCTGAATTGCAATAATGCCAAAAAATAAAGAAGCAACGCCTAAACCACCTAAGTAAATAGGTCCAAGCTGCGCATTCCCCAAACGCCCTAGCAAATGAAACATAGTTGGCGTGCCAAAACGCTCTCGTTCATCACGAGGATCTATAGCTACCCCATGATGCGGCGGAGCAGTTACTTGAACTTGAGTAAATAGATTTTGATATTCCATAATTTAAATTCCTCTTAACGCCAAATTGGCAAGTTCAACCACCAACCCCACCACTCCGGCCAACCACGAGACCAGAATGGGCCGCTAATCACAATACAAACCGCGCTCCAAAAAACCGCTGCTAAGGCTAGAAATAATCCAACTCGGTGAATTCCTAAGGTACCAACTGAATAACCAATCGTGTCTCTAAAGAAGGTATCTTCATGTTCAGGCGTTTTAACAAACTCGCCTTTTTGTGGATTTGTAGACGACAAAACTAAACCGCCGTGTAATACCAAAGCAAAGGTGGTGGTGAAGAATAAAGTCACCGCAATCATATGCGCTGGGTTGTAATGAAAATGGAGGTACTGATAGCCTGTATTGGAGACCCAGTCCAAGTGACTCAAGATGCCGTAAGGAAAGCCATGACCCCATGCACCTAATAGTATTGGCCTAACGATAACCAAAGTGAAATAAGCAAATACCGCCATTAAGTAGGCGTAGGGAACATGAAGTCCCATACCGAGCTTTCGACAAATCTCCATTTCTCGCAAGGCCCACGAAAGGAATGCACCTAAAGCACAAACCGTAATCAGCTGCCACAGCCCGCCTTCTAGCAAGGGGGCAAAACCAAGTCCATAACTAATGTCCGGTGGCGCGATATTGATCTGCCAAGGGTTCCATGTTGGACCCTGTGAAGCACCCCACAAAATCAGTGCGGTACCTAAAAAAGAAAATAAAACGGTGGTAACACCAAAAAATCCGACGTAAAACGGCCCCACCCAAAAATCGAATAAGTCCCCACCGACTAATGTACCGCCTCGAACGCGATACTTTCTTTCAAAACTAAGCATGGCCATTTTTTATGCTCTCCGATGAATGGATAAATAGGGTTGAGCTAAGAAGCGATTTAACCTAACCCTATTCACCATTTTTTTATACAAATTACTTTGCTGCTGGAACTGATGGTGGCATTGCAGAACCTGATTTAGCTTCCATCGCCTTAAACTGGGCTTGGCTTAAACCATCCAACCAGTTGAAACGAACACTACTTAGCAAAATCAAGTGAATCATTGCTGCAAGACCAAACAGGAAAACACCTTGAACAACCATTGATCGCAATGGATCATAAAGTTTCCAAATTCTCCACATAATCTTCTCCTAATTTAAATAAGACATAAAACCATAAACTGCCGACCTCGTACCATCGATAAGCGATTTTTCTTCAGCTCCAGGAAGCCAAGAACTCCACTTCGTTGGCAAAATCTGGGTAAATAAAGAAATAACAAAACACACTATGAAACATAAAATAAAAATAAGATTAAAAGTGATTGAGTCTTCTCTAATCATATTTTTTTCTTTGCTAATAACGTGATCCATTTTCATATCATTCCCCTAAGATTTATTCCGATTTCAATGGAACCAAGGACGCCATGCCCAAACCAAAATATGGGCAACTACAGCTATAGAAGTAAAACCAACTAAACCTTGGATATACAACTGGTGAAACTCCTTGGCTTCGTCATCAGTAAGGCCAGATATTGAACCTGTTCTGTGATCGCTCATAACCAATTACCTCCTTCAAAAATAGCCTTGCGGCCGTTACCGCGCTTAACCCGCGCGACATGGGCTGTAGCGTACGGCATGCCACATTCCGTTTTCAACAAACCAATTGATTTGTTGTAATTGACTTTTGTTGAGGAAGAACTCATGCCTCGACCTCCTCAGTAATTTCTTTGCAAGAAGACTTCACTCTGGCAGCTGTAATTCTCTCTTCGCCAGCCTTCTCTGCATCTTGCTCTACACGATCGCGCATCTCTTTAGCAGCAGAAATCTGGATTAAAACCGGTCTAGTTTTAATAAAGTCAGCCACTAGTTTTTGAGCATCTTGATCCCAAGGCAAGGCATTGGAACGATAAGTACGCGTTAATGAGGAATCGACTTTATCCATATCGGTACCCAATGGCAGGATATAAAAGAGTGCATCGAACAAACCATTACAAAATTCTTGAATGATGTATGTCGCACCGGCATAACCCATAAATGGGGTGCCGGTATGACGGCGAATAATCGCACCAGGGAAAGACGAAGGAATGTAAGAGGCTTTACTACCAGTTTCAGCCAGATACATTCTTTCGTTGTAGCTGCCAAACATTACTAGCGGTGGCTTCTCTTTGGTGAGCTTGCGAACCTCTTGATTATTGGTTTTCTCTCCAGGCTTTCTAGGAACTGCAAAGCTGCAAGGCAGACCCATCTCATCTGATAAGAAATGACGAATACCTCGGGTATAAGTTTCATTAGCAACCACTGCATAACTGGCTGTACTGAAAAAATCTTGAGTCACTGAACGCCATAAGTCCCAAATTGGCTTAATGGTGGTGTGTTTTTCACGCTCAATAAATGGCTCAGGATCTAAGCCCAATAATTCACCTAGTTTGCGCAAGAATTGAGTAGTGCTATGCAAACCCAGTGGAGCTTGCAAATAGGGACGCTCTAGAGCTTCGCAAAGCATACGACCAAATTCACGATACATACAGATATTCACGTCTGCATTCACTAAATTCTCAACTTCAGCTAAGTGAGAACCTAATGGGAAGACCATATTGATATCAGCACCAATACCTTCAACTAGACGGCGAATCTCGGCTAGATCACTAGGCATATTGAACGTACCGTAGCAGGGTCCAATAATATTCACGCGGGGCTTTTCGCCTTCGGCTCTTGGTTTACGTTCTGGAATCTTGCGAGTGCCGTATTCACTCCATAACCAATACATTGCGCGATTAGCACATTGCCATTGATCTTCATCGATGGTTCTTGGTAAGAAACGGGCAATATTCATACCCTCAGGAGTAACGCCGCCGCCAATCATTTCTGCAATAGAGCCGGTTACGACTACAGCCGGAAGATCAGGATCTAAAGTGGCATGGGCACGTTTCATTGCGCCCTCAGTGCCTTCACGACCTAACTGCTCTTCCTCTAGACCGGTAACTACAATCGGCAACTCATGTGGAGGTAGCGCATCGGTATAGTGCAGGACTGAAGTTACGGGTAAGTTTTCACAGCCAACTGGTCCATCAATAACTACCTGCAATCCTTTGATAGCAGTAAACACATATACTGCACCCCAATATCCACCAGCACGATCATGATCGATGACAAACATTACATCATCTCCTCAGCTTTGCGCTTCTTCAATTTTTTCTCAAGCTTGCGACGGACCTCGGCCTTGAACTCTGGGTGATCTTGTGGAACATTCTCCCAAACCCCTGATTTATAACCAGATCCAACATCGCCAAAGAAAGCCTTCATCTCATCAAAGCGCGCTTGATTACCAATCGCAGCATTGATCACTTGCGCTAGCGATCCAGCGCCCGCAGGACCCATCAACGGTCTTGCTGAAATCAAATTCGTAAAGTAAAGCGAAGGAATGGAGGCTTGCTTAGCTGCTTGAACTACTGGAGTAGTTCCAATTGCTAAGTCAGGCTTGAACTCTTTCATTGCAGCTAAATCTTGCTCTAAAGAGGCGCGGAATTGAACGTGAACGCCCTTTGCCTCTAACCATTCGCGATCTTCATCACTCCAAGGAGTGCGTGGGCATGCTGAGCCAACGTAACGTACATCAGCGCCACTCTCAATCAGCAAACGTGCCACGATAAGCTCTGAACCTTCGTAACCACTTAAGGTAATGCGTCCTTTAATTGGAGCAGCAGCAAGCACACCCTTAATTGCTGGGAGGATACGGTTTTGTGCAGCTGCAATTAAATCTTGTGGAGTATTTGTGGACTTGCCAATAGCTTCCAACCAACGAGCAGTACCCTCGTAACCTACTGGGGCAGAGCCAACAATGGAGCGTCCTGCCGCTTCAAACTCACGGATACACGAAGTATAAAAAGGATGTAATGCAGCCACCGTTACACAATCAAGCGCCTGATACATTTCACGCCATTCGCGAGTAGGTACTGAAGCGCCGACTGCTAAACCCATCGGCTCAATCATCATGCCAATACCAACTGGATCAGCGGGGAAAATTTCACCTAATAAAGTAATCGTTGGCTTGCTTGAGCGACCAGCGCGAGGTGCTTGGACTGGACCAGACATCGCTTCATTACGAGCGTAATTGAGCATTGCGCCAGCCAATACATCCTTTGCCTCAGCATGAGTTGGCACGCCGAAACCTGGCACATCAATGCCGATGATACGTACACCATTAATTTCTTTTGGTAACAATTGCAGTGGCACACCACTAGCAGTTGGTACGCATAAATTAATGATGACGATAGCGTCATACTTTTCTGGATCAGCTTCTTGATAGACGGAATCACGAATATCTTCAAACAACTTACCAGTAACCAATGTCTCTGAATTAAATGGCACATAACCAACGCTTCGGCGTGCGCCATAAAAATGGGAAGTAAAAGTGAGGCCATAAACGCAGCATGCAGAGCCAGAAAGAATAGTGGCAGTTCTGCGCATTCTCAACCCTACACGTAATGCACCAAATGCAGGACACATACTTTGCGGCTGATCATGTGGTCCCTTGGGATAGTCTTTTGCATACTGCTGCAATGTTTCTGACTTACCCGCAGCCTTTGCCGCAGCCAGCATCTCTGCTTCACCAGAATGACAACCTAAGCCATCTCCTAGCGTCGGATCAGTTTTTAACTTTTCCTCTGGGGTAATGGGAATAATTGTTTTATTCATAACGGCGTATTGCTCTCTATTTCTTTAGGCTTGGTCGTAGATAACTTCGAGTGTTTTCTTAATGACTTCGTCTTTACCCATCATGTCCTTAACGGTAGCGGGCTTCAAAACTACATCGCGACCAGTAATTTCTGAGGAGAACAAGCCCAACAGTTCGTCTTGAGTTAAAGGCTTTGGACGTACTGGCGGAGCTTCTGAAACATTAGTAGCGAGCTCTTCGAATAGCGGAGCCCACTGTGTGCCAGGCTGGCCAATAATTTCATAACTAGCACTCTTGCGACGAATATCTTCGTTCGCAGGGATAGCCGCTAAAACTGGAATACCAGCCTTCTCAGCAAAAGCCTGAGCTTCACCGGTTAAGTCATCTTTATTGATCACCATGCCTGCTACACCAACGTTACCGCCTAATTTACGGAAGTACTCCACCGCTGAACAAACGTTGTTCGCAACATAAAGAGATTGCAAATCATTACTAGCAACCACGATCACTTTTTGGCACATGTCTCGAGCGATCGGCAAACCAAAGCCGCCGCAAACTACGTCACCCAAAAAGTCGAGAAGTACATAGTCAAATCCCCAATCATGGAAGCCTAATTTTTCTAATGTTTCGAAGCCATGAATAATGCCGCGACCACCGCATCCACGTCCCACCTCTGGACCGCCTAGCTCCATCGCAAATACACCATCACGAATAAAGCAAACATCACCAATCGAAACAGACTCGCCGGCTAATTTTTTCTTAGAGGAGGTTTCAATAATGGTTGGGCAAGCTTTACCGCCGAACAAGAGTGAAGTGGTATCACTCTTTGGATCGCATCCAATCAATAAAACTTTCTTGCCTTGTTGAGCCATCATGTATGACAGGTTGGCAAGGGTAAAGCTCTTACCAATACCGCCCTTGCCATAAATAGCAATGATTTGGGTTTCTTTAGTCACTGGACCAGTGGAAACTGGATCGGGCTCAATAGCAGCCTCCTTTTTTAAGTCCATAAACTGAATTGTTGCTGTTGCTGGGATGTCTGATGAACTCATTGCAGATTTCTCCAATCTAGAACCATTTTTAAACAATCAACATTATTGAAAGCCGTGTGATAGGCGGCATTTGCATCATTCGGTGAAGAACGATGCGTAATCAAACCATCCAAACTTAATTTTCCGGACTCAACTAAATCTTTTATTGCCACTAAATCTCCAGGCGCCCACTGCGCCGCAATGCGAATGCGTGCTTCTCGCATAAAGGCCTGAGGGAATGAGAAAGAAATCGTGTCATAAAATCCTGCCAAAACAATTTCTCCGCCAGGAGCAAGGCAGCTGATCAGCGTATCAACTAAGCGGGCATCACCACTGACATCCACAATCGTTTTATATTTTTTAACTTGATCATCTTTGGGATCTATTGCGTCGTAACCTACGGCACCTTCACGGCGCCCTGCATTGGTCTCCCACACTACCGGGCGCTTACCCTTAGCAACTGCAATCCGTGCAATTAAGCGGCCTAATACGCCATGACCAATAATCAAATCTGGCTGCTCTTGTCCAGGACCAGAAGTCACGTGGTGGCCAGTCGCAGCTAAAGCAAAAAGGATCGCTTCTTCACCCAAATGATCTTGAATAGCAATTACGCGATTACTATCCACGACCACCCGCGATGCCGCGCCACCAAACAAGCCTTTAATCTCTCCGTAGCACTTTGCTCCAGGAACAAATACTCTTTGACCGATCTTTAAATTAGAATCTGCACCCGCTTCCACTACTCTGCCTACAGACTCATAACCAGGCACCAATGGATAGCCCATGCCAGGAAAATTCGGCATTTTTCCAGTCCACAATAATTTTTCTGTACCAGTGCTGATTCCGCTCCACTCCATATCAACCAAGACATCAATGGGGGTCATGGGGGTTAATTCAAGATCGGTAAGAGCAACACTTTCTGGTCTTTCCAGAACGATCGCTCTTGTTTGATATTGACTGGTCATTTCTGGCTAAGGATTCTTTTTTTTGGATTAAAAGTGTACAAAAATATTTACACTTTGTTTTTAACCTGTATTTACCAATTTGTCATCTAGGGGTTTTCTCTACTAACCCAATTAATTTGAAAAAACCTGTACGGATAGGTCTTTTACAAGGTTTATCAGCTAATTTAGCCAGGTTTATTGCACTGCAATATTTGAGCATTTAACGGCATATAAGAATTTAGTAGTCTGATACCCGTAAAGCCAGCTTGACGTAATAAACCACTAATTTCTGCTTCAGTTCTAGGTCTTCCCCTGCCCATTGCTAGGAGATAAAAGCCAAAATAAGCATGTCCCATTGCCTCAAATCCCTTGGTCTCGGCCATAGGCTCTGCAAGCAATAAAGTCCCACCTGGATTGAGGGCGTCAAACACATTGGCAAGCAACTGCTTTACTCGAGCGTCATCATGATCAAAGATGACTCGAACAAGGGTTGCCAGATCACAACCTTTAGGTAGAGGGTCTTGAAAAAAGTTTCCGCCTACGGCCTGCGCTCTATTCGAGAGACCAATTTCCTTAAAGTGGGCATTAGAGAGCTCTGCCACGCCAGGAATATCAAATAATTTAAAAGTAAGGTGGGGGTAGCGCTTAGCCAATCTTTTAATAAATACACCTTGGCCGCCACCGATGTCTAAAACAATGTCGTGCTTAGCCATTGGATAGGCATCGATAATCTCATCCGTCACCAGTGATTGGGTATGAGCCATCAATCTAGAGTAGTCAGCAACTGTTTCTGCGGATAAATTTTCTGGTGCGGCGCCCTGCTCAGGCGTGATGTAGGACCAGTACTCATTTAGAGCAACAGAACTTTTATCGCCCTGTAACAAAGCTATTGGATCGGACAAGTCGCGATAAAAATCAGCATGGTGTTTGACCATATCCAGAATGGCAACATTGCCGACTAATGGAGCGCTTTTCATACTGAGGGCATAACGATCATCGCTACGCTTGACCAGCAACTGGATAGCAACTGCTGCATCTAGTAAACGCCTTAAGCCGGCCGGCTTTAAGGATACTTGTTTTTGAAGATCGTTAAAGCTCACGGCACCCTTTGCCAAGATGTCAAAAAGATTAACTTGGGTGCAAGCAAGCAGAACTTGGGTGTAGACAAAGCCTGCCATTAAATCAAAGATATCGGAGGCTTGCCTTCTGACTATCCAGCGAGTGAGTGGAAAACGGGTAGCCCAGCGTTGAAAGCTCGGTGAGGCAATTAGACGATTACGCCAATCGAAGAAACGTTCCATGAATGGCAATTTATGAATGAGAAAAAACAGGGTGCGGCTTAAGAATGACTAGCTTGGCTAACTAGAATCTTTCTCTCTTTATCCTTAAACCAATCTGATGGCACTAGCCGCTCCGACTCTTGCCGCACTAAGCCGCGCAACATTTTCTCGCCTTTGCAATGCGGTATCGAGGCAATTGCCTTTTGCACTAATTCATCAAAACGTTGTACTGCTCCCGTTAAACCTAAATCTTTTGCAGAGCTGGGACGATTATGAGCAATGTCCTGACCGCAAGGTTTTCCTAAAACACTCTGGTCTGCAACCACATCACGAATATCATCCGCTACTTGATAAGCTTCGCCGAGCCACTCCCCCAACGGTCTCCAAGTCGCTGCATCAGCTCCAGCTGCTTGTGCACCAGCAGCAGTCGCCGCCTCAAATAGAGATCCAGTTTTGGCTCGCTGGTAATCAACCAAATCTACTTTTGATTCACACTCCCAGGCTTGGCCAGCAACAATTCCATGGGGGGATCCCACGCTCATTGCAATTGTGTTCATCAATGGGGCTAGGCGGAATATTGAACGAGTACCTGAGCTTGCTAGACACTGAAAAGCCAAAACGATGAGGGCATCGCCCGCGAGAACAGCAATACGCTCACCATAGGCCGCGTGTACCGAAGGTCTGCCACGTCGCAACTCCGCATCATCAAAACAAGGCAAGTCATCGTGGACCAAAGACGCACAATGCAATAACTCAATCGCACTAGCAGCCGCATTGGATAGAGCTGGATCATCATCCCCGCAAGCGGATGCTACCGCTAAACACAATTGAGGACGAATTCTGGCTCCACCAGGAAACACTGAATAGTGCATTGCCTCCTGCAACAACTTTGGACCCTGTTTAGAGTAGGACAAATGCATTGCATCTTCAAGGCTTTGGTTGATTCGATCTAGCATATTCATATTCATTTCCTCAAGCGGCTACAGCAACGTTGTCATAAATACCTTCGAGACGATCCTCAAGCTCATCATTTGCTTCTTTCATCTGCTTCAGCATCTCTGCATCAGGCTGCCAGTAATTTCTTTGTGATGCCTCTGTAAGGCGATTCGCTAATCGCGCCGCGGCAGTAGGATTGAGCTTTGCCAAACGTTCCCGCATTTCTGGGTTCAGCATGAAAGTCTCAGTCAGTTGCTTATATACCCAGGGTTGAACTTGGCCTGTAGTTGCTGACCATCCCATGGTGTTGGTGATATGAACCTCAATTTGTCTTACGCCCTCGTAACCACTCTCTAGCATGCCTTCATACCATTTTGGATTGAGCATACGAGTACGAGTTTCTAAAGAAACTTGTTCCGAGAGAGTTCTGACGGCGCCTTCGCCCTTCGTTTGGTCACCGATAAATACCGGCACATCAGCCCCACCCTTTGCCCGCTTCACTGCCCTAGTAATGCCGCCCAAAGTATCAAAGTAGTTATCAATCGTAGTAACTCCCAACTCCATCGAGTCTAGGTTTTGATATGTCATTTGTACATCGGATAAAACACTCTTCAACAAAGCGTTATTTTGAATCGGCACACCGGCGCGTCCAAAAGCAAAACCTTTTCTACGGGTATAGGTTTCAGCGAGCTCATCCTCTTCTTCCCACACGCTGTTTTCAACCATATTACTCACGTTCGATCCATAAGCGCCATCAGCATTGCCATAAACCCGGAGTGAAGCAGTTTCTAAGTCACATCCATGTTCTTTTTGGTAAGCCAAGGAATGTTTACGAATGAAGTTTTGCTCAAGCGGCTCATCTTCAGCAGAGGCGGCCATAAATGCGGCCTCAGCTAACAATTTAATCTGCAAAGGTAGGAGGTCTCGGAAGATTCCAGACAAAGTAATGACTACGTCGACTCTTGGACGACCAAGCTCGCTCAAAGGAATTAATTGTGCGCCAGCCAATCGGCCATAACTATCAAAGCGTGGTTTAGCGCCCATCAATGCGAGAGCCTGACCAATTTGCCCGCCCTCAGATTTCAAGTTATCACTACCCCATAAAACCATCGCAATCGATTCTGGGAGCTCATGACTATCCTCTTGGTACTTATCGAGAATGCGCTGAGCTTGCTTAGCGCCATCCTTAACAGCGAAGACGCTCGGAATTCTAAAAGGATCAAAGCCATGCAAATTACGGCCTGTAGGGAGCACTTCGGGGTTGCGCATCACATCACCGCCTGCAGCAGGTCGAATGAAGCGCCCGTCTAAGGCATCCAACATCCCAGTCACCTCAGTCTCTGCAGACATCAGTTCATTAGACTTAACCATCTTGCCAAATAAATCTTCTAGAGTTTCACGACTACCCAATTCAAGTAACTCCGGATTGGCATCGATCACTTTGTCAAACTTCTCACCATTCATGAGAGCCTCGACTACGACATCCTCTATAGGGTGATCCAATGCCACATCAGCCATCGCTTTTAATAAACCAAAGCGCTCAGCAAGTGGAGGTACAGCCCCAACTACATGCAAGCCATGGGGTATTAAGGTGTACTCGAGCTCAAGCAATTCATTAAAGAGATTGCTCACTGTATTTTGCAAGCCCTCCACATCAGACTTGTCCCATACGGGTTCCGCTTTACATAGATCAATCTCTGCAGCTTGGGCCTGAATCAATTCAGCTAAATCAAGACGTTCTTGATGCGCATCTACATCCAAGGATCTAAAGCGCTCGATAGAGGCTTTCAAATCTGCCAAGCCAGCATACAAACCTGCTTGCGTTACCGGAGGCGTGAGGTAACTAATCAGCGTTGCACCAGAGCGACGCTTCGCAATCGCACCCTCGGAAGGATTATTCGATGCGTACAAATAAATATTCGGTAGATCATTTATTAAACGATCTGGCCAGCACGCGCCACTCATACCGGTTTGTTTGCCAGGCATGAACTCCAGTGCACCATGCGTACCAAAGTGAATCACTGCAGTAGCAGCAAAGTCTTCCCGCAAGTAACGGTAATAGGCAGAGAAAGCATGAGTCGGAGCAAAGCCACGCTCAAACAACAAGCGCATAGGATCACCTTCATAACCAAAAGAAGGCTGAACAGAAATCAGTATATTGCCGAACTGTTTGCCAAGCACAAAGATCGAGCTACCGTTTGAAAGTTGCTTACCTGGGGCTGGACCCCATTGAGCTTCGATTTCTTTTAACCAGCGTTCACGACGCACATGATCATCTACGGGAATCAAGGTATGAACGTTAGCATCTGCACCATATTGCTGAGCGTTGCCTTTTAAAATGGAGTCGCGCAACTCATCAACCGATTCTGGAACATCGACGGTGTAGCCACGGTCTTTCATACCGACTAATAAATTCTGCAGCGACTGAAATACGCTGAGGTAAGCTGCACTACCAATATTTCCGGCATTTGGCGGGAAGTTAAACAATACGATACCTACCTTGCGCTCTGCGCGTTCCGAACGACGCAGGTCAACTAACTTACCTACACGTGCAGCTAGCATCCCAACACGCTCGGTACAGGTAAACATATCCTGAGGATTGTGGTCATCCGTAAATGAACATTGCTTATGACAACCAGTGCAAGTCGTGCCAGATGCACCAGGACGTCCGCCATAAACCATCGGGATAGTAGAACCGTCTAACTCAGGAATAGCCACCATGATGGTGCTCTCAACTGGAAGTAAGCCGCGCTCAGAACTACCCCACTGCTCCAGGTTCTGAAACTCTACTGGGTGAGCAGCAATGTAGGGAATATCTAATTTAGCCAACACCTCCTCAGCTGCATGGGCATCGTTGTAGGCTGGTCCACCCACCAAAGAGAAGCCCGTTAAAGAAATCATGGCATCGATGGTCGGCTTACCATCTTGACTAAAGTAGTCATCAATTGCTGGACGAGCATCTAAGCCAGCAGCAAAAGCAGGCACTACCTGCAAGCCTTGAGCCTCTAATGCGGCAATAACTGGATCATAGTGACCGCTATTACCAGACACCAAGTAAGAGCGAAGGACTAAGAGTCCTACTCTGCCACGCGCTTTTGCATCCGGCACTACCTTAGGTAAATCGCTTAACTTATTGCTAAGACGATTCTTCATGCGGGGGTGATATACACCAGAATCTGGATATTCAACGGGATCAAGTGCCTTAGCATTTTTACGCAAAGTCTCACGCGAGCCTGAGGCGTAGCGATTGATGAGGTTGACCATCATGTTGTACATATTTTCTTGAGAGCCGCCCAACCAATACTGCAGCGATAAGAAATAAGCTCTGAGGTCTTGTGCGGTACCCGGTACAAAGCGCAACATCTGTGGAATCACGCGCAACATTTTCATTTGCTTTGCGCCAGCAGTCGAAGCTTTACTCTTGCCATCTTTATCTTTGGCGCTTGGGCGCAACTTTTTGAGCATCGCCATTAAACCACTAGCTGGCTGACTCATATCCAGCTTGCCAATTTTTGTTAACTTAGTAACATCTCCTGCAGACATGGCGCAAACCATGGCATCGCAATGTTCTCGCCTTGCTTTGAGATCATCCAGGATGGGTAAATAGTGATCCTCCAAGAACAACATTGTGGCAATCACAATGTCGCCACTAGCAATGTCATCCTTACAATTTTGTAAATGCTCTGGATTACCGGCAAACTCACTGGCTGAGTGAATCTTTAAAGTCGCCCCCGGAATCGTCTTCTTGAGGTCCTCATAGGCACGGTTTGCGGCGCTATTTAAATGAGTATCCATCGTAACAAGCACCAGCTTGATAGACTCATGCAGATTGGAAGCTTTTGTTTTTGTCAGCATTAAATAAGTTTTATTAAAAAGGTCAAATTTGAAAAATTTACTTTTTACTTTTTTGTCTTAGTTTGATTCTTTAAGATTCCTACAATACTGTCAACTAAAATTGACACTTTATTTCATATAAAGCTATCATTTAAGGGTAAATCCTAGTAAAAATTTAATGCCATATATTTATGGGATTAATCACTCATTGATTGATTTGCTGCTGTGCAATAAATCAAATATGCAGGTTTGAATTACACAATTTCAAGGAATCTGAATGGCACGTAACTACCCTTTCTCGGCAATTGTTGGTCAAGAGGACATGAAATTGGCAATCCTGATTGCGGCCCTCGACTCGAGTGTTGGGGGCGTGCTAGTGATGGGCGACCGCGGTACCGGCAAATCCACAGCAGTGCGCGCACTAGCCGCATTACTTCCAGAAATGAGCTCAGTCCAAGATTGTGTCTATGCCTGCGATCCAAATGCTGCAAGCGGAACTTGCCCAGTGTGCGATGAACTCAGAGCCAAACTCAAGGTTGGCGGCAAACTGAAGGCCATTAAGAAAGCTGTGCCAGTAGTTGACCTGCCATTAGGCGCCACTGAAGACCGAGTGATTGGCGCGTTAGATATTGAAAAAGCCTTGAGCTCTGGAGAAAAAGCATATGAGCCAGGCCTACTTGCTAAAGCACATCGCGGCTTTCTGTATATAGATGAGGTCAATCTTTTAGAGGATCACCTAGTCGACTTATTGATAGACGTTGCTGCTTCTGGCGCAAACGTAGTTGAGAGGGAAGGCTTGAGTATTCGTCACCCAGCTAAGTTTGTATTAGTCGGAAGCGGAAACCCAGAGGAAGGTGAATTACGTCCACAGCTATTAGACCGTTTTGGTCTTGCGGTGGAAGTCAAGACGCCTCAAGAACCAAAGTCTCGGGTAGAAATTATTAAACGTCGCGATGAGTTTGAGCGCAACCAAGAAAAATTCATGGCGATCTGGGAAAAAGAAGATGAGATCATTCGACAACAGATCCAAGCAGGTAAAAAGAAATTGCCTTCAGTCAAAGTGGATGACGATATGCTCGAGAAAGTCACTCAACTTTGCAGTCACCTGGGAACAGATGGCTTGCGTGGCGAATTAACACTACTGCGCGCAACTCGTGCTTATGCAGCCTTGTGCGGAAAAAATCATGTCACGATTGAGCATCTGAAAAAGATTGCAGTACCCGCCTTGCAGCATCGTCTCAGGCGTAACCCCCTAGATGATTCTAGCTCTGCTGTGCGAGTCAGAAGAGCCTTAGAAGAGTTATTCCCTGAAGCAAGTAAGTAAGCAAGATCAATCAATAAATACAGTCTTTTGGAAACTCCAGAACAAACCCAAGAGATCAGCAAGAGTGCCAAACTCGAAACCTGGTTGCGGGCGCTCCAGGTTGCTCAACTCTTAGTCATCAATCCACATGGTCTGGGAGGCGTGATTTTGCGTGCGCGTTCTGGGCCTGTCAGAGATCGTTGGCTAGCTTATCTCAATACCGTTGCTCAATTAGGCGGTATGCGCATGCCCTTGCGTAAAATGCCACTTGGAATTTCTGATGAGAATCTGATTGGCGGTATCGATCTTGATCAAACTTTACGAACTGGTAAAGCTGTTCTCAGGCAGGGACTCCTCGCTCAATGTGATCAGCAGTTATTACTCATGCCAATGGCTGAAAGAGTTGAAGTAGGTGCCGTAGCAAAAGTGGTGAGTGCCTTAGACAATGGATTCATTGCGATTGAGCGTGATGGTCAAAGCCGTAGAATTGAAAGTCACTTTGGTGTTGTTGCTCTAGATGAAGGCATCGAGGATGACGAACAACCTAATGAAAAAATTCGGCAAAGAACTGCCTTTCTTTTAAACCTCGACATCATCGGCTGGAGAGATTTACCAGAAACAGATGATGATTTTTTGCCGGATACGCAGTCACTGGATTACGCTCGAGAAAATTTCTCAAATGTCAGCATCAGCGAAGATAGTTTGAGCGCGCTTGTAGGCGTTGCTGAGCAACTCGGTATTTTTTCAATTCGTGCTTTGAACTTAGCACTCAATACTGCGAAATGTTTAGCTGCTTTTGATAGGGAATCAGAAGTCAGTAGCATGCACCTCCAGCGCGCTATTGCTTTAGTGTTATCACCCAGAGCAACCCGCTTACCGCAAAGTGCGCCTCCGCCTGAAGATGAAAACGAAGCTCCGACTGATGAAGAACAATCAGATGAGCAGCTAGAAGAAAACGTAGATCAAGATCAGCCGCCTCCGCCAGAACCTACTGAAGATCAAAGCCAGGATCAAGAAAAAAAGGAAGAGAACGAGAAGGATGAGGATGAGCCTGAGAAAACAGATTCAGAAAATCCCCAAGCTCTCGATGATGAAATTCTCGAAGCTGCTCAAGCAGCAATACCTGCCGATCTCTTGTCTCGCCTAGCTGATTTAGCGGATTTGAAAACGCCTAAAGGGATGGGCGGAAAAACAGGCGCTGTCAAAGTTGGGCGTGTGCGTGGGCGCCCCCTAGGCAATATGCCCGGCATGCCTGAAGGCGGTAAAACCTTGAGCATTATTGATACCTTGCGAGCTGCCGTTCCTTGGCAAGGCGTGCGTAGAGCAGAAATGAAGGCGGCTGGTAAATCTATCCCCGCAGGAAAAATCCTCATTCGCAAAGAAGATTTTAGAATCAAGCGTTATCAAGAGCGGACTCAAACTTTAACGATGTTTATTGTGGATGCTTCTGGTTCCTCGGCGATGCATCGTCTTGCTGAAGCCAAGGGTGCTGTAGAACTTTTATTAGCTGAATGCTATGTAAGGCGTGATCAAGTAGCAGTGATGTCATTTAGAGGTAGTGTTGCTGAACTCGTTCTTGCCCCTACACGATCATTGGTAAAGGCGAAGCGCGCCTTAAGTGGGTTACCAGGTGGAGGGGGCACTCCTCTATCGCGGGCTATTGATGAATCTTTTGAGATAGCTAGCGCATCGATGAGAAAAGGCCTTACTCCCGCTCTCGTATTCTTAACGGATGGTCGAGCCAACATTGCTAAAGATGGCTCTCCCGGCAGACCGAAAGCAATGGAAGATGCTCAGCAGTCAGCACGCGCTGCTTCTCATTACTCTTTTAAATCCTTATGGATTGATACATCACCGCAAGCTCGAGATGAAGGTAAAGCAATAGCAGCAATGCTTGGCTCGATGTACCTGCCCTTGCCGAATGCAGGTGCAAACGAAGTTTCTCAAGCAATTATGCAGGGGCTTAAAAAGGCTTAGCTAAGCTAGCCCCTCTAGAATCATCTTCGCCACTCTGCTTGGCTCAAGCTCATGCATGATGTGACCGCCCTCCCACTTCACAATCTCTGCGGCCGGGAAATAATCCCCAATAATCTTCTCTAGAGGCCTCGCTGGAATCCACGCATCTTGATTACCTAATACACAAATTAATTTACCGTGATACAAATTAGCCTCGGCTAACACTTTTTGAATGTCTGCTGCTGCCATGAAATTCATTGAGCCGCGCACGTGGTCTGAGCGTTCAAAAAGTTTGCGGTAATACACTCTTCGGGCCTCTGGCAAATTGGTATTTGTTGAATCTAATAACTTATCCACCATTCCCAAACTAGGTGATAGTGAAGCAAGCAAACTAGAGAGTGTTGAAGATCTGGTAATTGGGCCTAAGAGCGGTCCAAAGAAACTAGTGTAAACAGGTGGTGGTGGTATAAAGGACGGGTTTAAAGCAATGACTAGCTTTGGCTGTTTTGCTGCAGCTACCGCAAAACGTACCGCTAGGGGCCCCCCAGCAGAATGCCCTACTACGATCGAGGGCGCTTCAATCCCCAATTGCTCGATGAGTTTTTGCAATGAATGCGCAATGACATCTAGCTTGAGGTCTTCTAATTTTGCACCCTGGGTAAAAGCGTGGCCTGGTAAATCTGGCACTAGCACTTGCGCATGGGGCTCTAATAGAGGAATCAAATCTGACCAAGAGTGGGTTGAACTTCCAGTGCCATGCAGTAGCAAAACTACTGGGCCCTTACCTGTGAGCTGAACATGCCAATCTAAATCTCCAACAGAGATAAGCCTGCTATGTTGTCGATTGGGCCAATCTAAGGGTATGCGTTTCATGACTTATAAAAACTCTTTGAGAGCAGCAAGACCGATGGCTGGCTGCTCTTCTTGCGGTAAGTGTCCAATATTAGGCAAGGATACTCTCTTAGCATTGGGCATCACCTTCAAATAATCATTGGAATTGGTAATAGGGATAAAAGCATCTTTTTCACCCCAAAGTAATAATGTGGGCACCTTGATAGTTGCTAAAGAAGGAATTGGGTCTTGTAAAACCGTTTGCTGCATACGAGCCAAAATTGCCCCCCTCACTCCTGGGGCTAGCATTAGATCGTAATAGCGATTTACCAAAGCATCATTTAATGTTTTTGGATTAGCGTAAGCTGGCTCTAGATTCATCGCCAAAAAAGTTTTAGAAAAGAAGTAGCGATAAAGCTCAGCGATGGCGGGAACCTCCGTCTTTTTACCGTACTCCATTCCTGGGCTGGCATACCCATCTGGGGATATGAGTACCAACTTGGCAACTTGATCCGGGTAACGTGCAGCAAACTGCCAGGCAAACTTTCCGCCCATTGAATTACCAACCAGCACTACCTTCGGAATCTGCAATGCTTTTAAGAAGGCTTCGATGACTTCCACACTTCTCTGATCGGTATAGATTCCACTAGGGTCCTCACCCGTCAGAGCAAAGCCTGGTAAATCAAGGGAAATAACACGGTACTCACTACTTAAAGCCTCTGTCCAGGCATCCCAAGTCTGCAAGCTAGATCCGAAGCCGTGCAAAAATAAAATGGGGACTGGATTTTTAGATGGTCCAGTGTCCTGATAATGAATATTGACTCCCAAGGCACTGACATAAGCAGTTTTAGGTGATCCATAGACTTTCTCCAACTCTGCTTTAGACTTGTCAGGAGTCCATAAATAGAGAGCAGCAAGAAATAGAAATGCCGTTATTACAACAGCAATAATCTTGAGTACTTTTAGATACATTGCGTCTAGCCTTAAAATGACAATAATTCATTATTACCAAAACTAAGACTGTAATAGAAAAATGACCTCCACTACAACTCAACCGCTTGCAATTATTACCGGATCCTCATCTGGTGTTGGTTTACATACTGCCAAGGCCCTTCTAGCCCGAAATTGGAGGCTAATACTGGCAGTCCGAGACCCAAAGAAAATGGAGTTGGTTGCCAAGGCCCATCAATTCGATTCAAGCCAATATGAAATCTGGCAACTGGACTTAGGCAATCTGGACAGCGTTCATGCATTTGTAAAGCGCTTTAATGATAGCGGTCAAAAACTCAATGCCTTGCTCTGCAATGCCGCAACCTACTTACCCCTCTTAAAAGAACCAGCACGCTCGCCTCAGGGATTTGAGATCAGCGTAGCTACGAATTACTTTGGGCACTATGTATTAAGCAGAATGCTGCTAGAAAATCTCAAGAAAACGGCAGCAAAAGGTGAGCATGCTCGCCTTATAACTTTGGGAACTGTGACGGCAAACTCAGAAGAATTCGGGGGCAAGGTCCCGATTCCAGCCCCTGCAGATATTGGCGCTCTAGAAGGCCTCATGGCTGGATTTAAGGCACCGATTGCCATGATCAATGGAAAGCCTTTTAAGCCAGGCAAAGCCTATAAAGACAGTAAGTTATGCAATATGATCATGAATCGAGAGTTGCAAAAAAGATATCACGCAAACACTGGGGTGATCTTCAATACCCTCTACCCTGGATGCGTAGCTGAGACGGCACTCTTTCGAGATACGCCCCCACTCTTCCAGAAAATATTTCCTTGGTTTCAGAAAAACATCACTAAAGGTTTTGTAAGTCAAGAACTGGCTGGCGAGCGTGTTGCTCAGGTAGTAGCAGATCCTCGCTTTACCCAATCCGGCGTTCACTGGAGTTGGGGTAATCGTAACTCCGCTATCAGAGAGCCTTTTGCTCAAGAGCTCTCCATGAAGGCCAAGAGTGAAAAACTGAGCAAGGATCTTTGGGAAATTACAGCCAAGCTCGTTGGCATGCCCAGCGATTAAACAGCTAATAAGCTATTTAATCAAAGCCGAGCAAATCAAATATATCCCGATCTTTCATCGGGATAGATGGCAATGGATCCGCTCCGAGCCAGAGTGCTGCAGCTAGACGCATGTACTCTTGCTGGACTAATTCAAGCTCAGGCGAGTATTCCATTTCAAATAAAGTGGATTTCTTCAAGCGACTACGACGAATCACATCCAGATCAGGAAAGTGAGCCATAGTCTTTAATCCTACTTGAGAATTAAATTTATCGATTTGATCAGTATCTTTACTACGGTTCGCAATGACACCGCCCAATCGAACGTTATAGTTTTTTGCTTTTGCACCAATTGCTTGAATAATGCGATTCATTGCAAAGATAGAATCAAAGTCATTAGCAGTAACAATTAGTGCGCGATCAGCATGCTGTAATGGTGCAGCAAAGCCACCGCACACTACGTCACCTAAAACGTCAAAAATCACGACATCGGTATCGTCTAGCAAATGGTGCTCTTTTAGAAGTTTCACGGTCTGACCGACAACGTAGCCACCACAACCCGTACCAGCTGGCGGCCCGCCTGCCTCTACACACATCACGCCGTTATAACCCTCATAAACAAAGTCTTCAACGCGCAACTCTTCAGAATGAAAATCTACCTTCTCAAGTACGTCGATTACGGTAGGCATCAGTTTTTTGGTGAGAGTGAATGTCGAGTCATGTTTCGGATCACAACCAATCTGGATAACCCGTTTTCCCAATTTAGAAAAAGCGACTGATAAGTTAGATGAGGTAGTGCTCTTACCAATACCGCCTTTGCCATAGATTGCAAATACTTTAGCCTTACCAATTTTCAAGTTGGGATCGAGTTGAACCTGAAGACTGCCCTCGCCATCAGGCGGAGCGCTGCGAAAATCTGAAACGGGTATGTTGATTGCTTTCATGCTTTCTAACCTTCACTCTTCTCGACACGAGGTCGATATTTAACTTCTAAAATGTGCCTTTGCATCATACAAAGTTTCTAATGTAATGCTCATAAGCCCCTGCTCTACCGCATAACTCTCTGTATTTCTTCTGGCTTTACCCCTTACAAAAAAGGGAATCTTATTGAGTTCTTTTTCTGCATCAGTTTCCCAAGCGGGCGCCCCATTTTTAGAGGGGGCCATAGCAGGTGATTTATCTAAGTTTTCTTTGGCAGGAGCGGAGGCATGCCCTAGATGCGATGGCATGGCACCGTCATGAAATTCAAAATCCCCTTTAAACATGCCAATTAAATGCTCTTCTAGACCCATCATGAGAGGATGGACCCAAGAATCAAATAATACGCAAGCACCCTCAAAACCCATTTGGGGAGAATAGCGGGACGGAAAGTCTTGTACATGAACTGGAGATGAGATCACTGCGCAAGGTATTTTCAAGCGCTTAGCAATATGGCGTTCCATCTGAGTACCCAGGATTAACTCTGGTTGAAGCTCAGTAATCTTTTCTTCAACTTCTAAATAATCATCTGTGATGATTGCTTCAAGCCCAAGTTCGGCAGCTGCTTCACGTACTTCACGAGCCAATTCGCGACTATAGGTTCCCAATCCAACTACCTTAAAGCCCATTTCATGAGCTGCTACTTTCGCCGCAGCAATTGCATGGGTAGCATCACCAAATATAAATACTCGTTTATTGGTGAGATAGGTTGAGTCTACCGATAAGGCATACCAACGCGCCTTAGATGATTGGCTTAATTTTTCGACATCACATTCAATACCGGCTAACTGGCAGACTTCAGCTATGAATGCTTTAGTACCTTTAAATCCAATAGGAATCGTTTTGGTTGAGGGTTGACCAAAGCTGCGACTCATCCAAGTTACCGCAGTATTTGCAGTCTCTGGATATAAATTGACATTAAAGTCAGCCTCATGCAAGCGCGCAATACCTGCTGGATCAGCACCCAGTGGCGCAACCACATTGATCTCAATGCCCAAGTCACGCAATAAGCGTGAAATTTCTTCGACATCATCACGATGACGAAACCCTAAAGCAGTAGGGCCTAGAATATTGCAACTTGGCTTTGCGCCAGATGCTCGTGTTGGACGTTGCTGGCCTGGAGGCAAAATAAATGACTGCCCTAATAGGCGGACCATCTGATAAAAGGTTTCAGCTGCACCCCAGTTCTCTTTCTTTTGATATGCCGGTAATTCAAGCGGTAATATTGGCACTGGCAAATCGAGAGCGGCAGCTAATCCACCTGGGTCATCTTGAATGAGTTCAGCCGTACAAGATGCGCCTACCATCAATAAATCGGGTTTAAAACGGGCATAAGCTGTTCTTGCAGCATCTTTAAATAACTCTGCAGTATCACTACCTAAATCGCGCGCCTGAAAAGTCGTATAGGTCACCGGCGGCCGCTTTTTCATCCGCTCAATCATGGTGAACAAGAGATCCGCATAGGTATCTCCTTGTGGGGCATGAAGCACGTAATGCACTTTCTCCATTGCCGTAGCGATTCGCATGGCACCGACATGCGGTGGCCCTTCATAGGTCCAGAGGGTTAACTTCATGCGGCCTCCGCCATCATGAGCTTCGCTTTTCTCGTTAAGGGTCGAGCAAACAACTCCGCTAGATCAGCCGCTTGATTGAATCCTTGAATCGGCGTAAAGACAAGCTCAATAGACCACTTAGTCGTAAAGCCCTCGGCTTCTAATGGATTAGCCAAACCCAGTCCACAAACGACCATGTCTGGTTGTTGCTCACGACAACGGTCTAATTGATTCTCTACATTTTGACCTTCGGACAATTGAGTCTTGGGATCCAACATCGCTAGCTCTTCTGCCATGTGCTGACGATGCAAATATGGAACGCCAACTTCCATCAAACTCATGCCCAACTCTCTATTTAAATAACGCGCTAACGGTATTTCCAACTGAGAGTCTGGGAAAAAGAAAATAGATTTGCCCTGCAAGACTGCGCGATGCGGTTCAAGTGATTTATTGGCACGATCCCTTTGTGGAGCAATCACTTTTTCAAATACCTCAGGAGAAACATTCAAAGCTGTAGCAGCGGCTGAGAACCATTTTTCCGTTCCTTCTACCCCCAATGGAAAAGGCGCAGCAATTCTTTGAGCACCCATATTTTCTAAAAATCTAGCGGTATCCGTCAGAAATGGCTGAGCTAATAAATATTTAGTCTTTGGGCCGACAACGATTCTTTGCGTAGATTCGCGTGGCGGGAAAAAAGCAAAAGACTTTAAGCCCAGATCTTTAAAAATACGATGAAACTGATCCTCGACAACATCAGCTAAGCAACCCACCACCAATAACTCAACTTCATCAGATTGGTTAGATTTAGGTAAATCCTGCACTAGCGCAGCCAAACAAGCATCCTCACCTTGGGTAAAGGTTGTTTCAATACCGCTGCCAGAGTAATTCAGAATGCGTACATTCGGCGCAAATGTTTTACCCAAGCGTTGTGCTGCCCTTGATAAATCCAACTTGATCACTTCAGAAGGACAAGAGCCCACCAAGAACAAGAGTTTGATATCTGGACGACGCTCGAGTAATTGCTTTACCACCTTGTCCAATTCATCATTTGCATCTGCAAGGCCAGCTAAATCACGATCATCAATAATGGCAGTTGCAAAACGAGGCTCTGCAAAAATCATCACTCCTGCAGCAGACTGAATTAAGTGTGCACAGGTACGGGAGCCGACTACCAAAAAAAAAGCATCCTGAATTTTTCGATGTAACCAGATAATCCCAGTGAGCCCGCAGAAAACCTCTCTTTGACCACGCTCTTTTAAGGGCTGGAAATCTATCTTCACTTCCTGGGTTACAGAATTCAATTCTGCCCCCTGGCGTTGATATACGACTTGAATTGAAGATTAAAGCTGTGAATCATGGGATTAATTTCAAAAAGGGTCAGGCAGCGAGAAAATAGTTATGTAACAAATATCTTACACAATAAAAGCTTCTAAAGAGCTATTAGATATAAGTGTTTATACCCATCAATTAACCAAGATCAAGAAATGACTTATTCACGAATCCAATGAAAAACCCCCAAATACTGGAGCATTTAGGGGTTTTTACTACCTAAGAGTAGAGCCTTATCTTTGTGACTTTAGTAATGCCTTGAACGTCAGGACACTCAGAGCAATTGCAATGCCTAGCGACACTAAAAACATGGCAAATTTGGATTGGGTCTGACCTGTAGGGAAGATCAGATAGAAGGCAACAGTAATGCTGACCACCATTCCAAAAAATCCCGCTATCTTGGAAATCCGATCTCTCATGTCGTGAAATTTAAACATACTCAGCATCCTTTCAGGTTTTATAACTTTTATACAAAAAATTATTGAATAATTATTTTTTGGATAGTTGTGAAAACTTTAAACTGCGTCTTTGCTTGAGTCAACATTACTAGGGTATACCCTTGGCCTAATAGTTGATTTCTCTATCTCAAGCATGCCGTCTTCCATGGCATGACACGGCTCATAAGCAAATTGATCTTTGGCCTTTTGAATGGAGACAGAAAAAGGATGCGCCATTAAGTGCACCATTTCTCGAATTAAGGGAGGCTCACCACGAAGTGGCAAGTATTTCCAGCCATTTTCTGTAAAACGCGCAAGGGGTCGGGCAAAGGAACGGGGTATGGACAAGGTTGGCACCTTGTAATGACCCGCTTTCAGTCTCATGCTCATCCATTGCCTAAATTGCATTGGCGGTCCATCGCTGATAAAAAAACTTTCTTGATTTGAGTTCGACAACAGCGCTTTTTTAACCGCTTCACAAAGATTTTGAATATAGCAAGTTGAGAAGAGGTAATCACCTTGATCAAACCAGCCAAATTTATTGAGATCTGCAGCTTTGCCTAAGATCTGATCAACGACGTCGCCTTTACCCCAAATAGTTGCGGGCCTCAGACTCAGAGTACGAAAAGTCTCATCACCGGCTTGAAGAACCCACTGCTCTGCTTGCGACTTACTATGGCTATAAGGAAAGTTTTGTAATGATGGCAAAGCTCGAGATTCTGCAATGTTCAGATTTTGACCCAATGGATTTTTAGCAATTGAAGCATCACTCATATAAATCAACTGC
The DNA here is from genome assembly GCF_018688155.1 of Polynucleobacter sp. AP-Sving-400A-A2. Taxonomy (NCBI): domain Bacteria; kingdom Pseudomonadati; phylum Pseudomonadota; class Betaproteobacteria; order Burkholderiales; family Burkholderiaceae; genus Polynucleobacter; species Polynucleobacter sp. AP-Sving-400A-A2. The sequence continues at coordinate 1,326,400 of NZ_CP061312.1, forward strand.
TTAATACCCGCCCGCCTTGATGACTCTAGAATATTTTTCGTCATGAAAACGTTAGTCTCTAGTAATGATTTTTCTGAATTCCACAACTTCATCTCTGCTGCGCAATGAATTACAACATCTAAACCATGAAGCCTCTTTGATAAACCCTCCACATCATTCAGGCTTCCTGACCAAACCTCAGGATTGGAGTGAGATTCACTATTGATAGCTTGAGGTGCACGAAAGTGGCATACAAGCTCATGCCCCTCTGAAGTCAAAGACTCAATCAAATGACTGCCTACGAAACCACTAGCTCCAGTCAAGAAGATCTTCATTTGCTAAACAGTTGGGCAAGAGATAATGCAGATCTTCCGTAGTAATAAGCGGTGGCTAGCAATACCTTTGGAGAGAGTGCGATTATTGAAATAAGCAATACGATGTAGAAGGACCAATGCTCAGTAGACCCATAGGCACTAAATATAATGAGTCCCAGAAAAATGAGTCTACGCACTTGACCTCGAGGTAGCCAGGGACTTCTTTTGTAGAGGGGCTCTTTATGAGTTACGGAGCTTTCGCCTGTCATCTTCCTGTGATCACTAAAAAACAAATTCAATCTAATCCAAGTGAACTATCATAGATAATTATTAGGGATTATTCAATGACCAAGCAGAGCAACAATACAAATCCCCGTGGATTTCGCACCCTAGCAGCGCTACTCCCTTTTTTAAAGCCGTATAAAAAACAATTCGTCTTGGCTGTCTTTAGTTTGGTGCTTGCTGCAAGCGCCACCTTGGCCGTTCCCTTCTCTTTTAGACAAATCATCGATTTGGGATTTAATACTAACAGCGGCAATCAAATCAATACCACTTTTTTAACGCTATTTATTGTTGCTGGCTTAGTCGCCTTAGGAACTTCTCTGCGTTTTTACATGGTGTCCTGGTTAGGCGAAAAAATTACGACTGATATTCGCTCGGCAGTTTATAGCCACGTCATCAGGCAGAGTCCAGAGTTCTTCGAGTCCACTCATAGCGGTGAAATACTCTCACGCTTAAATACGGATACGATTCTGATTCAGACGCTCATTGGAACTAGCGTTTCAATGGCCATCAGAAATCTTCTTCTATTGGCAGGTGGCTTAGTAATGATGTTTATTACCAGCCCTAAATTATCGGTACTGATTTTCGCTACGCTATTACTAACCATCATTCCAACTGTGATCATGGGTAGACGAGTGAGAAAGCTCTCTCGAAATTCACAAGATAAGATTGCCAATGCCTCTGCTTTGGCAAGTGAAAAGTTAAATGCGATACCGACAATTCAATCTTTTACAAATGAAACAATAGAAATTAATCGTTTTAATCAATCAATTCATACCGCTCTTGATGCAGCCATTACCCGCACAAGGGCGAGATCCTTACTTACATTCGTAGCCATATTATTTGGCTTTACCAGTATTATTTTGGTGCTTTGGCTTGGTGCTTATGCAGTCATGGACAATCAAATCACTGCAGGAGAATTGTCTCAGTTTATTTTGTATGCCGTGATTGTCGCTGGAGCGATAGCAGGTATTTCTGAAGTCATCGGCGATACCCAAAGAGCAATTGGTGCAAGCGACCGCCTGCTAGAACTCTTAAATGTGAAGTCTTCGGTCCAAGCTCTTGCTAATGTGAAATCAATCCCCCAAGTCAATGCAGCTGGCATTGAAGTGCAAATAGACAATCTCAACTTTCACTATCCATCGAATCAAAATAGTGTTTTGACTGATCTATCCCTAGAGATTAAACCCGGTCAAAGAATTGCTATCGTAGGGCCATCAGGAGCGGGAAAGACTACCCTCTTCCAGCTATTGCAGCGCTTCTATGACCCCACTAGCGGAGAAATTCTTTTTAATGGAATCGATATTCGCAAGCTTGAGCTTGAGGCTCTGAGAAAGTTGATTGGCGTTGTTCCCCAAGATATTGTGATTTTTTCAGACAATGCCATGGAGAATATTCGTTTTGGCCGGATGGACGCGACTGATGATGAAGTTCTAGCTGCCGCTCGTCTCGCCATAGCAGATGAATTTATTTCTAAACTCCCAGAGGGATATCAAACCTTCTTAGGTGATCGAGGTATCCGTTTATCTGGGGGGCAAAAACAGCGGATTGCAATAGCACGAGTACTACTAAAGAATCCTGCCCTGTTACTCCTAGATGAAGCCACGAGCGCCTTAGATGCCGAGTCTGAATTACTCGTGCAGCGCGCGCTTGAGGCAGCAATGGATCATAGGACGACTATTGTGATTGCTCATCGGCTCTCCACCGTAAAGCAGGCGGACAAAATTATCGTGTTGGAACATGGGCGGATCATTGAAACCGGTACCCATGCTGATTTAATTGAACGAAGTGGGCTTTATGCTCGTCTAGCTAAACTTCAATTTACTGATCGATAACTGAATATCCCCCTGGGAATGCATTGGGGAGTTGAGAACTCCATAGACCCCTAGGGTTTATACGGATGATTAGAGTAAACACTAGTTAACGAAAAAATTATTGGCATTTAGGCTTATTGTTTAAATAGCACTCCGACAGTAGTTGACTAGTAAAACTGAAAATACTCCATGCTTTCTTCAGACACCAATCAATCTAAACAGATTTATTTAGCCCAGCCTAGAGGTTTTTGTGCTGGTGTTGAGAGGGCCATCACGATTGTTGAAGAAGCCTTAAAAAAATATGGCAGCCCTATCTATGTCAGGCATGAGATTATTCACAACGCCTATGTTGTCAAAGATTTCGAGGCAAGAGGGGTTATTTTTGTCAACGATGTAGCAGAGGCACCCGAGGGGGCTATTCTGATCTTTAGCGCACATGGTGTAGCTAGAGCAGTTAAAAATGAAGCTCAATTTCGTAATCTAACCGTTTTTGATGCAACCTGCCCTTTGGTTTCAAAAGTGCATGCTGAGGTCATTCGCTTAAATGCGAGTGGCTACCAAATCATTATGATTGGCCATCTTGGACACCCTGAAGTTGAGGGGACGATGGGCCAAATTGATGCTCCGGTTCATCTCATAGAAAAAGTGGCTGATGTAGAAGGCTTAAGTTTTCAAGAAGGTGAATTACTCGCCTTCGTTACTCAAACCACTTTATCGGTAGACGAAACCTCTGAAATCACTGCCGCCCTGTTAGAGAAATATCCGCACATTCATGTACCTAAGAAACAGGATATTTGTTACGCTACCCAAAATCGACAAGATGCTGTTAAAGCAATGCTGCCTTTGGTTGAGATCGTGATAGTTGTGGGCAGCCCAAGTAGTTCAAACTCCAAAAGACTTCAGGAATTATCCTTAAAGATGCGGGTTCCTGCGTTTTTAGTAGATGATCCACTAGAGATAAAACCAGAGTGGTTTGCTGGAGTGAACAATATCGGCATTACAGCCGGTGCATCCGCTCCCGAAGAATTAACAGCAAAAGTGATCAAAGCCATCAAAACGCTTTCCAAAGGTGTGGTGCTACCCATGAAAGGCATCGCTGAAAACATCAACTTTTCTTTGCCTAAGGGACTAGTTTAGACGCTCCGCTTGATTTCTATTTCTAGAAAATAAAATACGTCCAATACTGAGAACTATTTATTCCAGCTTTTGAAAAAAGAGCTTGATACGGTAGCTAAGAAATAGCATGCCATGCCAATAATGAAGATGTAATACTCGCCAGTATTGAAAAATAGCACTAAGCCTATGATCGTTATACCGAGAGAAAGAACGCTGAGTATTGTTTTAACAAACATATTGATTCCTACAATTGAATTATTAATCTTTGCTTATATTAAGACAAAAAGGGATTTGGTGCTCTCAAGCTCAAATAGTGTGGCTGGAATTCACTAGGTCTTATAGCGGGGCTAAGCCAAATTTACTGGTTTGAGCCCTATCCCAATACTGAAGATACTCCTGAGGTAAATCTTTTTGCAATGGGGCGTCAGCACCTTGTAATAGCGCTCCAGGAGACAGGGTTGGGAGCTGAGATGCTAATGAAGTTATCTTGCCAGAACCATCTCTGCACAAAAGATAATCCGGTGTAATTTCCTTGGGATGCATGAGACCTGCTGACCCAATTAAATCCGCTAAAGATGCAACAGTATTCTGATGGAATGCAAATACTCGCTCAGCCTTATCAGGGACCACCAATGCTCTTTGACGTCCCAAATCCTGAGTTGCAACGCCTGTAGGACACTTGTCCGTATGACATGTTCGTGACTGAATGCAGCCTAAGGCAAACATAAACCCTCTTGCAGAATTACACCAATCGGCTCCTAAAGCAAGTGCACGAATAATGTCATAGCCGGAAATAATTTTTCCAGAGGCTCCAATCGCAATCTCCTTGCGCTTATTAATTCCGACCAAGGTGTTATGCACTAACCTAAGGCCATCACGAAGCGGCATCCCCACATGATCTGTAAATTCAACAGGGGCGGCACCAGTACCGCCCTCGCTTCCATCAACCACTATGAAGTCGGGGCTAATGCCTGTCTCTAGCATCGCCTTAGCAATACCAAAAAACTCCCATGGCTGGCCAACGCATAATTTAAAGCCAACGGGCTTACCGCCGCTCAACTTACGCAAACGCGCAATGAATTTCATTAGCTCTAATGGAGATGAAAATTCAGCATGATGGGCTGGAGAGACACAATCCTCGGCAATCGGGACACCCCTAGTCGCAGCAATTTCAGCAGTAACTTTAGCGCCAGGCAAGACCCCACCATGACCTGGCTTAGCGCCCTGTGATAGCTTAATTTCCACCATCTTGATTTGCGGATCAACTACCTGGGTAGAAAATTTTTCCTCTGAAAATCGACCATCCACGGTGCGACAGCCAAAGTATCCAGATCCAATTTCCCAAATAATATCGCCGCCGAACTCGCGATGATATGAAGAGATTGAGCCTTCGCCAGTATCATGAGCAAATCCACCCAGCTTTGCGCCTCTATTCAGCGCTCTAATTGCATTTGGTGAAAGCGACCCAAAACTCATCGCAGAAATATTAAATATAGATAAAGAGTAAGGCTGAAGACAACTCGAACCACCGACTTGAATACGAAACTGACTTGGGTCAGGATGGCATGGTGAATTTGAGTGTCCCAACCATTCACCCTCAGGACCATACATTGACTTGATTGAACCAAATCCCCGCTTATCGTTGTCCTTTTTAGAGCGGCTATAAACCATAGCCCTTTGATTTCTTGAAAAAGGAATTTTCTCCTCATCATCCTCCAAGAAGTATTGACGTATCTCAGGACGGATATATTCAAGTAAGAATCGAAAATGCCCTATCAAAGGGTAATTGCGCAATATTGAATGATGCTTTTGAATTGAATCTTTTAGGCCAATCAAAAACAATCCAAAGAAGAATATAGCTAAATATGGGCTATATGAAAAAGATAGGGGGGCAAGTATGCCAGTTGAGAGCCAAAAAAAGTATCTGGAATAATGCATTTAAAAGCCTCCTGCTTAGGCTTTGATAGCCAATATTAAGAAGTTAGATTTCTATTTAAAATTTACAGCAAGAAGTACAAAAGCAATAAGCTGATTACGACCCTATTCCCACTCAATGGTTGCTGGCGGCTTTCCGCTGATGTCATAGACCACGCGATTAATGCCACGAACTTCATTGATGATGCGGTTTGATACTTTGCCCAGCAGATCGTGTGGCAAGTGTGCCCAGTGTGCAGTCATGAAGTCTTGTGTTTGTACTGCTCTGAGTGCAACGACGTATTCATAGGTTCTACCATCACCCATGACGCCCACAGACTTTACTGGCAAGAACACAGCAAAGGCTTGGCTAGTGAGGTCATACCAAGATTTTTGGCTTGCTTCATCAATCGTATTACGCAATTCTTCAATGAAGATGGCGTCAGCACGTTGAAGTAAGTCAGCAAATTCCGATTTTACTTCACCTAAGATACGCACACCAAGACCAGGTCCTGGGAACGGATGGCGATAGACCATCTCACGTGGTAAACCTAAAGCAACGCCGAGTTCACGCACTTCATCTTTAAACAATTCACGTAATGGCTCAAGCAGCTTGAGATGCATATCTTCAGGTAAGCCACCTACGTTGTGATGGCTCTTAATCGTATGCGCGCCCTTCTTGCCTTTACCGGCAGACTCAATTACATCTGGATAAATAGTTCCTTGAGCGAGCCACTTAGCATTGGCAATCTTGCCGGACTCAGCCTGGAAAATCTCTACGAATTCTTTACCGATGATCTTGCGCTTGGCTTCAGGATCTGCAACACCCGCAAGCTCAGACATAAACTTTTGTTTGGCGTCCACTCGAATCACCTTAACGCCAAGGTTTCGAGCAAACATTTCCATCACCATGTCGCCTTCGTTCAAGCGAAGTAGGCCGTGATCAACAAACACACAAGTGAGTTGCTCACCAATGGCGCGATGTATTAAGGCTGCTGCCACGCTAGAGTCAACACCCCCGGATAAACCGAGAATCACTTCTTCGTCACCAACTTGCTTGCGAATATGGTCAACCGCTTCGCTGATGTAGTCACCCATGACCCAATCTGGTTTGCACTGACAGATCTCGTGTACAAAGCGGCCTAAGATAGCTTCACCTTGCAAGGTATGAGTTACTTCAGGATGGAATTGGAATGTATAGAAACGACGCTCTTCATCAGCCATACCAGCGATAGGGCAGGAATCGGTTGAAGCCATGAGCTTAAAAGCTGGTGGCATTGTTGTTACAGAGTCACCGTGACTCATCCATACCTTCAGAATGCCGTGACCTTCACTGGTAGAAAAGTCCTGAATACCTTTTAACAAATTGGTATGGCCATGGGCACGTACTTCTGAATAACCAAACTCACGGGCTTTACCAAGAGATTCAGCGGAAGCAACTGCGCCACCCAATTGGCTTGCCATGGTTTGCATACCGTAGCAAATACCTAAAACAGGAACGCCGAGTTCAAAAACGATTTGCGGTGCACGAGGACTACCCTCTTCCGTTACAGAGCTAGGTCCACCTGAAAGAATGATCCCTTTGCCACCCTGCTCTTGAATGAACCTACGAATGAATTCTGGATCGCAATCGTAGGGATGAATTTCAGAATAGACGCGCGCATCACGCACACGTCGGGCAATCAATTGGGTGACTTGTGAACCAAAGTCAAGAATCAGTATTTTGTCGTGCACGAAAGGATTGCCTTAAATTCAGCCTGCTGTTACTTCTTAATCAATATGGTAATTCGGTGCTTCCTTGGTGATCTTCACATCATGAACGTGTGACTCGCGTACACCCGCTGAAGTGATTTCCACAAAATTCGCTTTCTCATGAAGCTCATCAATCGTCTTGCAACCTAAATAGCCCATTGAAGAACGAATACCACCAGTCAATTGATGCAAGATAGCCAGTACGCTACCTTTGTAAGGTACTTGACCTTCAATACCTTCTGGCACTAGCTTCTCAGCATTCGCCGCACTGATATCGCTTTGGAAATAGCGATCCGCAGAGCCATCCGCCATCGCGCCCAAAGAGCCCATGCCGCGATAGCTTTTGTATGAACGCCCTTGATAGAGGAACACTTCACCAGGAGCTTCTTCAGTACCAGCAAACATACCCCCCATCATCACTGAGCTTGCACCAGCAGCTAAGGCTTTTGCAACGTCACCTGAGTAACGCACACCACCATCAGCAATGAGAGGAATGCCTGTACCTTTGAGGGCAGCAGCCACATTGACGATGGCGCTAATCTGAGGCACACCAACACCTGCAACAATCCGGGTGGTGCAAATAGAGCCTGGGCCAATGCCGACCTTCACGCCATCAGCACCATGATCAGCTAATGCTTTAGCAGCTTCGCCTGTGGCAATGTTTCCACCAATCACTTGTACGTGAGGGTAATTTTTCTTAACCCACTTCACACGATCTAAGACACCTTGGCTATGACCGTGTGCGGTATCCACCACAATCACATCGACGCCTGCACGAACTAAAAGCTCAATACGTTCATCATTATCAGGACCAACACCGACTGCAGCGCCAACGCGCAATTTACCTTCGCTATCTTTACAAGCATTTGGATGCTCGGTAGCCTTCAAGATATCTTTAACAGTGATAAGGCCGCGCAGTTCAAAATTATCGTTGACTACTAGTACGCGCTCTAAGCGATGCTGACTCATCAAGCGCTTCGCCTCTTCTAGCGAGCAACCTTCTTTAACTGTAATCAAGCGCTCACGGGGAGTCATCTTGGATTTGACGGGCGCATCTAAGTCTTCTTCAAAGCGCAAGTCGCGGTTGGTAATGATGCCCACCACCTCTTTGCCAGTGAGCACTGGAAATCCGGAGAAACCATGCTCACGAGAAAGTTGAATGACTTGGCGAAGCGTGGCATGTGGATCCACCGTAATAGGATCGCGCAAAATGCCAGATTCGTAACGTTTAACTTTAGCCACCTCCCTAGCCTGTTCAGTAGGTTTGAGATTTTTGTGGACAATTCCAATACCACCCTCACTGGCCATAGCAATTGCCAAGCGACCTTCAGTAACGGTATCCATAGCTGCGGACACCAATGGAGTATTGAGTGAAATTTCTCGAGTTAACTTACTTGCCAAGCTGGCATCTCGAGGGAGTACCGAAGAATAAGCCGGTACGAGGAGCACATCGTCAAAAGTGAGTGCTTTTTGAATGAGTCGCATGCAAAACCCCTAGTCACAAAACAAGATTATAGCCTCCTCGCCTTTCTTTTAGCTGCGGCAGCCTGGAATTTGGCATCTTGGTTCTGATTGGCCTTCTTGCGCCGGACGGCCTTGGGGTCAACCAGGAGCGCAGAATAGAGCTCTAAGCGGTCACCATCGTAAATAGGGCTGTCCCAATCCTTACGCTTGCCAAAGACGCCAAAACAGCCTTTTCTGGCTAAGACGGGATCATGAGGACCTTGCGTGATTCCCGCTTTCATCAGGGCAAGTCCTACAGTTGGGGCCTCGGCAGGCAACAAGTGCAGTGTGAAAGGGTTTAAACGAGGCTCACCTAAGCGGGCATCACAAATCCAAATTTCCATGGACTGACTAGCCATAGAGGTCTTCAGCTCGCTTGACGAAACAATCCACAAAGGTGCCTGCAATATGCCCAAAGACTGGGCCAATGATCTTATCTAGGATGACGCTCTTAAACTCCCAGTGAAGCTTAAATTCCACCTTGCAGGCATCTTCTTTGAGGGGAATGAAGTTCCACTGCCCGGAAAAATGCTTGAATGGGCCATCCACAAAGACCATATCAATGCTTTCGGGGCGACGATTGGCGTTTCGAGTATGAAAATACTGATTAATACCCTTAAAGTGGATATTGATTTTGGCGTCCAAAACAATCTCAGATTGCTCAAAAATTTCCACGCCGCCGCACCAGGGCAAGAACTCTGGGTAGCGGGCAACGTCAGTTACCAAACCATACATGCGGTCTGCGGATTGGCCAATTAAAACGGTCTTGTTGACGTCTGCCATAATCGATCTTGAGAAGCTAAATAAATATGAGTATCGTCGATAACAAAAAAGCCTTCTTCGATTATTTTATCGAAGAACGGTTCGAGGCAGGGCTGGTTCTGGAAGGCTGGGAAGTTAAAGCCATCCGCGCCGGTCGCGTGCACGTCAAAGAAGCGTATGTTGTCATCCGTCAGGCGGAGCTGTTTCTGATCGGCTGCCACATCACCCCCCTGCTTTCGGCCTCTACCCACATAGTCCCCGATAGCACCCGTACCCGCAAACTCCTCCTCAATGCCATTGAGATTAAAAAACTGATTGGCAAAGTGGAGCAAAAGGGCTATACCCTCGTCCCTTTGAACCTGCATTTCTCCAAAGGGAATGTGAAGTGCGAGATCGGACTAGCCCGCGGCAAGAAACAACATGACAAACGTGCCGCCACCAAAGAGCGTGAATGGGAAGTTCAAAAGGGTCGGATTGCTCGGGGCGACCTCAACGCTTGATTGGCCAAGTGAGTGCCTAGCTATTCAAGCTAATAATATTCAGCACAAAGCAAAATGCCTAGATTTTCATCTAGGCATTTTTTTCATCTTGCTAGTCAATAGCAGTTGGGGGGTTAAGCTTCCTTCTTGCCCAACATTTCCCAGGTAGCTACTACGCTATCCGGATTGAGAGAGATCGAAGTAATACCCTTAGCAACTAACCAGCGCGCAAAGTCTGGGTGGTCTGATGGACCTTGGCCGCAAATACCAACATATTTGTTTTGCTTAAGGCAAGCTTCAATAGAGCGGGCAATCATGAACTCTACTGCGGGGTCGCGCTCATCAAAGTCAATTGCCAGCAATTCCATACCGGAATCACGATCTAAGCCCAAAGTTAACTGAGTCATATCGTTTGAACCGATTGAGAATCCATCGAAATGCTCGAGGAATTGATCCGCCAAGATTGCATTCGAAGGAATCTCGCACATCATGATCAGGCGCAAGCCATTCTCACCACGCTTGAGACCTAACTTAGCCATCATGTCGATAACACGCTCAGCCTGCTTAACGGTGCGAACAAAGGGCACCATGATCTCAACGTTATCCAGACCCATATCCTCACGAACACGCTTCATTGCGGCGCACTCTAAAGCAAAGGCTTCACCAAAATCAGCCGATACATAGCGGGATGCGCCACGAAAACCGAGCATTGGATTCTCTTCGTCCGGCTCATAGCGTGAACCACCGATAAGCTTCTTATACTCATTTGACTTAAAGTCAGACAAACGCACGATCACGGGTTTTGGATAAAAAGCTGCGGCAATCGTTGCTACACCTTCAACCAATTTATCCTCATAAAACTGACGTGGGCTTGCATAGCCACGAGCAACGCTCTCGACAGCGCGCTTGAGATCGGGATCAATGTTTGGGTATTCCAATACAGCGCGTGGGTGCACACCAATGTAGTTATTGATGATGAACTCGAGGCGGGCCAAACCAACACCGGCATTTGGGATTTGGCAGAAGTCAAAAGCTAACTGAGGATTACCGATATTCATGGTGATCTTGACTGGGATCTCTGGTAATACACCACGAGAAACTTCAGTCACTTCAGTTTCAATCAAGCCATCATAAATATGACCTTCGTCACCCTCTGCACAAGACACGGTAACCATCATGCCGTCTTGTAAATGCTCAGTCGCATCACCACAACCTACTACCGCAGGAACACCTAACTCGCGAGCAATAATCGCTGCGTGACAAGTACGACCGCCACGATTAGTGACGATCGCAGAAGCACGCTTCATCACTGGCTCCCAGTTAGGATCAGTCATATCGGCAACCAATACATCGCCTGGCTGCACACGATCCATCTCGCTTGGGTCACGAATAATACGAACCGGGCCTGCGCCAATCTTTTGACCAATTGCACGACCCTTGGCTAACACTTTGGAGCTACCTTTTAACTTGTAGCGCATCTCCACTTGACCTGCAGCTTGGCTCTTCACTGTCTCTGGGCGAGCTTGCAGGATATAAATACGGCCATCTTGACCATCCTTACCCCACTCGATGTCCATTGGACGGCCATAGTGCTTTTCAATAATGACCGCGTATTTTGCTAATTCAGTAATGTCAGCATCTTCCAATGAAAAACGATTACGCTTTTCTGGAACAACATCCACAGTCATCACCTTCTCAGCAGAGCCTGCTGGGGCAAATTGCATCTGGATCAATTTGGAACCTAAAGAGCGACGAATAATCGCCTTCTTATCTTTTGCCAAGGTAGTTTTGAACACATAGAACTCATCTGGGTTCACTGCACCCTGCACTACTGTCTCGCCTAAGCCATAGCTAGAAGTGATAAAGACCACATCTTCGAAGCCTGACTCTGTATCTAAAGTAAACATCACGCCAGCTGCACCCAGGTCAGAGCGCACCATACGCTGAATACCGGCAGACAAGGCTACTTCAGAGTGGGCAAAACCCTTGTGAACGCGATAAGAAATCGCACGGTCGTTATATAAGGAGGCAAATACTTCACGAATCTTCTTGAGAACATCATCAATGCCTTCAACGTTCAAGAAAGTTTCTTGCTGTCCGGCAAACGAAGCATCAGGCAAGTCTTCTGCGGTCGCAGAAGAGCGCACTGCAAAGGAGCCTTTACCAGAGTCATCTAATGTTTTGAATGCGGTACGAACCTCTTCATCCAGACGCGCCTGAAATGGGGCAGTCTCAATCCAGCCGCGGATTTCTTTTCCGGCCTCGGCTAGCGCACGCACATCATCAATATTGAGATTTTCTAAGCGCTTCTGAATGCGCTCAGTTAAGTTGTTGTGCTCTAAGAAATCACGAAATGCCAATGAGGTAGTGGCAAATCCAGTAGGCACACGAACACCCGTGGAGGACAGCTGAGAAATCATCTCGCCAAGTGAGGCATTTTTACCGCCGACTGACTCAACATCGGTCATGCGGAGTTGCTCAAAAGGCAGAACATAGGCATTTGCTACATCGTTACTTTGTTGCTGTTGGTTGGACATAAAATACTCTCTAAGGATAAGGAAACTGGTCGAGCGGCCGGATAAAATGCGGCATACTTCATTAACTACATATTGTAGTGCTGACCAAGACCTCTAGGCCAATCTCATGTCTACCCAAACGCGTATTGTTTTTATTGTTTCTGATGGCACCGGCATTACTGCCGAGAACTTCAGCCAATCAATTTTGGCCCAATTTGAGGCCACTTTTAAGCATATTCGGGTACCTTTTGTAGATAGTCCTGACAAAGCCCACGATGCGGTCTCTAGCATCAATCAGGCAGCCTCTAAATATGAGGTCCAGCCGATTGTTTTCACTACTTTAGTGAATCCCGAACTGAACGCCATTGTCAGCAAAGCCAATGGTCTGATTTTGGATATGTTCCAAACTTTTGTGGCACCTTTGGAGCAGGCTCTCGGGGTTAAATCAACCCATGCGATGAACCGCCTGCACCACAATGCGGATACTGAGGCCTACAAAAATCGGATCGAGGCCATTAACTACTCTTTGGCCCATGATTATGGTCAATCTAATAAAAACCTAGCCGAGGCTGACGTCATTCTGGTTGGCATTTCCCGGGTTGGTAAAACACCAACTAGTCTTTACTTAGCAATGCAATATGGCATGAAAGCAGCAAACTACCCTCTTATTCCAGAAGACTTCGAACGTGGGCAACTACCTAAAGATTTAATCCCGTTTCGCAGTAAGATCTTTGGCTTGATGATTGATGCCGAGCGTTTGTCAGAGATTCGTAATGAGCGGCGCCCTGGCAGTAATTACGCTAAGTTAGAAAACTGCCGCTATGAAATTAATGAAGCCACCGCCATGATGAAAAAAGAATCTATTCCTTGGGTGGCTACAACCAGCAAATCAATTGAAGAGATTGCCACTACTGTCTTGCAATCTATGAAGTCGGATAAAACAATTCTGGGCTAATGTATTAGCTAATTTTAGTTGCGACGAATTCTCACGGTTTCAAATAGACAGATTGCCGCAGCAGTAGATACATTAAGCGATTCAACTCTGGGATCAATCGGGATTGATACACCTTTGGCTTGAGCCATCAGATCTTCAGAAACGCCCTGTCCTTCACTTCCCATTACCCAGGCAACAGGATGAATCAATACCTTGGGCATGTTGTAGAGATCGAGCTCGCCATTAGCAGTAGCAGCGAGCAAAGGCGCAGTGACTGCACTCAGTACTTGCTGAGATGACCAGCCCTCATAAAGATCGAGCAAGCGATGAGCGCCCATACCAGCGCGTAATACTTTGCTTGACCATAGGTGGGCACAACCTGATAGTGCAACTACTTGAGTAAAACCTGCTGCCGCGGCAGTGCGCAAGATAGAGCCCACATTACCTGCATCCTGAATGCGATCCAAAATAATGACATCGCCTTCAAGCGTAGCAACTGACTTTTGCGGGTTTAATGCGGATTGTGGAAGGTCTAGCAGGCCTGCAATCTGCGGCGCATTGACCAGATCACTAAGTAAGTCCCATAAACCCTTATCTAATTGATAGACGCGAGTCTCGGGACAGATTTCTACATGGTCATAAACGGCTTGAGCAATTTCAGGATTTTGTAAACCCAACTCGGAGGTAATCAATGTCTTGAGTGCCGGATTACCCACCCAGGTCTGCACTAAATGAATTCCTTCAAGCAAAGCCTGACCACAAGCAAATCTCGCCTTTTGTCCTTTGGGACCAGTAGCTTGTAATTGACGAATCTCCCTAAACAAGGAGTTGTCTTTTGAACTGATAAATTCCATTTTCATAGTTGGGATTATCGACTATGCAGTGCTAATACATTACGGACCGGAGAAAAACTACGGCGATGTTGCTCGCACGCACCAAATGCCTTTAGTGCTGCGAAATGCGCTTCAGTTGGGTACCCCATGTGCTGAGCAAAGCCATACTGGGGATGCAGTTCATGTAAGACCATCATTTGACGATCGCGTATCACCTTAGCCAAAATCGATGCCGCTGAAATTGCTGGCTCTTTAGTATCACCCTTCACAATAGCCTCGGCTGCTATGGGAAGCTCAGGACAGCGATTGCCATCAATCAAGGCCTTATCTGGCCAGCCACCTAGACGGGTAGTGAGATCTTCAATTGCACGGCGCATTGCCAACATCGTCGCTTGCAAAATATTGATCTCATCAATCTCGACTGGGCTCGCCTCCCCAATACCCCAGGCTTTAGCCTTAAGCTGAATTTGCTCAAACAAAAACTCACGTCTTGCGGCCGATAGCTTCTTAGAATCTTTTAATCCGCTAATGGGATTATCAGGATCGAGTACGACAGCACCAGCGACAACTGCTCCCGCTAATGGGCCACGCCCCGCTTCATCAACACCACATACCCAAATCAGGCTCACACAATAACCCGATTTCTTACGGCGGTAATAGTTTGCGCTAGGGCCTGTGCCACTAATAAACCAGTGGGTCTGCGCAAGGTCTCATGCATTTCTGCAAAACGGGTTTTGAGTTGAGTAACTTTACTGGGGTTGTTTAACCAAGCTAGCAAGGCATCGGCCAACTTCATTGGAGTTGCATCATCCTGCAAAAGCTCTGGGACAACAAACTCTCCACAGAGAATATTAGGTAAACCAACATACGGTAGATAGCCCTGCCGTTTCATGATCTGTGCTGTCAACCAAGGCACCTTATAAGAAATCACCATCGGCTTTTTCCAGAGCGCCGCCTGTAATGTCGCTGTCCCACTAGCAATCAGCACAACATCAGCGGCCTCAAGCACTACATCAGCCTCGCCATCAATCAGATAAATTTTGAGATCAGGATTTTTCTCGAGGGTACTTTTGAGTAATACCTCTAGCGGCTCACGCAGGCGTGGTGTTGCCACCGGGATTACAAAATGCAGAAGCTGTCCTGGCATGCGCTTTGCAAGCTCGGCCATGGTTTCAAAAAAGACTGGTGCAATCAGTTCAATCTCAGAACCGCGACTACCAGGTAGAACGGAAATCACAATTCCATCTAACGTATTGGCTGGCAGGTTTAGGATTTCTTCTATTCTGTGCTTAGCGCTTATTGGATTGGGCTCCAGGGGAATCTCGCTCGCTAGTGGATGCCCAACATAAGTTGCGCTGATGCCAGCACGCTCATAGATCTCAGTTTCAAAGGGAAAAATACAGAGCATGCGTTCAACTGCTTGCTTGATCTTCGTAATGCGCCCTGCTCTCCAGGCCCAAATGGATGGAGAAACAAAATGCAAAGTTGGAATACCTGCTTTACGCAAAGCTAACTCGACGCCTAAATTGAAATCTGGTGCATCAATCCCTAGATAGACATCGGGGCGACCTTCGCCAGTGAAATTGGCAATCAACTCTTTACGCAGTTTCAGAATAGCGGGTAACTGTTTAATTGCCTCTACGTAACCACGGACACTTAATGTCTCCATTGGCCAATCTGAGCGCAGGCCCTCTGCCTGCATACGAGGACCACCAATACCGTAGACCTCTAAATTTGAGGTGTTGGGGATCTGCTTTAGTGCACTCAATACTGGCGCTGCCAGCAGGTCACCCGAAGGCTCTCCGACAACACAAGCAAGTTTAGACACTAGATTTTCTCTATCGAATAATGCCGCGCGTAGAGGCGGCAATAAAGTCATGGAACTCGGTCAGCTTTTCTGCAGTTTGAGCATCGGATGCACTGGCCAGCACCATCTTCTGAATCTCTACCTTAGCTTCTTCAAAGCTGAGGCCATCTTTATAAAGAACCTTATATGCCTGACGTAATGCAGAAATCGTCTCGCTTGAGAAACCACGGCGCTTCAGACCTTCCACATTGATGCCATGCGGGGATGCTTTATCGCCTGCTGCAATCACAAATGGTGGAATATCTTGCACTAAGGCGGAGGCACCACCCAACATCGCATGTTGGCCAATGCGGACAAATTGATGCACACCAGACATGCCACCCATAATCGCCCAGTCACTCACCTTCACGTGACCAGCAATTTGTGCGTTACTCGAGAAAATCGTATGGTTACCGATTTGGCAGTCATGCGCAATATGCACATAAGCCATGATCCAGTTGTCATCACCGATTCTGGTGATGCCCTCATCCTGCGATGTACCCGTATGAATGGTCGTGAACTCACGAATGGTGTTGCGATCTCCGATAATCAACTGGGTAGGTTCGCCACGGTATTTCATATCCTGGGGAGCGCCACCAATGGCAGCGAAGTGCGCAAAGTTATTTTCTTTACCGATCGTGGTGTGACCCTCGATCACAGTGTGAGAGCCAATCTTGCAAGCAGCGCCAATTTTGACGTTTGGCCCAATAACAGAGAATGGACCAATCTCTACGTCGCTGGCAATCTCAGCCTTACTATCAACTACAGCAGTCGCATGAATCCGAGTCATTACGCACCTTTCGTACGAACGGCACAAGTGATATTCGCCTCGGCGGCCAACTCGCCATCCACGGTCGCCTGCACTTGGAACTTATAGATGCCAGCACGTTCACGCTCTAGCTTAGCCGTCATGATCAGTTGATCCCCAGGCAGTACCGGCTTCTTAAAGCGAGCACCATCAATACCGGCAAAGTAATAAACTGCATTTTCTTCACGCACTTCAGAAAAGGTCAAGAGAGCTGCAGTTTGGGCAAGCGCTTCAATAATCAACACTCCCGGCATGACTGGAAAATCTGGGAAGTGACCCTGAAAGAATGGCTCATTCATGGTGACATTCTTCAGCGCGGTAATACTTTGACGAGGCTCAATCTCCAATACGCGATCAACCAATAGAAATGGATAGCGATGCGGCAGCAACTTCAAAATTTGATTGATGTCGATAGCGATGGGTTTGCTCATGTAATTACCTGCTGAATAAAGTTTTTAGTTTTTTAAATATGGTGGTGAAATTATTTAGATTTGTCTAATAATCGTAAGCGTTGGCGTATTTTATCAAGACCCCGCAAAATTGCCGCGTTTTTCTCCCAAGCACTATGGGGCATTGAAGGGTAAACGCCCGTGTAATGCTGCCCCGGCTCAGTAATTGAACGAATAATTGAGGTATTACCGGACACTGTTGTTCTATCTGCAATCGTGAGATGACCAGCAAAATTGGCTGCGCCCCCAATAATGCAAAAGTTGCCAATCTTGGTACTTCCCGAAATGGCAGCACAACCAGCAATCACACAGCAATTGCCTACCACTACGTTGTGAGCAATTTGAACTTGGTTATCTATCTTGGTCCCATTGCCAATAATGGTGTCACTCATAGCGCCACGATCAATTGTGCTTGAAGCGCCCACCTCAACATCATTTCCGATAACAACAGCACCTGTTTGCGGTATCTTCACCCACTCAGCACCGGTAGCAGAAAAGTCAGGGGCAAAGCCAAAGCCATCTGCACCAATCACCGCTCCACTATGAATAATGCAGCGTTCACCCAGCTTGGTTTCTGAATAAACAGAGACATTGGGATAGATCAAGGTATCGCTGCCAATATTGGAATTTCTGGCAACAGAAGTATTTCCCAACAGAACAACTCGCTCACCTAATTTAACGCCAGAACCGATTTGTACAAATGGGCCGATATGGCATGAAGCTGGAATACTGACACTAGGGTCAACGGCGGCACTGGGATGTACTCCGGGCGCATAAACAGGTGCAGAAGCTTTAGCAAAATGCTGCGCCATTCTGGCAAATGTAGCGTACGGGTTTTTAGAGACAAAAAATACTCTACCCGCTGAGTTGCTTCCTGGGTTTACCTGGAGAAAATCTAAGTCCGCCTGACTGACAATCAAACCGCCTGCAGAACTATCACTAGCCTGTTGGCGATACAGCGGATTTGAAAGAAAGGAGATTTGACTGGATTGGGCACGCTCGAGAGGAGCAAGGCCTTGAAGCAATAGGGAGCCATCCCCCACCAAGCTTACTTGAAACTGTTCGGCCAGCTCGATGGCGGTGGGCATAAAACTTACTTAAGACTATTCAAAGCCTTGATGACATCATCAGTAACGTCAACCTTGGGATTGGCATAGGCTGGATCTTGAATAATGACATCAATTTTTCTTTGTTCAGCAATCTGCCTGAGGGCTTGATTGGCTTTTTCAGCAATCTTGGCACGCTCTTCAAAGTTACGTTGATTGAGATCCTCGGTGTACTCACGCTGTTTACGCTGCAATTCACGATCCTGGTCGGCTAACTCGCGCTGACGACGTGAACGCTCTGCCTCAGACATGACAGCTGAATCACGATCTAACTTTTCTGCAGCAGATTTGATTTTTTGGGCGCTGTCACGAATTTCATTTTGGCGTTTTGTAAACTCATTCTGCAACTTAGTCTGACTAGCTTTGGCCATGTTCGATTCGTTGAATACTTTTTCAACGTTCACAGCTGCAACCCGGGTTCCAGCATCTTGAGCAAATGCCAATGGCAAAGTGATGAATGATGAAACAGCAATTAAGCCGTACTGAATCCATTTGGAAGATTGACGAAGCTTCATAAAACTTTCCTTAAACAATTAAAACGCTGTACCCACCTGGAACTGCAGTCGCTGGATGTTATCCGTCGGCAATGATTTGATCGGAATACCGTAACTAAACTTGAGCGGACCCAAAGGTGATATCCATGATAAACCTAAGCCATAAGAATATCGCAATACGAGGTTGATATTCTCGTTATAAACATTACCACCGTCCACGAAACCAAATACCCGCAGGGTTTTATCCACTCCAGAGCCTGGAACTGGCACGGTGTACTCGACATTATTTACGATTTTTGACTGTCCGCCGGTGGGCTGATAGCGACCGATGTACGAGTTGTAATAAGTGGGTCCAAGTGAGCCAGGTGAGTAACCGCGAACCGAGCCGATACCGCCAACATAATAGTTTTTAGTAATCGGAAACGGATTGTTGCCGTAAGCTTCGCCGTAACCTAGCTCCCCGTTGTAGGACAAAATATTGCCTTTTGAGAAAGAATGGTATTTCTGGTACTGGCCGAATATACGGTAGAAAGTCATATTTCCAACAGGGGTTCCCACCTCAGCACTTAATTGTTGCAAAGAACCAGTAGACGGAATTAAAGCGCTATCGCGACCATCGCGTGACCAGCCTACTGTGACGGGCACGTTATAAGTAGTCAATGTAGCAGGATACCCAGGTGAAGCTATACCGTAGCTTTGAGCATAATTTAAATATGGGATGGGAGTATTGTTTGTAGTCTGAATCTGAAATGCCTCTATGCCCGTTCCAAAGAAGACCCGGTCAACTTCTGTATACGGAACGCCAAACTTGATATTGCTACCTACAGACTTAATTTGATAATTAGGATCGCCAACGTAATACAAAGGCTTGGATGATCGGTAGTACAAATCGGTATAACGACTGATGCCATCCTCAGTGAAATAAGGGTCGTAGTTTGACAAGGCCAAGCTCTGATTAATCTTACCCAAGGACATATTCAAACCGACTGAAGTACCCGTACCAAATGCATTCTCTTGGTTAATACCAGCAGAAAGGATCAATTTTTCAGTTGAAGAGAAGCCCGCACCAATCGTAACGGCACCGGTTGGCTTCTCAGTTACCTTCACATTGACGTCCACTTGATCTGGTGATCCAGGAACATCCTGAGTAGAAACATCAGTCTCGGTAAAGTAACCCAAACGTCCTAAACGTTTTTTAGACAGGTCAATCTTTTCACTATCGAACCAAGAACTTTCAAACTGGCGCATCTCACGACGAATCACCATATCTCTTGTCTTGGCATTACCGGTGACGTTCACTTGGCGAACATAAACACGTCGACCAGGGTCAACTACCAGAGTGAGATCAACCTCACTTAAATCACGACGGATATCCGGCTGCGGGTTGATGGTTGCAAACGCATAGCCATATGAACCCAGAATTTCAGCAATCGCCTTGGTACTCTCAGTCAACTTAGCCGATGAAAAGGTATCGCCTGCTTTAAGACTTACCAGCTGAATGAGCTCAGCCTCTTTACCCAATAGATCCCCAGCTAAACGCACATTCTTCACTGTGAACTTATTACCCTCACGAATACTCACCGTAAGAAAGATGCCTTTTTTGTCCGGAGTAATGGAAACCTGAGTGGACTCAATCACAAACTCGAGGTAACCACGATTGAGGTAATAAGAGCGAATGTTCTCTAAGTCGGCAGTAAGCTTTTGCTTTGAGTACAAATTATCTTTGCTATACCAAGAAAGCCATCCACCTGTCTTCAATTGCATCTCGCTTTTGAGGGTGCTCTCGCTAAAGACGCTATTGCCGATAAAGTTAATTTCTTGAATCTTGGCTACAGGCCCTTCATCAATATTGAAATAAATTGCCACCTGATTACGCTCTACCGGGGTAACAGTTGCAACTACTTCAGCGGCGTACATACCCTTGCCAACATACTGACGCTTAAGCTCTTGCTCCGCTTTGTCAATCAGCGCTTTGTCATAGAAGCGGGCTTCAGCTACGCCTACTGCCTTTAAGGATTTACGGACGATTTCTTGATCAAACTCTTTCATCCCCGTAAATTCAATCCGGGAGATGGTGGGACGCTCTTCAACGATCACAATCAACACATTGCCTTGGGCCTGAATCTGTACATCTCGGAAAAAACCGGTGCTATACAAAGCCTTAATAGCCTCAGCACTCTTCTCATCAGTAAAGGTATCACCCACTTGAACAGGCAGATAGCTAAATACAGTTCCCGGCTCCACCCGTTGCAAACCCTCGATGCGAATATCTTTGATCACAAAGGAGTCAGCAGCTTGTGCATGAATACAAAAACCTGCCGCAATAATCAGAGCGGCTTGCGCAGCAAATCGAGTTACAGAGCGAAAAGATGGGATCAGAAAATTCAAGATGAAAGGTAGCGTTGCAAATCGTTAAACAAGGCTAGTAAGGAAAGGGATATCAGAAGCAAAAAACCCGCTTTTTGGAGCTTTTCCTGCAGTGATAAAGACATTCGCTTACCAGCAACCAACTCCCATGCATCATACAGGAGCTGACCCCCATCGAGCATTGGTAAAGGCACTAAATTCAAGAGTCCAATACTGATACTCATGAGGGCTAAAAATGCTAAAAATGGTTGCCAGCCAACCTGAGCAGACTTACCTGCCATATCCGCAATGCTTAGGGGTCCACCGAGCTGCTTTAAGGTCGTTTTACCCGTAAATAAACCCAACATGAGCCTTACGGAGACCTTGCTTATCAGGCAAACCCGCTGATACGCAAAACCGATGGCATCTATCGGCCCTAACTTGAGCTCTATCCACTCCGAGGGTGGGCTCACTTGGGGAAACAAGCCCAGCGCCTGAAATGGATCGGATTCAGGTGCAATCGGGGGTAAATCACCCTGCCTGAAGGATTTGATCTGACGGGTGCCAGCAACATCCCGGATCTCTAGGGCAAAACCCTGCTCCCCGGTAATGGCATCTAAGAGAAGCCAACGCAATGCATTCCAACTCGGGACTGAGTCAAACTCTTCAATAATAGGGGTGCCGCTGTTATCAGATGAAAGGGATTGCCAACCAATAACCTGATCACCTGCCGCTACCCCCAGTTTTGCAGCAATCGATTGCTCTGGTGGAGTTTGAAGTCGAGCGGGAAGCTGAGGCACACCCGAGACATAAATCACTGAGAACAAAATGACTGCCAACAGGAAATTAGCAAAGGGGCCTGCTGCCACAATTGTGGAACGTTGCCACAGAGGCTTTACATCGAAGGATTGGGAGCGCTCTTGTGCTGAAATGATTTGCTCACGATCACGGCCGTCCAGTAATTTGACATAACCACCCAAAGGAATGGAAGCCAGAACCCACTCAGTACCGTTACTAGCGTGATAAGTAAAAAGCGGCTTACCAAATCCCAGGGCAAAGCGAAGTACTCTAACTCCGCACAAACGAGCTGCCAGAAAATGGCCGTACTCGTGAAAACTGACCAGCACACCGAGTGTGACTAAGAATGCAGCAAGAGTGATTAAGGCCTGCATCGAGAGACCAATCTATTTCTGAAGGTTGCGAATAAATTGATTGGCAGCTTGACGAGCCTGAGCATCAGCCCCAAGAATGATCTCTAAAGAATCTGCAGGAGTTGATGGCATAACATTTAAGCAGTGCTCCACTACCTTCGGAATACTTAAGTAAGGTAATCCATCCTCTAAGAAAGCTGCAACGGCTATCTCATTGGCGGCGTTTAATACAGCAGGCGAAGTTCCCCCTGCTTTTGCAGCGGTAAAGGCCAAGCTCAAACAAGGAAATTGAGCAAAATTAGGTTCTGTAAAACTAAGGCCACTCAACTGTGTCAGATTCAAGGGGGCAACACCAGCAGCAATCCGTTCAGGCCAAGCTAGTCCATAGGCAATCGGTGTGCGCATATCAGGTTGACCCATTTGCGCTAAGACTGAGCCATCTCGATAACGGACCATCGAGTGCACTACGCTCTGTGGATGAATCAAAACTTTAATTTTTTCTAGCGGCAAACCAAATAACCAAAAAGCCTCAATGACTTCAAGACCTTTATTCATCATCGTCGCAGAATCAACCGAAATCTTTCGGCCCATCACCCAATTCGGGTGGGCGCAAGCTTGATCAGGCGTAATAGCCGCTAAATCTGCGAGAGGCCTATCCCTAAACGGTCCTCCAGAGGCAGTTAACCAGAGCTCTTCAACGCCTAAATGGACGGATGGGTTTTTTGTAAAGCGATCGGGTAGGCATTGGAAAATCGCATTGTGCTCGCTATCAATTGGAAGTAATTCACCGCCGCCCGATTTCATCGCCTGCATAAATAAATTGCCCGACATCACTAACGCTTCTTTGTTAGCCAGCAATACTCGCTTACCTGCTTTTGCTGCTGCCAAAGTTGGGACTAGACCAGCGGCTCCCACGATCGCTGCCATCACGGTATCGCACCCAGATTCTGTTACTGCACTAACTAAAGCCTCTGGTCCATAGAGAACTTGAGTAGAAATCTTTTTATCTTGCAACAGTTGACTCAATTGAGAGGCGCCATCAGCGTCGGCTACCACTGCAATAGCAGGCTTGAACTCGATACATTGCTCTGCTAAACGCTCAATTTGTTTTGCGGCAGTCAGAGCGACTACCTTAAAGCGATCAGGATGGGCACGGATGACGTCTAAGGTATTAACACCAATCGATCCAGTAGATCCTAGGATAGCAAGCTGTTTCAGAGCCATTAAATCCACCCTGCTAGTAATGCAGCAATCGGCATTGTTGGAATGAGTGCATCAACGCGGTCTAGTACGCCACCATGACCTGGCAGCAAATGACTACTATCTTTGACGCCAGCCAAACGCTTTAACTGGGATTCAAATAAATCTCCGAAGATGCTGAATGCTGTTAATACTGTCACCATCAGAAACATTGGCACCCAACCAAATTGGATAGCCCAAGCACCAAATAAAGTATCGCCTAGTGGTAAATAAGTAACGCATAAGAATGCATAGAGATAGCAAAGGAGTAAACCACCCAGCGCGCCCTCAATCGATTTTCCCGGACTAATATTTGCGGCCAGCTTGTGCTTACCAAAAGCTTTACCAACAAAATAGGCGCCAATATCAGCAACCCAAACTAAGGCCATCGCTGTCAGTAAAAAGACTAGGCCTAATTCACGCAAGAAGACTAATGCAAACCAAGTTGCTGGCAGAATGATCAAGCCGACAATGCTGTAGAAAGGTTTGAATTTTTGAAGCGAGAGGTCCATTCCTTTAGCCAAGATGAATGGCGCTAAAAAGAACCAAAACAAAACCGCCATCATGAGCAAAGAAAACTGCCATGTGATTGCTTGCATGCCCAGCAACAATAAGATGATGACCAAACAAAAAACAGCGTAGAGCCATGCCGCCTTTTTCGCTTCAGGAGCAATCATACGACTCCACTCCCAAGCGGCAGCAACCAGGGCAATCAGGAAAAAAATACCTAGGTAAATCGGTGGCAAGAAAAATAAAATAGGTAATAGCACTGCCATCAGGATTGTGGCAGTAATGATTCGGGTTTTTAGCATGGGGAAATAAGGAGAGTTTTAGACTGCGTCAATCAATGACTCAGATGCTAACTGAGCGCTAGTGCGCCCAAAGCGACGCTCGCGCTGACTAAACCAATCAAAAGCTTTATGTAACTGAGCTTCATCAAAATCAGGCCAGAGAGTATCTGTGAAGTACAGCTCGGTATAGGCCAACTGCCATAGCAGGAAGTTGCTGACGCGCTGCTCGCCACCAGTTCGAATAAACAAATCTGGTTCTGGCGCATAAGCCATAGACAGATAGGGTTGCAATAATTCTTCAGATACTTGTTCTGGTGTCAAACCTGGGTTGGCAGCCAAAGCTTGGCGCATCGCCTGCAAAATATCCCAGCGCCCACCATAGTTAGCAGCAATAGTGAGGGTAAGACCCTTACAGGCAGCTGTTTTTTCTTCCGAGAACTGCACCATCTCCTGAATCCCAGAATCAAAGCGGCTTAAATCCCCAATGAGACGAAGACGGATATCGTTTTCAGCTAAACGAGAGACTTCACCCTTTAAGGATTTCAGGAATAGCTTCATTAAAAAGCTAACCTCTTCGGGAGGGCGACGCCAGTTTTCAGAGCTAAACGCAAACAGAGTGAGATATTCCACGCCTAGTTGGCGGCACTCTTGAACAATCTTACGAACAGCACTCAAACCTTCTGAGTGACCAGCTACTCGCGGCATGAAGCGCTTACTGGCCCACCGCCCATTGCCGTCCATGATGATGGCGGCATGGCGAGGAATAGCACTTACCTTTGGAATAACTAAGGTTGAGCTAGTGTGCTGAGTCATAAGTCGAATATTAAGAATGAATCTGACGATTAAACCGTCATGATCTCTTTTTCTTTTTCAGACACGATCTTGTCGATATCAATCACCGCACGATCAGTCATCTTTTGAATATCGTCCGTTGCACGACGCTCATCGTCCTCAGAAATTTCTTTATCTTTGGTGAGTCGCTTTAAATGCTCATTGGCATCGCGGCGTAAATTACGTACAGCAATTTTCGTATCTTCACCTTCGTTTTTGACAACCTTAGTCAAATCACGACGACGCTCTTCAGTCAACGCAGGCATAGGTACGCGGATGACGGTGCCTTGCGAGGCTGGGTTCAGACCCAAATCTGAATCACGAATGGCCTTCTCAATTGCGCCAACCATCGTTTTTTCAAATGGCTGTACGTTGATTGTTCTGGCATCAGCCAAACCTAAGCTAGCCACTTGGCTTAGTGGCGTTGGATTGCCGTAATAATCCACTTGGATGTGCTCTAAGATTCCAGGATTTGCACGACCAGAGCGAATCTTCGCTAAATTGGATTTCAGAGCCTCAAGAGACTTCTGCATCTTTTGATCGGTAGTGGTTTTAATTTCTGCTGCGGACATCAGGCCTCCTATTAAACGTGTACTAAAGTGCCTTCAGATTCACCCTGAACCACACGCATCAATGCGCCTGGTTTGAGAATCGAAAACACCTTAATGGGTAATTTGCGATCACGGCACAATGCAAAAGCGGTTGCGTCCATGACCTGCAAGTTTTTGATGATTGCCTCGTCAAAAGTCATTGTTTTATACAAGGTAGCTGTCGGGTCTTTCATTGGATCAGCGCTGTAGATGCCGTCTACCTTAGTAGCCTTGAGCATGATCTCAACCCCCATCTCTGCGCCACGCAAAGCGGCAGCAGTATCGGTAGTAAAAAATGGATTACCCGTACCAGCTGCAAAGATTACTACCTTACCCTCACTCAAAGCACGAATCGCACGAGGGCGAATGTAAGGCTCCACCACTTGATCCATTCTCAAAGCAGACTGCACGCGAGCTTCAACCCCTTTTTGACGCAAAGCATCTTGCAGTGCAAGCGAGTTCATCATGGTAGCCAGCATTCCCATGTAGTCAGCGGTTGCCCGATCCATGCCGGCCGCGCCGCCTGCTACACCTCGGAAAATATTTCCGCCACCAATCACAATAGCCAATTGAACGCCGCTATTGACTACCTCGGCTATTTCTTTCACCATGGAATCGATCGTGATTGGGTTGATACCAAAAGCATCATCCCCCATGAGGGCTTCACCAGAGAGTTTTAAGAGAACACGCTTGTAGGCTGGCATCGTTTTATTTTCCGTAATTTGCTAAGCAAATTATCTGCTTAGCTTATTGATCTTTAAGTACTTTTAATATCTTGCCCAAATTATAAAGGGCTTGGCACAGATCAAAGAAAAGGGCATAGAAACCGAGGTTTCTATGCCCTTTTAGGTATTACAGCCATACTGGAAGAGTCCAGGAAGCTTGGGGCTAATTAAACACCTTTAGCAGCGGCAACCTGAGCAGCCACTTCAGCTGCAAAGTCGTCTTGACGCTTCTCAATGCCCTCACCCACAACAAACATAGTGAAACTCTTGATTGTGGTGTTAGCAGCTTTAAGCATTTGCTCAACCGATTGCTTATCGTTTTTAACGAAAGTTTGGTTCAACAAAGAAACTTCTTTAAGGTACTTCTGAATAGAGCCTTCAACCATCTTCTCAACGATTTCTGGTGGTTTGCCAGATTCAGCAGCCTTTTGAACAGCAACACTACGCTCAACAGCAATAGCTTCAGCAGGAACATCAGCCATCGACAAAGCCACTGGCTTCATTGCAGCAATATGCATTGCTACGTCTTTAGCTGCAGTCTCATCACCTTCAAACTCCACCATCACACCGATACGAGTGCCGTGGAGGTAAGAGACCAACTTGCTGCTACCAGCGAAACGCTTAAAGCGACGCGGCATGATGTTCTCGCCGATCTTACCGATCAAGGCGCTACGAACTTCATCCACAGTTTGACCATTCATTGGCAATGCAAGTAAGGCAGCAACATCAGCTGGATTCTTTTCAGCAACTAACTTGACGCATTCAGCAGTAAAGGCCAAGAAGTCATCGTTCTTAGAAACAAAGTCAGTTTCGCAGTTCACTTCCAACAAAGCACCAGTAGTGCCATTGATGAATGAAACCACAATACCTTCAGCAGTAACGCGGGATGCGGCTTTACCAGCTTTGCTACCGAGCTTTACACGCAGAATTTCTTCTGCACGAGCCATATCGCCATCAGCCTCAGTCAATGCTTTTTTGCACTCCATCATCGGAGCATCAGTCTTGGCGCGTAACTCGCCAACCATTGCAGCGGTAATAGCAGCCATTATTCAGCTTTCCCTTCTTCAACAAACTCTTCTTCGCCTTCTTTAACGGCAGTCAGGATTTCTTGAACAGAGTTTGACTTACCTTCAAGGATTGCGTCAGCAATGCCACGAGCGTAGAGAAGAACAGCCTTGCTGGAGTCATCGTTACCAGGGATGATGTAATCAACACCTTCAGGTGAATGGTTGGTATCCACTACAGCGATAACTGGAATACCAAGCTTGTTAGCTTCGGTAATTGCAATCTTGTGATAGCCAACGTCCACTACGAAAATCGCATCAGGAACGCCGTTCAAATCTTGAATACCGCCAAGTGCTTTTTGCAACTTGTCGAGATCGCGATCATTAGTCAAAGCTTCTTTCTTGGAAAGCTTTTCCCAGTCGCCAGCTTCTTTAGCAACTGCCATATCTTTCAGACGCTTGAGGGAACCTTTAACAGTTTTGAAGTTGGTGAGCGTACCGCCCAACCAACGGCTGTCGATGTAAGGCATACCAGCACGAGCAGCTTCTTCAGCAATGATCTCGCGTGATTGACGCTTAGTACCAACGAATAAGATGGTTCCACGGTTAGCAGCAACTTGTTTTGCAAATTTCAGGGCGTCCTGAAACATTGGCAATGTTTTTTCTAAGTTGATGATGTGAATTTTGTTGCGATGGCCAAAAATATAAGGGGCCATTCTTGGGGACCAGAAACGGGTTTGGTGACCAAAATGGCAACCGGCTTCCAGCATTTGACGCATAGTTACTGACATAACTTCTCCTAAGGGTTGGTTTCTGAGATTGAGTCCTAGCTACGCTAAAAAGCGCCACCCTGGAAGGCTCAACCCGCTATTTCAGATCAAAAATTGACTTGAGAACAAAATTATAGCTTAAATATCAATGCTCTAGACGCCCTACCCCTAGCGCATCACTAGAAAACCTACTCAGAAATGCCATTAAATGGTGCATCTGCCTATTATTTGGGCAAATTCCTACTGGCAAAAAGCCCCAAGTCGTTGATAATCAAGGCATGAATAGTGTATTTACCGCCGAAAAAGACATCCAAGGGATGCGCGAAGCTGGCCGCTTAGCCAGTGAAGTTCTTGACCACGTTGCTCCGCACGTGAATGCAGGTGTCAGTACAGCTGAACTAGATCGCATCTGCCACGAATACATGCGCGATGTTCAAAAGACTATCCCAGCCCCGCTGAACTACCAGCCACCTGGCTACCCACCTTTTCCGGCATCCATTTGCACCTCGGTCAACGATGTAATCTGCCATGGCATTCCTGGCGAGAAGATTTTAAAAACCGGCGATGTTGTCAACCTCGACATTACCGTCATTACGCCTGATGGCTACTACGGTGATACCAGCCGCATGTTTATGGTTGGTGAAGTTTCAGTATTAGCCAAACGTCTCACTCAAATTACCTTTGAATGCATGTGGCTTGGTATTGCGCAAGTGAAGCCTGGCGCATCGCTAGGTGATATTGGCCATGTCATTCAGACCCATGCTGAAAAGGCCGGCTATTCAGTAGTTCGTGAATACTGCGGTCATGGCATTGGCAAGGTGTTTCATCAAGATCCACAGATTCTTCACTACGGTCGTCCTGGCACAGGTGAAAAGTTAACAGAAGGTATGACTTTCACTATTGAGCCGATGATCAATGCTGGTAAGCGCGATATTCGGACAATGCCTGATCAATGGACGGTGAAGACTAAAGACCGCAGCCTCTCGGCACAATGGGAGCACACACTTTTAGTGACAGCAACTGGCGTTGAAGTATTAACTTGGTCAGAGGGCAGTAATCCAATTCCTGATTGCGTTAAGGGTCTCTCATTTAGACCAAATTTAGCCAACGCTTGATTACTGAAGTAGCTCAAGCGTAATGGGTCGAACTCTCGCAGCAATGAAACCGATTTCAGACATTGCCAGCCTAAAGGCTGCACGAGAATTAGCCTACGATGATTTTCGTGAAAATCAAGTGGTTGGGCGATTAACTAAGCAACTGAGCAAGCTCAGCGATGAGCTTCTTATTAGTTTGTGGAATTCCTGTGATTTAAATGCGGATGTTGCTCTGGTAGCAGTTGGTGGATTTGGCAGGGGCGCACTCTTCCCTTACTCCGATATTGATATTCTGATTTTGCTACCCGCAGATAAGCAATACTTTGAAGAGGTTCTTGCCAGCAAGATTGAAAAGTTTGTAGCGCAATGCTGGGATACCGGATTAGAAATTGGCTCCTCAGTTCGAACTGTTGCCGAGTGTGCATCTGAGGCAGAGCAAGACATCACTGTTCGCACCTCCCTTCTGGAATCAAGACTCATCTGCGGCAAGAAAGCCCTCTTCAAAGAGTTTGAATCTGTTTATGAAAAGACTTTGGATCCAAAATCATTCTTTCAGGCTAAGCTAGCAGAGCAAATCCAGCGTCACTATAAATATCAAGACACACCATACTCATTGGAGCCTAACTGCAAAGAGAGTCCCGGTGGCTTGCGTGACTTACAGGTGATTTCCTGGGTAAGTAAAGCAGCGCACTTAGGTAATACATTTAAGGATCTCAGTCTTACCGGCCTCATTACCCAACGCGAGTTGACCGAGCTTAATCGTAACCAGCGTTTTTTAGAAACTCTACGCGCGAACTTGCATTTACTAGCAAAGCGTAGGCAGGATGTTTTGGTATTTGACTTACAGACACCCTTAGCAGCGACCATGGGCATCACAGAAGAGTCATCTAGACTAGCCAGTGAGGCCATCATGCGCCGCTACTACTGGGCGGCCAAAGCAGTCAGTCAGTTAAATGATGTACTACTTCAAAACATTGAGGCCCTCCTTTTCCCTCAAGAATCTAAAACAACCCATGCCATTGCTGGTAAAGGTAATGAATGCTTTATTGAGCGTCAAGGCGTCCTAGATATTACTGACCCTCAGTTGTTTCAGAAACATCCAGAACAGATCCTACGGACCTTCTTGGTTTTTGCGCAAACAGCAAACGTCAAGAGTCTATCGGCAACGATCTTCAGAGCCTTGTATAACGCTCGCCAAAAGATGGATAGTCAATGGCGTAAAGATCCGGTCAACCGCGCGCTCTTTATGGAAATCCTCAAAGAGCCTGACGGAGTCAGTCGCGCTTTTCAACTCATGAACCGCACCAGCGTACTCGGTCGCTATCTGCCAGCCTTCAGAAGAATCGTTGGTCAGATGCAGCATGACTTGTTTCACGTTTACACAGTGGATCAACATATCCTGATGGTACTGCGTAACGTACGCCGCTTTATGGTGGTTGAGCATGCGCATGAGTTTCCCTTCTGCAGTAGCCTAATTGCCCATTTTGAAAAACCTTGGCTACTAGTCATCGCCGCACTCTTTCATGACATTGCGAAGGGGCGTGGTGGTGATCACTCCGAACTGGGTAAGGCAGACATGCGCAAGTTTGCCAAAGACCATGGTTTAGACAAAGCAGATACTGAACTCTTAGTTTGGCTGGTCTCAGAACACTTGAATATGAGTCAAGTAGCTCAGAAACAAGACATTACCGATCCAGATGTGGTGCAAGCGTTTGCTAAAAAGGTGGGTGATGAGCGCCATCTCACTGCACTGTATCTATTAACGGTTGCGGATGTCCGTGGAACCAGCCCTAAAGTATGGAATGCCTGGAAAGGCAAGCTTTTAGAGGACCTCTATCGTGTAACTCTCCGAGTATTGGGTGGTGCAAAGCCAGATGCTTCTTCTGAACTCGCACAACATCAAGAAGAATCCCGCGCCATGTTGCGCCTCAATGCAATTGAGGATTCTGCTTATGAAAATCTCTGGAAACAATTAGATGTTGCCTTCTTCTTGCGCCAAGATGCCGCTGATATTGCTTGGTTGACTCGCCATCTATTTAATAAGGTGGATAGCGCAACTCCGGTCGTACGCGCTCGCCTCTCCCCAGTTGGCGAAGGATTGCAGATTGCTGTCTATGTCAAGGATCAAGAAGATCTCTTCGCCAGAATTTGTGCTTACTTTGAACGTCATGGCTTCTCGATTTGGGATGCCCGTATTCATACAACAAAGCATGGCTATGCACTCGATACATTCCAAATCTCAGGCAGTAATTTAGTAGATGAAGGTGGAAGCTATCGCGACCTGATTCAGTTAGTGGAGTACGAGCTCACAGCTGCACTGCAAATCAATGATCCGCTACCATCACCCAGCATGGGAAGACTCTCGAGACAGTCCCGCACCTTCCCCATTCAGCCACGAGTGCATATGACTCCAGATGAGCGTGGTCATTACTATGCTCTATCCCTCTCAACGAGTGATCGCACCGGCTTACTGTATGCAATCTCTAGAGTATTAGCCAAACATCAAGTCTCATTACACACTGCACGCATCAATACATTAGGCGAGCGTGTAGAAGACGTATTTTTATTAGATGCAGCTAACTTAAGCAAGAACCCCAAGCTACAGATCTTGTTGGAGACAGATTTACTCGAGGCTTTAGGGGCTTAGGAATAAGCTTGCAGCTTTTGCAGTGCCCGCCAAATACGTGGGCAAGTAATTTGTTTAAAAGGTACCCATGCTTTTTGAATATCTTCAGGTGACTCTCGCTCCTCAATCACCTGCAACACAAATAAAAGATCGATGTGCAAGTGTGCGTCCTCACCTTTTTTTGGATTTGCAGGGATTTCGTGCAGATCAATATCAACTGGATCTAATTGACCTTCAGTAGACTCGCAAAGAATTCCCGTCTCCTCATAAACCTCTCTTATTGCCGCCTCAATTGGAGACTCTCCATTATCAATATGGCCGCCAGGCTGGAACCATTGCTTAATATAGGGATGGTAGATTAAGAGCGCAAAGTCATCTTTAATTACAAGCCCGCTAGCTGTAATGTGGCCAGCCATATTAAGCCTAGAAAATGGATTCTCTTCAGAGGAAATCTTAAGAAATATCCCCAAAAATTGTTCAGGGACTATCGAAATATCAAAACTTTTTCTAAAAAAACGTGTGAAATTTTTCATAATTAAGCAAATACATAGCCAAAACTGTAAGCAGGAAAGTTAACAAAATAAATAACAAATCTCTCACATGCAACCTCTCTCCCAAGAATAAATATGCAAATATTGCCCCCATAAAACCAGTGGTATTCAGTATTGGCCATACGAGCATCAGCTGATTAGCGCTAATTGCAAGTAAAAATGTAATTTGAGTAATTGCCGTTAAAAAGCCACGGGTATAAAACCTACCTAAAGTCAAAATTTCCCCAGGAAATTTGAATGCTCTCGCAAATTCCTCTTTTTGAATTAAGATTAAAAATGAAAAAATAAATCGCCAAATTAGCACTGCAAATGTAAAAGATAGTAGCCCCCAATGCCCACTATCTAATGACGAATTAAAACCAACAAAATATGAATAGATCCCCTGAGAGGATAGTATGGTCACTAGTGCAATAGATGCCCAAATTGATCTTTTTGCTGCTTGAATGCCAGCAGCCAATACAAACATACATAGTATTGCAGGCAAAATCCAAATCACACCCGAGTGAATCGAATAAACCCCGACCAAAGAAAGGAAAGCCGGAACGGTAATATCAGCAGACTTTGAAAGAATAGCTATATCGGTGACCCGCAGGGCTCTAAATGCATAGCCAAATGAATATGCAACCAATTGGGTTAATAAAGCCAGAAGTACAACATAAAAGGAAATAAGATCTGCAGACAAAAATTCCGCTGCCGGGGAAAATAATATCAATGGAGCCATCAACACAACAGGAAGAAAGTTATTCCAATAGCTAATATTAATAGGGCATATAGAGGTATTTATAAATTGCTGTCTATCAACCACATTTAAACCTGCTCGGCTAATGGATGAAATGAGTGATGCAACCATTGGAAGAGCTTCATACGTCAGCATAATAATGCTCGACCATGGCCGTATTTAGAAATCCATTGGCGAGCAATATATTTTTTATCGAGATCTGGAAGATATGAGATCCGGCCACGCGGTGCCCCACCCAAACTCCCAAGTGAATAAATAATTTCACCCTGTACAAGCTCTATAAATTTATCAACAACTGCACCATGTAAAAAATTAATTGAATTTCCATCGTTATGAATATAAATATTTTTGTTGGATAAAACTACTCTGCGGGTATGGGGTGACTCTAAAAAAGATTCGGTATGTAATTTTTTACGAAAGCAAATTGATAACTCATCATCAGATGATGTTGCACAAAAGATATGCAACCCATTTTTTAAATAAACACCATCCAAAGTTGAAATGGACTTATTCCCTGTTGCGCAAAATAAAATGTCAGCTCGACTTAAAAAATCAGACCTACAACACGCATGAAAACCCAGTGAAAGTGCCGTAGCAACCAGAATTGGATTTGTATCATATACATCTACCCTTGCACCTCTTGAGACAAGTGAAAATGCAATCGATCGTCCGATTTTGCCAAATCCGATAACCCCAACTACCTTTCCCAATAAAATATTTCCGCGCTCACGCATCACGGACTCTGCTGAAAATACAATTGCCTGCCCCACTAAAGCATCTTCCGGATCCTTAAGAGAGCTTCGGGCTACCGAGATAATTGGAAAAATAGATTCGAATTGATTATGTATTTGCACAGCAACATCATATTTTTGGTGCCCATTCTCAGTATCTTCTACTACCCCAATAAATCTGCCTCCAAATCGCACCGCTAAATCGATAGTTATTCGTGAAAAATAACCCCCCATATCCACAACTGCAAATCTCTCATTTGCAGTTAACCCATCCACAACATCAATAAAATTAGAGGTGCGATTTTTTATGTAATGACGATCCACATCAACAACTGGGTAGCGTTGCTTTAATAAAGTTAAATTTGAAAATTTTTTGGAGCTGCTCTTTGGAATTACAGCAGCTATCCTAGCGAACTGAGATATCGCCTGCAAGAAGTTATCTACCTCAACGCCAGCATGTATAACAACAATTACGCTATCCACATCCTTATAACGTAAAGGGTCAATAATTGATTGGAAAAAGCTTGAAGGCATTTGCATTTAAGACTCCTAAATACAAAATCTTAATGAGCTCAATAGACATTTGCTACCCGAATCTTTGGTAAGAAATGGCCTACAAGTTAACCAAAAGTAACAATGTGAATTATTCCAACAACTCCAGCATTGCAGCTTCATCAATCACTGGAATGCCTAACTCTTCTGCTTTGGTGAGTTTGCTTCCGGCATCTGATCCTGCAACAACGTAGTCGGTTTTCTTGGAGACTGAGCCGGCAACTTTTGCGCCTGCTTTTTCAAGAAGATCTTTTGCTTCATCTCTTGTCATCGTTGGGAATGTGCCTGTGAGTACAAAGGTTTTTCCTGCAACTGCTGCACTGATGACTTTTTCTTCTACTGAGAGCTGCATTCCTGAAGCTAAGAGTTGCTCAATCACTTCACGGTTGTGGGCTTCTTCCATAAAGCTGGTTATCGAGTCTGCGACCACAGGACCAACATCTTTTACTGTCAGCAAGTCTTCGAGCTTGGCATCCATGAGGGCATGCATGGACTGATAGTGATTAGCCAGGTCTTTGGCGGTTGTCTCACCTACGTGACGTATACCTAAGGCAAAGATAAACCTCGCTAGCGTCGTGTTTCTGGATTGGTTAATAGATTGAATGAGATTATCAGCCGACTTTTCGCCCATACGCTCTAAGTTGGCGATTGCAGTAAAACCGAGGCGATAGAGATCAGCCGGGGTTCTGACTAGATTGTGATCGACTAATTGATCAACGATCTTTTCACCTAAGCCCTCAATATCAAGAGCTCTTCTATGTGCAAAATGAATTAATGCCTGCTTACGTTGTGCGCCACAAAATAAGCCACCACTGCAACGGGCAATGGCTCCATCAGCTAAGCGCTCAATATGGGAATCACATACTGGGCAATTTGTTGGCATGACAAATTCTGATGTATTGGCTGGTCTACGCTCTTTCACCACCGAAACTACTTCTGGAATGACATCACCTGCTCTTCTGACGGAAACGGTATCGCCAATGCGGACATCTTTACGCTTTACCTCGTCTTCATTGTGCAGAGTGGCATTGGTAACAGTCACTCCGCCTACCTCGACGGGAGCAAGTCTTGCAACTGGTGTGATTGCGCCAGTGCGCCCCACTTGGACATCAATACCGAGCACAGTGGTTAAAGCTTCTTGTGCTGGGAACTTATGAGCCAAGGCAAAGCGTGGGGCCCTAGATACAAAGCCTAGCTTAGCCTGCTCTGCAAAGGAGTTAACCTTATAGACCACACCATCAATGTCATAAGGTAAAGCATCTCGCTTTGCGCCAACTTGGTTGTAGAAAGCCAAAATATCATCTACTGATTTGAGAACACGGCGTTCTGCGCAAACTGGTAAACCCAGTTTGACGTAAGCATTGAGTAATTCTTCATGGGTTTTTGGCAACCAAGATTGTGGCTCTAGCGCCCCAAGCCCATAAGCAAAGAATGATAGCGGTCGCTTTGCAGTGATCTTTGAATCTAACTGACGCAAGCTGCCAGCTGCAGCATTTCGGGGATTCGCAAACTCTTTCTCACCCTGGGCAGCAGCTTGCGCATTCATTTTCTGGAAATCCTTTAGATACATAAAGACTTCACCGCGCACTTCTAATACTGCCGGGATATTGTCACCTGTCAGCTTGAGTGGAATAGCTCGAATAGTTTTAATGTTGACAGTGACATCTTCACCACTGGCGCCATCACCTCGAGTAGCGGCTCTGACTAAAGAACCATGCTCGTAGCGCAAGGAGATTGCTAGGCCATCGAATTTAAGTTCGCCTGCGTAATCCAATTGATCAGTATGAAGGCTTTCACGGCAGCGACGATCAAAGGCAATTAACTCAGCATCTTCAAACGCATTGTTTAAAGAGAGCATCGGCACTGCGTGAGTTACCGAATCAAATTCCTTCAGCGCAGCGCCGCCTACCCTTTGCGAAAGTGAATTCTTTGTAATCCATTCGGGATGCAAAGCCTCTATATCTAGTAACTCACGATATAGGCGGTCGTACTCACTATCAGGAACTATTGGGTTATCAAGAACGTAGTAGGCATGCTCAAAGCGTGCTAGATCGATTTGTAATAATGCATAGCGATCCGCTAAATTTGTCGGATTAGAGGACGACAAGTGATTCCTCAGCTAAAAAGTCTGCTGGCAGCAGAGGATCCTGCAGGAACACCGTTTCTCTCGAGGTTTTCATATAAACCATCGAGGTGTTTACGAATGCTTTGAATAGAAATTTCAGATAAATTGATGCCGTTGTCATCAACTAAACGACCATGAGCAACTTGTGCAATTTCAAGTCCCTCGGCAAGCATGCGCTCGAATGCTCTCTCCTCAGAAGAAACTAGGGGCAATTCCAGAAGTAAGGTAAGTTGCTGCACAGGCTTGCCAGGATTAAGGTCGCTGCTACTAAAAATAGGTGCTCGATTACTGAAGTAATCATAAGTGCGGCCACTGCGCGACAAGATAAATCCGCGTTGACGCATCAAATTATCTAGGTTGGCCCAAGGGTATGCTTCATCAAAGAGCACATTAATACTCAATTGGATATCACTTTCGGCAGCCATGAAATCCAAATCTTTAGCCTTATCCAACATCGTAGTGACACCTGGCATATCAATCTGAGAACCAAGTGTTAAGGCAAGCGCCTGAGCTCTAGAACAAAAGTCGGATAACTCGAGCACGCCTATGGAACCACGACGACTTGCCAATTGAATAGCCAGCTGAAGCTCTGAATAAGAAGAGTCAGGCACAAGCAAACCCCATGCCTCAGAAGAGTCATGATCCACATTGAAACCCTCGCACATCCAACGGGCTGATGATGGAGCAGATAAATCTTCCCAGGAATGCATTTCTTTTAGGATCTCTGATCCCATAATTGGCTGGGAAAAACGCAAAGTAATAACGCAATCTATTCTTGGATCAATCGTAAAGACTGGCAAGGCGACTTGTTTAAAAAGCGGCTCAACCTGTTCGCCCGGTATGGGGTCAGCAAAACCGGCCCCAAAAGTTGGTTCACGCGCACTTCGCTCAGCGGCGTAATACTCAACACTCGCATTTGCTTTACGCAGTGCGCGAGCATATTTAATATTCAGAATAGCCACTAAAATCAGAATCAGTAGGCCGATAACAGCTAAAGCAAATTGCAAGTCAGACAAACCTAGCATTGTCATGAATTGCTCTAGAGCCACTTAAGCTGCCTCCACCATCGATACTGCAGAAGAAATATCCACTGCCACAATGCGAGACACACCCTGCTCTTGCATGGTGACACCAATCAACTGATGAGCGATTTCCATAGTGATCTTATTATGAGAAATAAATACAAACTGCGTCTTATTAGACATTTTGGCAACCATCTGCGCATAACGCAAGGTGTTCGCATCATCTAATGGCGCATCAACCTCATCGAGTAAGCAGAACGGCGCAGGATTGAGTAGGAAGAGAGAAAAGACTAGGGCAATTGCGGTTAGGGCTTTTTCGCCGCCGGATAACAAATAGATGGAGCTAAGCTTCTTGCCAGGAGGCTGAGCCATGACCTGAACACCAGCATCCAAGATCTCCTCACCAGTCATGACTAACTCCGCATGACCACCACCAAACAGCTCGGGGAATAACTTACCGAAATGGATATTGACCTGATCAAAGGTGCCCTGCAATAGATCACGGGTTTCCGCATCAATTTTAGCAATCGCGTCAGTCAGAGTTTGCATTGCTTCATTTAAGTCAGCAGATTGGGCATCCAAGAACTGCTTACGCTCACGTGAACTAGAGAGCTCATCCAAGGCAGCCATATTGACTGGGCCTAAAGATTGAATCTCAGAATTGAGGCGATTGACTTCGGTTTGCAATGCCCCAACCTTCAAATCCGGGCTAAAGCTGGCTTCTAATGAAGTTAAGTCTGCTTCAGCGTCTGATAGCAAGGTCGCAAACTGCTCAAAGTTCAGACGGGCAGCCTGTTCTCGCAACTGTAAGTCAACTACTTTGTCACGCATAGGTTGAAGACTGCGTTCAATCTGCAAGCGCACTTCATCTGCTTCACGTAATTGATGCAACAGTGCATCTTGTTCTGTACGGGCATTTGCCAATGCGGCTTCGCGAGCACTGCGAGCCAGCAAGAGTCCCTGCAATTTATCTTGAGCCTCTTCATCACTCAGAGTTTCAAGCTCTTGCTCAGAGGTAGCTTGCTTATCCTGAATCTCCATGATCTGTACACGCGCAGTACTTTGATCACGCTGTAAGTCAGCAATCCGCTGCTGTAAAGAACGGGTTGTAAATGCTGCTTCTTGAGCTGACATCTCGGATGAACGCAAAGATTCGCGAAGACGATCGCGCTCTTGAGTGGCTAACTCCAACTTTTCTTGCGCGATGGCGAGATTTTCTTGCAAGCCTTGCTTAGATTCTTCTGACTGAGCGAGCTCCTCAGAGGATTGCGCTTGAGTTTGGGTCAATTGCTCCATTTGCTGACGCAACTCACTTAACTCACCCTGGATTTGTTCAGCGCGTTGGCTATACTTTTCTTCAGCCTGAGTTAACTGCATTCTTTCTACTTCAAAGCCGTGTACTTCTTGTACGGCATGCTCTGCGGCAATGCGGGTTTGTTCAGCAGCTTGATGGGCAGCTTGGTAATTGGCAACACATTGATCCAGCTCACCTTGCAACTCACTCTGAATTAACTTCTGTGCACGCAATTGCTTCTCGAGACCCTCCATCTCTTGAGCACGTGCCAACATACCGGCCTGCTCGGAGTCCGCTGCATACAACTGCACACCCACACGGCTCACTAAGTGACCTTGCTGAGTAACAAAAGCACCGCCAGCAGGTAACTTCTCGCGGCGATGTAATGCATCTTCCAAACTATTAGCAATATAAATATTATCTAACCACTCCTGCAATACAGCAGCTACGCGTGGTGCACCCGCGCTTTGAACGCGAGTTAATAATGGTGTGAAATCGGCTGGCACAGTAGTGTGAGCAGGAGAAATATCTTCTGTGAGCAAAATCGCCAAACGACTTGGAGGCGCATCATTCGCTAAGGCTAAAGTTTCTTGAACACTCTTAGCGGTAACCGCAGCTAAGCGCTCGCGCAAGACGGACTCCAAGGCAGCTTCCCAACCACTCTCCACCTTGAGCTCTTGCCACAAACGCTTGCTCTCTTTTAAGCCTTTGCTCTCGAGCCATGGACCAATCTTGCCTTGAGCTTGAACGCTCGCTTGTAAAGCAGTCAGTGCAGTGAGTTTAGCTTCGGTTTGTGCCAACTCTTGGTTAGCAGATTGAATCTGTTGTTGTGCGGTATTACGAGCTTCATCAGCTGCAGGAACGCGTTGTTGCGCCTCGCTTGCTTTTTGTCTCGCTTCGTCTACCTTGCGTTGCGCCATCGCATGACGATCAATAGCCATTTGCAATGCTTCGGCATCAGGTCTACGCATACCTGCAAGCTCAGCTTCAAGACGGGTATCGCGCCCCTTGAGTTCTTCTACTTGTGAAGTGATAGCTTTCACACGCTCGCCTAAACTGGCTAAGCGCTGGTCAATCGTAGCTAAGTTCTCGCGCGCATCATTGAGCTCGCGCACATGAACTTGATAGGCCTCTTCGCAGGCTGGCATTTGCTCTTGCAGGCCAGATAAATCCGTGATTAATGTTTGCTCTTTTTCTGCAGCTAGGCTGAGCTCATGCTCAGCAGTGCGCTGTGCTTGCGCTGCATCGGTTTCTTGAACGGTCCAACGTTGCAGTTGAGCTAGTAAATCTTGAGATTGTTGTTGTAGACGCTGGCGCGCTTCTTGCACATAACGAATTTGTGACTCTACCTGACTGACATCAGCATTGGTTTGATACAGATCACCTTGAGCTTGAGAGACTTTATCTTGTAGGGCGTACTGCTCGGTACGCATTGTCTCGAGCTCGGTCTCCACGTGGCGCATTTTGGCAGTCTGCTCTTCCAAGCTGACTTGCGTGTCACGAATACCGTTGGCGTGACGCTCTTGCTCCTTGCCAGCTTCGGTCT
Source organism: Polynucleobacter sp. AP-Sving-400A-A2 (assembly GCF_018688155.1). Taxonomy (NCBI): domain Bacteria; kingdom Pseudomonadati; phylum Pseudomonadota; class Betaproteobacteria; order Burkholderiales; family Burkholderiaceae; genus Polynucleobacter; species Polynucleobacter sp. AP-Sving-400A-A2. Next base: position 1,367,028 of record NZ_CP061312.1, read on the forward strand.
GACGTACAAACCAGAGTAACTGCTGTTGCGATTTCATTGAAGCAGATAATTCAGCATGGCGCTCAGCAACAGTGGCCTGCTTCTCTAAACGAGTCACTTGCTGATCGAGCTCACGCAGAATATCTTCTACGCGTACTAGGTTTTCTTTTGTATCTTCAAGGCGGGATGCAGTTTCTTTACGGCGCTCTTTGTATTTAGAAACACCAGCCGCTTCCTCTAAAAACACACGCAACTCTTCCGGCTTTGCTTCTAAGATGCGGTTGATGGTGCCCTGTCCAATAATGGCGTAACCTCTGGGGCCCATACCGGTACCCAAGAAAATATCTTGAATGTCTTTACGGCGCACAACTTGATTATTAACGTAATAACTAGAATTACCATCACGTGTCAAAACGCGTTTGATGCCCAATTCTGTAAAAGCACTCCACTGACCTTGAGCGCGTCCTTCTGAATTATCAAAAATGAGTTCCACGCTGGCACGACCCGAAGGTTTGCGCAAACCAGAGCCATTAAAGATCACGTCTTGCATCGATTCGCCACGCAATTCACTAGCGCGAGACTCACCCAAAACCCAGCGTACGGCGTCAATAATGTTCGACTTCCCGCAACCGTTAGGACCCACAACACCAATCAATTGACCTGGCATTTCAAAATGGGTTGGATCGACGAAGGACTTAAAGCCGGAAAGTTTGATGGATTTCAGTTGCACGGCGTACTTTGCAGGGAAAAAAGGGGTTCAAATAAGGGGGTAAAAATTATTACTAAAGTGGGAAGATGATAGCAAGCTTAAGGCTCCCCACACGGGTTTTTGCCCCACCGATATAATGATCAATCTATATCCAGGGACAAAACCCCTTAACAATCTGATAGTTAACTGAAAAGCATGAGCAAATCACCACAAAGCATCATCGATCAAGCCTGGGAAAACCGCGCAAACCTGTCTCCAGAGGCCGTTTCTGGGGAAATCCGCAACGCTGTGAACGCCGTACTCGAGGGCCTAAATACAGGCAGTATTCGCGTGGCCGAGCGCCGTAGCGTTGGCAAATGGGAAGTAAACCAGTGGGTCAAAAAGGCAGTTTTGCTGTCTTTCCGCTTGGAAGACAACAAACCGATGGGCGCTGGTGGCTATACCCAGTTCTACGATAAGGTACCGAGCAAGTTTGAAAACTACACCGCAGAGGACTTCGCCAATGGCGGTTTCCGTGTGGTTCCACCTGCAATGGCTCGTCGCGGCTCATTTATCGGTAAGAATGCCGTTTTAATGCCTTCCTATGTCAATATCGGCGCTTATGTCGGTGAAGGCACCATGGTCGATACCTGGGCAACCGTAGGTTCATGTGCCCAAATCGGTAAAAACGTGCATCTTTCTGGTGGCGTTGGCATTGGTGGTGTTTTGGAGCCAATCCAAGCCGGTCCAGTGATTATTGAAGATAACTGCTTTATTGGCGCCCGCTCTGAGGTGGTTGAAGGCGTGGTCATTGAAGAAAATGCTGTTCTCTCCATGGGTGTTTACATTGGTCAAAGTACCAAGATCTACGACCGCGAAACCGGTGAAATCCATTACGGTCGTGTACCAGCAGGTTCTGTTGTAGTTCCAGGCTCCCTTCCTTCTGCTTGCGGTAAATACAGCCTGTACGCTGCAATCATCGTGAAAAAGGTGGATGCCCAAACTAGAGCTAAGACTGCGATTAACGAACTCTTACGTGATTAAGTTTTAAAGCTAATTACATGAGCGCTACCCTAGAGTTAACACAAGCCCTTATCTCCTGCCGTTCGGTAACCCCGGCGGATGGAGGTTGCCAGGAACTCATTGCCAAGCGCCTTCAAGCCATTGGTTTTCATACTGAGAGCGTTGTGAGTGGGCCTGAGAACTTTCAGGTTACGAATTTGTGGGCAATCAAAAAGGGTGCATCTGGAGATCAGGGCAAGGTTCTAGTGTTTGCCGGTCATACTGATGTTGTGCCTACTGGCCCGCTGGAAAAATGGACCAATGATCCATTTACTCCAACCATTAGAGATGGGGTGCTTTACGGTCGTGGCGCTGCGGATATGAAAACCTCTCTTGCAGGATTTGTGATCGCTACTGAAGAGTTTGTCATCACCCACCCAGATCACAAGGGCACGATTGCCTTTTTGATTACTAGTGACGAAGAAGGTCCTGGGAACGATGGTACTGTCATCATGTGCGAGCGCTTGCAAAAACAAGGTCAGCGTTTAGATTACTGCGTGATTGGTGAACCAACTTCAGTTGATCAACTCGGTGACATGATTAAGAACGGTCGTCGCGGCTCCCTCTCAGGCAAGCTTAGGGTGAAAGGTATTCAGGCGCATATCGCATACCCTCACCTTGGTAAAAACCCGATTCACCTCTCAGCGCCTGCGATTCAGGCGCTTGTTGAGACTGAGTGGGATAAGGGTAATCAATATTTCCAGCCCACAAGCTTTCAGATTTCGAACATACATGCAGGCACTGGCGCGAATAACGTCATTCCTGGTGAGCTGGCGATTGATTTCAACTTCCGCTTCTCCACTGAGAGCAAGCCAGAAGAGTTGCGCAGTCGCCTAGAGGGCATTCTCAGTGGCGCAGGTCTTGATTTTGAAATTGATTGGGTCTTAGGTGGTAGTCCATTCATTACCGGTGATGGTGCTCTTGCTGACGCCCTTCGTAAAGCTATTAAAGCTGAAACCAAAATTGATACAGAACTCTCCACCACTGGCGGCACTAGTGATGGTCGATTCATTGCAAAGATCTGCAAAGAAGTGGTTGAGTTTGGCCCGCTCAATGCGACTAGCCACAAGATTGATGAGTGCGTGATTGTGGACGATGTGGTGCCACTCAAAAATATTTATCGCAAGACACTCGAGCAACTTGTTGCTTAAGCCTGTTTCGTCAATTACTTTTCAAATAAAAAAACTCTTCATGGACCCTGCGCCCCAGCAATCTCTGACGCTTGATCAATGCATTGATCAGATTGCACAAGAACTAGAAACAGCAGATTTACATTATGGTCATGGTGCTATTGATGCGCAAAGTGAAGCCCTCTGGATTGCCAGTAAACAGCTTGACTTAAGCCCTACAGATGCACTAGATCACTTAGAGCAAGTGATGAGTGCCGAGCAAATTGCGCAGGCGCTTGAGGTGACACAAACTCGCATCTCCACACGCAAGCCACTGGCTTATATCCTGGGTGAAGCCTGGTTAATGGGTGTACCTTTTTTCTCTAGCGAGCAGAGTATTGTTCCTCGCTCCTGGATAGCTGAGCTCATCGTAGATGGTTCCCTGGAGCCTTGGTTACCGGCTGACGGCAAAGCACTCGATCTTTGTACTGGTAATGGCTCTTTAGCAATTTTGTTAGCTTTAACTTGTCCCGACATTCGTGTAAGTGCTTGTGACATCAGCATGCCTGCATTAGCAATAGCATCTCGCAATCTCGATCGTCATGGCCTTACTTCTCAAGTAGAGCTTTTTGAGGGTGATCTCTGGGATGCGCTGCCAGAACCCCATGAAGATAATCTCTTTGATCTCATCATTTGCAATCCGCCTTACGTCAATACCAACTCGATGAACGCCCTGCCCGCTGAGTACCATGCAGAACCTGCTCTTGCATTAGCCGGTGGCGATGATGGCATGGATCTGATTCGGAAGATTGTTGCTGGCGCACCAGACTATCTATCTGAGCGTGGCGCCATTCTGATTGAGATTGGCAATGAGTATGAATACTTTAAAAAAGCTTTCCCTCAAATTCCTGTCATCTGGATGGAAGTGTCTGCAGGAAATGAGCAGGTACTACTGATTCAAGCGGAAGATTTGCGCTAAATTATTAGCGCCTTAACTGAGCTCTGCTGCTGCAGAGATGGCCTGATCAATACGTTCTACTGGTATCACTCTTAACCCTGGGATCTTGGTCCTAGGCATATTGGCCTTCGGAATAATGGCTACAGTAAAGCCCAGCTTAGCCGCCTCTTTCAGGCGCTCCTGACCACGTGGGCATGGGCGAATCTCTCCAGCTAAACCAACCTCACCAAATACGATCAACTCTTTAGGCAAGGCCTTATTGCGAATAGAAGACTGAATTGCTAGTAATACCGCTAAGTCAGCAGCCGGCTCTGAGATCTTTACACCACCTACTGCATTTAAGAAGACGTCTTGATCAAAGCAGGCAACACCAGCATGACGATGTAGTACCGCTAAGAGCATCGCTAAACGCGCTTGCTCTAAACCAACTGCCAGGCGACGTGGATTAGGAATGTGCGCCGTATCTACCAGCGCCTGAATTTCGACTAAGAGCGGTCGACTACCCTCTTGCGTAACCAATACGCAGGCACCTGGCACCATCTCCGCATGCTGCGATAAGAAAATGGCTGAAGGATTGGCGACGCCACGCAGACCTTTTTCGGTCATCGCAAATACACCTAACTCGTTGACTGCGCCAAAGCGGTTTTTAATCGAGCGTACTAATCTAAATGAGGAGTGGGTATCACCCTCGAAATATAAGACGGTATCTACAATATGCTCGAGCACACGAGGGCCAGCTAAATGGCCATCTTTAGTCACGTGCCCCACCATTAACACGCAAATGCCGCTAGATTTAGCGGCTCTGGTTAATTGCGCAGCGCACTCTCGCACTTGGGCAACCGAGCCTGGAGCTGAGCTGAGCACCTCTGAATACAAAGTCTGAATGGAATCGACCACCAAGACCTGTGGCTTCACTGTATCCATAATAGATAAGAGCTTTTCCAACTGAATCTCAGCCAGCACTTCTAATTGAGGTGCATCGAGTGCAATACGTTTTGCGCGTAATGCAATCTGAGCGGCAGACTCTTCGCCACTGCTGTAGAGCACGTTCATGCCAGCAGCACTCATCTCAGCAAGGGCTTGGAGTAAGAGGGTAGATTTACCAATCCCAGGATCGCCGCCTAAAAGAACAACGCCACCAGGAACTAATCCGCCACCCAATACGCGGTCAAACTCTTCTACGCCAGTACTAAAGCGTGGGAGATCTTCAGCCGAAATAGCGGATAGTTTTTGACGGGGAAGTGACTGTGCCAGCCCCTGAAAGCGGGAATTTGAGCTGGCCTCGGGAACACCCTCTTCCAAGGTATTCCATGCCTGACATGAGGGGCACTGTCCCTGCCATTTAGCAGAGCTGCCACCACACGACTGACAGATATAGATTGTTTTTATTTTGGCCAAGAGATTAATCGAGCTGAGTGCCCGCTTTGTTTTCTTGAGCACGCTTAGGTGCATCTTTGCGGCGTTGCTCTACATCTGCTGCACGAGCAGCAGCTGCTTTTTGCTTCTCTTCAAATTCTTTTTGATTGGCTGAGCGCTCAGCTGCTTTTTCAGCAGAAGCACGTTCAGCAATCTTAGTGGCATCGCGTTGATCTTTAATACTGGCGCGTAACTTGCGCTGCACTTCATGTAACTCAACCTCTTGCACACGAATGGGATCGATTTCTTTACGATATAGCGCACGTGAATCTTTTAGGCAGTCATTAACCCAATACTTTTGATAACACTCTGAATTGGTTTTATCCCAGCGATACTTAGCCCAATCCCGTTGCAACTCCAGATCACGTTCAATCTTATCCAACTGCTCCAACTGCGCTTCTTCAGCAGGAGTTGCCAGCGACAGAGAGTTGAAGGAGCAAGCCAACAGGAAAACCCCGAATGAGCATAGGGAGCGCAAAGAAAGCAGCTTTATCAAATCTCTACCTTTGCACCGAGCTCAACCAGACGATTGGTAGGAATCTTAAAGAAGTCCGATGGTTTGGCTGCGTTTTGCATCATCCAACCAAACAGTTTCTCTCTCCATAAGGCCATCCCAGGGTTTGCCGACGGAACAATAGTGTCACGTGCAACAAAGAATGAGGTATCCATTAAATTAAATTGAATATTTTTCTGCTCACTGAGCAATGACAATACCTTATTAATGTCAGGCGATTCCTTAAAGCCATACACCGCCCTAACTAAAAATATATTGCCACCCAAATCGTTAATGCTCAGACGCTCCTGATCATTGACGTAAGGCACATCCCAAGTGCTGAGCTTCACAAAAAAGATGCGCTCATGCATTACTCGGTTATGTTTTAAGTTATGCAACATCGCGATTGGCACATAATCAATGTGCGCAGTTAAAAAGATGGCTGTTCCCTCAACACGGTGTGGGGGGTGGGCCAATAAACTAGCCACAAATTCTTTCAAATGGATCGATCCTTCAACTAATTTATCGCGCAAGAGTTTGCGTCCTCGATACCAAGTAATCAAACAAGTAAAAATGATGAGGCCTAAAAATAAAGGGTACCAACCACCATCTTTAATTTTAATTAAGTTAGCACTCCAAAAAGCAAAATCTAAAGTAAAGAAAATGGCCGTCAAAGATAGTACTAAGAAGAGATTCATCTTCCACTCACGATACATGACCACGCCCAATAAAATTGCAGTAATCATCATGGTAGATGTCACAGAAATTCCATAAGCAGCTGCTAAATTAACTGATTCCCTAAATTCAATAATGGTGACAACCACCATAAATAAGAGGGCCCAATTCACTACTGGAATATAAATCTGTCCTTGCTCAGAATCAGAGGTGTGCATGATGGTCATGCGCGGCATGAAGCCCAGTAAAATTGCTTGACTCACTAAAGAGTACGCACCTGAAATCACCGCTTGCGATGCAATGACTGTAGCTGCAGTAGCAAGACCAACAACAGGCCATAAAGCCCAATCTGGAACCATTAAATAAAATGGGTTAGAAGCAGCCTCTGGATTCGATAACAATAGTGCGCCTTGCCCAAGGTAGTTAATTAAAAGGCTAGGCAAAACAACAATGAGCCAAGCATATCGGACAGGGTTTCTTCCAAAGTGCCCCATATCCAAGTACAGAGCTTCAACACCAGTAACAACTAAGACAACAGCACCCATCACAATATAGGCTGTGGTTGGGTGATCCATTACAAACTGCACCGCATACATTGGATTAATTGCGCCGATGATTTGAGGCGCTGCGCCAATATTAATAACACCTAATACTGCAAGAGTAATAAACCAAGTGAGGGTCACTGGACCAAATAGATTGCCAACAGCCGCCGTGCCATATTTTTGAATCATAAATAAGGCTACTAAAATCACTAGTGAAATAGGGATGATGAATTTATGTAAGCCAGGTGCTGCAATTTCAATACCTTCAACAGCAGATAAAACAGAAATCGCCGGGGTAATGACAGACTCACCAAGAAGCATGCAAGCACCGAGCATGCCCAGGATCATTAAGAAGAAATAGCCTTTTGATTTGCTATCAAATGATCTGAGCGCTAAGGCCATCAAAGATAAAACACCACCTTCACCTTTGTTATCCGCCCGCATCACAAATAAAACGTATTTAAAGGTCACGATCAAGATCAAAGACCAGATCATCATCGCAATCACACCAAATAATGCTTCTGGAGAAAATGGGATGCCGTGCTGCGGATCAAAGCACTCTTTGAGGGCATACAAAGGGCTGGTACCAATATCACCAAACACCACACCAATGGCAGCTAACATCATCGTTGCCAAGCCTTTTTTATGACTATCGTGATCACCATGCAGATCAACGGGCTTTAATAAATCAGAACTTGAAAACTCAGGATTGCTAATGGACATCTCATCACCTTTGAGTAATATTGCGTTGCGGTATGTTACACCTTATGCAGACTGACTCTCAAGTCATATCTTTGTTTAAAAATCGTTTTTTTAAGCACCAAATTAAGGAATATCTCGACAGAGAGGTTGAAAAAATGGTAGAATCTGACCTTCAGACGCGGGGTGGAGCAGTCTGGCAGCTCGTCGGGCTCATAACCCGAAGGTCGTAGGTTCAAATCCTGCCCCCGCAACCAAACAGTAGAAGGCTTCTAGGTCAATTGACTCAGAAGCCTTTTTGCTTTCTTGGAATCATGTAGTTGCCATGCAACGGATGCATGGCAACTTTAGACCTAATGCGTGTGATTTTTTGGATTCATGGGCATCTTATTGGGATTGCTATTGGGCATATTCCCACTATTCATCATCTGCTGATGCGCCCCCTTCATCTCTTGGTGCATTTCTGGGTGGCAGAACTCATGGTCAGCGCTACTTGTACCGCCACCCATATGATGTGTATTGGCACCTTTGTAACCCAATAAAGCAGGATCCAGCATGCCAACAATCATGGCAATGTGTCCAAAGACCAAAAACAATGCAACGCAGATCGCATGAATTTTCAACTTACCCATTTGATCTAAGGCTTTGTTCACAAAACCAAACTCCTGCAGAGCAATCCAAATCAAAGGCAGGCCACCAATGAGATAGCTAGCAACCGCAATCACATCAATAGCGGTACGCCATTCATTATTTTTAGTAATAGGTAGCACCGCAGTTACCATCAAGTATGCGATCACGCCAATGAAATACAACCCAACCGTCGTGCCCGCAAATCGATTAAGGTGGTAAAAAAAACCATCGAACTTTCGGGTAAATAAGATATATAACTCAGTAATTGCTAAAGTTTCAGCAAGCACTATCGGTATAGCCATAAAAATTAATAGATTCCACGGCTGATTGTCAGCTAACAACTCCATGTAGTGAGTCATGTTCATTACGATTCTCCAAAACGAAAATTATCAAAAGGCATCTCAATACCACAATCAAAAGTGATTACAGATAATTTCTGGGAGGTTTGTAAATGGATTCAGAAATATTGGATGCAGGCGTTGAAGCATCGCTATGTAAGTGCACATCGACCTGCTGTGATGCAAAAAACTCAGACGAAACATTCAGAATGGCAACTGCAGCATAGCAATAGTGGGTAGCGCTAGCATTGGTACTAGACTTACCATCCTCAGTAAGGCTAGTAGATGCAGCCTCTTGGCAATGATCATGACTCGAGGCTACAACAACACTGCTGGCTACATTTAAATCAACAGGCATCATCGCAGCGTTGATTTGGCTAACGAAAAAACTGAGGAGGAGAAATGTGATGAATTTCTTCATACTTTTAGTTTACGCTCAAAAGTGATGTGATTCCCAAGCAATTTTTATGCAGGGTTTGACTTAAGTCCACTTGCAACGACGCTTAAGCGAAGACCAACAGAATGGAGGATTCTATTCATAGTTTCGAGAGTTGGGTTTCCATCATCACTCAAAGACTTAAAAAGCGTTTTTTCGCCAAGGGCAGCATTACGTGCAACCTCGGCCATGCCATGCGCTTTTGCAACCTGCCTAAGAGCCAGCAATAAAGCAGCCCTGTCTTCAAGCTCCATTACCGCATCTATGTAGGCTGCAGCCTCCTCAGGATCGAGCAATGATTCCATTAAATTAACTTCGTAGCTCTTATCTCGCTTGACCATCATTATCCTCGACGTTTCCAATCTTTTAAATAGTCTATTGCTTTTTCAATAGCCTCATCAAAACCACCGTCAGCAGCAGAGAAGCAGCCCGGTAAATCCGGAACAATAACTCCCCATGCTTTGTCATCTCCACCTAACTCAATTGCAATTGGATATTTCATCTTCCCTCCTCTAGGCCGATATTTTTTCACACTAGTACCAGCAATCATTTACCCACTTCTATCGGAGGGCGATGCCACAGCCTTTGCGCATACCTTCTCTGAAGCAGGGGTTCTTCATTTAACTTGTTTGCTTTATAAAAACTCCAAACCTGTGCACCAGTAGTTGGTGTTTGATAAAACGGAATATTCATGCTTTGGTATCGGGCGGTGACTGTAGGATGCGGATGGCCGTATCGGTTGCGATACCCGTTTTGAGCAAATGCTTCATCAGGACTGAGCGCTGCTAAGAGTTCTTGAGATGAGGATGTTTTGCTACCGTGGTGCGGTGCCATGAATATCAAATTCTGATTCTTTAAATGATTGAGAGCTGTTTGGGTTAAGCGCTCAGTGATTTCGGCCTCACCCTGCTTCTCTACATCACCTGTTAACCAGAATGAAGTGGTTTGATTGCGAACTTCTAGAACGCAACTCACTTCATTAGGCTTTCTGGGATGTTGGTCATCAAAAATTGTGTTTTCATGCGGATGCCATATATGAAACTCCACCCCATCCCATGACCAGTGCTGACCAAAGCGACAGGGAATAGCGGGTATTTTCCTTTCTTCTAAATTGGCTAGCAATGGATTGGTACTTGGAAGAGATCCCATCATGGAGTCGAGGTTAATTTCTTTCAGCAGAGTTGCGGCGCCTCCAATGTGGTCGCTATCACTATGACTAATTACCATGCGATTAATATGATGAATTCCTCTGCCCCTCAAATACGGCAGGATGATTCTTTGACCAGCATTATCTTTTCCCTGAATAGGTCCGGTGTCGTATAGCAGTTTTTTTGTTTTGGTTTCGATCAGAACTGCCGTGCCTTGGCCGATATCAAGCACCGTTGCGCGAAACTCGCCTTTTGCCAAATGGTGATTAGTCAGCGGCTGAATAAATAGGGTTGTGCACAATAAGAGACCTGCTACTCTTGAGAACCAGCTCTCCTGAATAGCACCAGGACGAATCGCTACGAGGATTCCGATAGTAGATAAGGCTAGCGCCCACGAGTCAGGCTGGCTAGACCAAGCGATTGACCATTTCCAATTAGCCATCCATGCAAGCATGATTGCCAAGTAGTCCATCGTGGCATGTGCTGGTATCAATAAGCACTTACCAATGAAATCAGGCAATAAGGCGCCAGCAATAGCTAGTGGTGTCACGATATAACTCACTACAGGAATAGCAATAGCATTTGCCAGGGGTGAAACAATTGAGACTTGATAAAACCAGAACAAGGTTAAGGGTAGAAGTGCAATGGTGACAACCGCTTGAACTCGGCATGCTTCACGGAGCGCTTGAATCACTCTATCTCTCCAATACACCTCCAGCTCTCTACCGGTAGGCAGTCCGAGCAAACCATCAGAATCCTGCATGGCATACAAAATCGCAGCTACCGCTCCAAACGAAAGCCAGAAACCCGGCGTATAAGGTGCCATCGGATCGATGACTAGTACAAAAAATAGAGCCCACCACCAGATATCAAATGAGCGAGGATTTCTGCCGGACCATAAAGCAAAGGCAACTACCCCAACCATATACATCGTTCGCTGCGCTGGAATCTGAAAGCCTGCCAACCACGCATACAAGAAGGCTGTCAAAAAACCTACTGCAGCCGCGACCTTGCCAACCGGAACCCAAAGTGGCAGAGTGTTGCGACGCCAGAGAAAAGTAGCCAGCATGGCACCAAAACCAGCTAGCATCGTTACATGCAAACCGGAAATCGAGATTACATGCAACAAATACCTGTGATTAGTATCTAAACAGAGACTCAACCTAAAGCAACACGGGGGAGTGGGCAGAGCCACTAAAGCAAAGTAACAGAACCTTCCTCCATGCACAAAAAGGAGAAATTAGAAAATTGCTTATAAAAATTAAAAATGGAATTAAACTGAGTAAAAACAGTTAAAAGCATAAAGATAATGAAAAAAATCATACTAATTGCAATCTTTGCAACCTTGCTTCCTATTCAAGCTAATGCTAGCTGGGTAATTTGGGGAGGGAATGACCAAAAAGAAGTCTATTTTGAAAATACTAGAGTAGTAAAAAACTTAAAAAGTATTGATTTTTGGATTAAGGTTGTATGGCTCAAGCCATGGGCATCCATTGAAGGCAAGATGCTTATCTCTAGCATGCAAAAGTATCGTATAGACTGTAAAAATGAGCAGATTGCACTGCTCGCAACAAATGAGTTTGCAGATGCTGAAGCAACTAAATACATTGGGGAGCAAAAGTTTCCAAATCCTGAATTTAAACATATAGCACCAGGCTCGGATGATGAGTTTTATATGAAGAAGATTTGCAATAGATAAAGAAAAGCTTTAGGTGCTATTCGCAATATATGCACAGGATACTTCAAGAGTAAGGATAAGTGAGCTATTTAATACTTATTTGTGCTTGCCAAGGATGCCATAGTAAAAAACTTAATCATTAGACCATTACTCCATAAACATGATTGGTGCCGAGACTTAACCTATCTCTTAGCGAAAAGAGTGAAAAAAACTTTTCAGCATCATATTTTATTTCGCCATAATCAGAACTGAAAAAAGCACCTTCAAACGTATCAATAGACTTACACGTTACAAATAAAGAAGGATAGAATTCAGAAATACTTGCGTCATAGTCCGTACAAAAATAATTGGTATTACCAGAGCAAAACTCACTATCACTGAGGTTCTTATATGCACCAATCAGAAGACTTCTTATTTTCAATGTATTAACTTCACCATAAGGATGCTCCCAGAAAAAATCATCTATCACCTCTTCAAAAAACTTCTTTTCAAAGATTTTTTCTTCATCAAGATGGCTTTCAAGGACTAGGAATTCGCTATTACGTCCAAATACGGCGACAGCTAAACTCCAGTCTTTAAGCAAAGACCTCTCAAAAGTTTCACCGACCCCATCATCAACTCTGCCTAGTGAGAGGTATGCAATTCTATTTATAGGCTCAAACATTAAGATGAAATATTAATAAACTTGTTCACCATTGACGAAAACTGTAGTTCCGTCATGAAAACCACGTACTAAGTCGACCTCATCTTCTGAATTGGCACTCTGTAGTAACTCAAAAAACTTATCGGAAATTTCATCTGCTATCTCTTCGCCATCAGATTCGGAAACTTTCTTTTTTGTTGAGAAATCTGCTGCTATTGAAAAATATTCATTATCTTCATGCGGTATCAAGCGAATATAAGCTTCAGAAACCTTGCCCATCTTTGATGGAAAGTAGTTCCCTTCAAGGTCTTCTCTAGCTGAATCTGCAACGTCCTGCAAACCATATTTCTCTTCTAAGGCTTCAAATGGAGTCATTTAGTGCTCACTTTCTTCGTTGGTTTTTAATTAAAACTTCTCATGAAACAACAATTAATTAATCTTAGCTATCGGCAGTAATTCAATGCTATTGGCTCGATAGACTGCCTGCCAATCTGCTCTATCAGTCTTGGGTAACAATTTTTCCTCATCCCTGGTAATCCAAGCTATCTCAGCCTGACTTACGACTCGCAGTATTTCCTCGGCAGTTGGCACAGGCTTTAGTTTAAGTAAGGCTCTTCTGATATCGACCACAGGTTTAGCATGCTCCCAATATAAATCTCCACCCCCAACCCATGCCTTAGGTGTCCTATATCTTTGTTTCGTTAAGTCACCCAGATTGTTAGCATCTGCAATTTTTTGAGCATTTACCGATACTCTGGGCTCTATAAAATATTCCAGATGGCGAATTGCCGTATCAAACATTTTCTTATGCCAAAGCATCTCAGACTCTGTTTGGTCTTTTTGATTAACCAATTTAAGTAAATTTTGAATTTCTAAAATCACACTGCTCGGTAGCTCTCTTACGGGCATAGGAATAAGTTCAGATATTAACAATAGCCTAATTTAGCCTACTTTCAGGAATGCTTATATTTTATATTATGAAATTTGCAGCACATAAGCAATAACTAGTTGCGAAAAGTAGTTTTTTGCTGCGAAATTCCCTGTTCAGGTCAAATATCATTTACATGAATCTATTTTAATAGCTGGCTTAAATTTCACATCTAGCACTGCCATCCAAGCCTTTTCTAATGCTTTTTTGGCTTTGCTCTTATGTCTACGCTGAACATAAATAGCATCATGTATTGGTAGTGAAGGGATGTCTTGTTCAATTAGGCTGAGCATAGCCTTCATCAGAATATCCCCTTCTAATCCTTGTAGATAAATTCCATTTCCTTTAAAGAACTTGCTGTAAAGGATTGGGTAGTCAGATTCAATTGCACTCCAAATAGCATCTCTTTCTGGGTAGGTCAAAATAAAGTCTGTCACATACCAATCTTTCTCATCGACATCAGGCTTTAATGAGATTCTTCTATCACTAGCACCAATCGACCTAGTAACTAAAAACTTCACTTGCTCCCTAGATGTATTGGATTTGGCAGCAATATCATCGTAGAAGTTCGCTGGTAGTTTCTTGTTTTCCAATGCCATTAGCATTCTTGGATGATTGGCTGATAAGTCTACTTCTACTACTGGTTTTCCATTCAAGAGGGTATTAATTCTGACCCTTGCACGACGGTCAGGAAGACCCTGTAGACGCACATAAACACGTCCGCCTTGCATGGGGTCTTCATAGCTAAATATGCGTTTAACAGGTGATTTAAGGGCGTAGGTGACATCTTTTAAATACTCATTAATACGCTTTAATCCAGCTCTGTCTGGGTGGTCTGGTAGTAGCTCTGGCGAGTAAGAACGTCTTCCCATAGTATGGTTCTGGGAAGGACTGTGAACTGGGTTTTGAGGATTGTTTACTGCAACTAGACCCAGTTTATCTTTCTTCTTAGCCTTCTTCTCTAGCTTTGGTTTATAGATAATTAAGTGTTCATCATCACCCAAATACTCTTCTTGTATTTCATAAATTAAAGGCAGCAATAGTAGCTCTAACTTCTTCGTAGGCTCATAGCTGTTTACTTCTTGTTTTATCTTGCTACCTTTCTTAAAGACCAGATACCTATTCTGTATTAAGGCATTAGTTACAGTATTTACTGCTCTTAATGTAAACCGAAGTTTCTTATACGTTGCTTCTTTGGTATAGTCCTTGTCCCTACCTGACAGAGACAATCTATGTCTACTCAGAACACTCACCACTAGATTACAGATTATTAATCTAAAGGCATGATTTACCATAATTTGAGCATCTTTCCTAGCTTGTTTAAGTAGTGGGTCTAATTCATTCCTAAGTGCTTGAATGGTGCTTTTAGCAAAGCCTATATTCTTCATTGCTATGGGTCTAGGTAACTCACCTTTTGCATAGGTCAGAGCCATGAGCTTTTTAAGTTCCTTAACAGGAATACCTGTTTTATCGCTAGCTTCTTGCAGGGATTGAGTGGTCATTTATATCTTAATAAGTAGTGAATAAATACCATTAATTCAAACACAGTTTAGGGTGCTTTTCAGGCATACACGTTGCTTAAATCAATCTTTTCCTCCAACATAGTGCCGTCATGCCCAGTAACGATAAGACTTCTCTCGTTAAAGTTAATCGCTATCTTCCTGACCACCTGCTTGAAGCACTTATTGTTAAGCAGCCCTTCATTAAGCAAAGCCTTTAAACCACCTTCAACCTCTCTAGCAATGAACGGTCGCGATAGCATCTTTAACCTAGCTTCTTCAGCCTTCAACTCATCGTATTCAAGCATCTTTGCTGTTAGCTCCTGCCTTAATGTAGGGCTGCCCTTATTTACCTTAATGCTGTCTTGTAGTTCTATGATGTCGTCACTCAAGAAGCTAATCGCTTCACCAACTTGCCAAAGCTCACCACCAATATCATCCTTTGGGGGAACATATTGGTAACCCATCAGAGCCATTAAGACCGCCTTAACAATCTTGTCGTAACTAATCGACTGATAGGAACAAGCACTTCTAGCACCCATGCTGTTCGCACAAACTAGAGTTCTCCAGATATTCTTAGTGCCATCTTGCCTAACTCGTCCACTCTTACCACTTCGTGTCGCTGTAGCCCCACAAACCGCACAAACGCACAGTCCACTCAATGGATGAACGCTGTGACTGTCTCTGGTGCTCTTTGAAGTTACACCTTGAAACCTAGTCTTAATCCAGAGTTTCTCAGAGATAACTCTAGGGTAATAATTCTCATGCCTTACACCATCAGCAGTATTCAGCACCCCTAGTACGGCTTCAGAATTCAACACCTTCTTAACGCTGGATATTCCCCACTTAGCAGCCTTGGTTGTCGGAGGCTCAACACTTTCATTATTAAGCAGCGTAGCAATCCTTTGTCCACCCAAACCATCAGCTGATAACTTAAAGATTTTCTTTACTATTGCAACCTTATCAGCGATAGATTTAGTCCTGTCTTCCTTAACAATCCAGAAAGGCACTCTCTTTGTAAGCTGTACACCATCAGCAACCCTAAGCATCTTTTGTCGCCAAGCTCTACTTACTCTGTCTGCTTTCGTTGCAGATTCCTCATGAGCTCTAGACATCAGCATGATTGCAAACATCAAACTCATACCGCTATCTTCATCCATCGACACGCTGGTATAGACCTTATTGTCATTAAGTGTCACGACAACAATACCTTCATCAATCAAGGCACTAAGTTGAGCCAAAGCTTTTCTGGGTGTCTGTCTGCTTAATCGGTCTAAGGACTCAACCAAGAGATATGAACCTCTCTCAATCTTCCCATCCTCAACTAAGCGGTTAAACACTCCCAATGAGCCTTTGGTCTGAGCAACCCCTTTGTAGGCACTCAACCCTTCATCAGTAAGCTGTAGGCTTGTGTCCAGTTCTAAACCTAGCTGAGGATTACGCTCTATGTACTCAGAAGCTAAGTCTTTCTGCCTGCGAATACTGTCACCCTTAGCCTGCTTCTCAGAGCTAAATCTAATGTACGAATAAGCAATTGGCATAAATGTTTCCCTTATGATGGGTATATCTTACATACAATTGATATGAGGTGTCCAATTCCGGTTGCATTAAATACCCGCCAATCATCTTGGTCGATTGCATTTTGATCACCCATCACCAAAGCTGCAATTACTCCACCATAGCGCGCATCTCTGGGTAATAGGCGCTGAATCTTTTGCCTTAACTTCCAACGTTGATACTCCATAGCTAGAGCAAATTCTGTAAAGGCAATATCTTTCTCAAGGATTAACTTTCCTGACCTAACTGATCCACTGGCGCCAAAGTCTTGATGGAAGGACCAACGCTCAAAATCAAAAGTATGGGGATTGAGGGATCCATAAGGTCTTTTGATTTTGACCTTCAATTCCCAACGCTGACCTGGAATGACTTCGGGCACATCCTGAGGATTACGCCATGCGGGCTGCCAACTCAAATAGATCTGCGGAGGAAATGATTCAATCGAATCTTTACCTGAGAATGCCTGATCTACCTCAAAAGAAAACTTTGCACCACTGGAAGAGCTCTGTGGCAAAGAATTGACTCTTCCCTCAAGCACAAGGTCTTTGCCTTCATGCTCGATTGAAAGGACATTAGCCAGTCGACTTTGTGCGTAATTTGCATTCCAAGAAAACCCTAAGGTGAAACTACAAACTGCTATCAATACAATATTTGTACGAGGATATTGGATCGATGCGTAATTGATATAAATACCCAACAAGGAGATCGTGATCGATGCTATACAAATCCAGCCCCAATACTCTGGCACAGCAGGTAAAAATAGAAGTAGCGATCCCCCGGCGATAAACGCCGCAATATTGGTGCGCAAGTTTTTAAGAGGCGGATAGTAGGTTTGGGTTGTCAGTCATGAGGGATGACCAACGGGGTAATACTTGCATGGCGTTTTGCCAAACTGCTTTTGAAAATACATCCTCACTCATTCCACGAATCCTCGCTAATTGGGTAGCGATTCTGGGGAGCAAAGCAGGTTGATTGAACTTGCCGCCCTCCTCTTTCAACCAGGCTGGCGGAATGTCAGGAGCATCGGTTTCGGTAACGATGCAATCTAATGGCATCTCCTGCAGAAGTCGTCGAATTTGCAAAGCGCGATCGTAGGTTGCCGCCCCACCAAATCCCAACTTAAATCCAAGCTCAATAAATTGCTCAGCTTGCTGATGACTACCATTAAAGGCATGTGCGATACCGCTAGGAATAGTTCTTTTACGTAGTGCTTTCAGAATGGCATCCTGTGAACGACGCACATGCAAAATCACTGGCAACTGAAATTGCTGCGCCAAATCCAATTGCTTATGAAAGAAAAACTCTTGACGTTGGGGATCAAGCCCTTCGACAAAGTAATCAAGTCCAATCTCTCCAATACCCACAAATCGAGGATCACTTAAAGATTGTTCAATTTGATTTTTAAGAGTATCGATATCGCTCTCTTGAGCGCGATTGATATACAGCGGATGAATACCTAAGGTATAGACCAACCCTGGGATTTGATTGCCATACTGCTTTGCTAAATTTTTGGCTGGGCCCCAATCAGAAGCCTGAACAGTAGGTATCAAAATAGCTTTAACACCTTTATCTGCCGCACCTGAAATGATCTCTGGAAGAGTATCTTTAAACTCCGGAGCATCTACATGGCAATGGGTATCCACCCATGTAAGTTCTTTATTCACTTCGCTCATTGTGCGAAAGTCTTTAATACTCCGCGCTCTAAATGTAAAATCCGGTCACAACGTTTTGCGCGAATGGGATCATGAGTGACGATCACAAAAGCTGTGCCCTGCTCACGAGCAATATCTAACATCAAATCAAATACGCCATCAGCAGTTTCGGTATCCAGATTACCCGTCGGCTCATCTGCCAGCACACAAGAGGGATTGCCGACTAGTGCACGGGCGACTGCAACACGCTGACGCTCACCACCAGACAGTTCACCTGGCGTATGTTGAACACGCTTTGCTAGACCAACTGCATGCAACATTGCGCTTGCTCGCTCCATGGACTCTTCATTACTTAGGCCGCGAATACGTAAAGGTAATGCTACATTTTCAACAGCGCTGAATTCATCTAGGAGATGATGGAACTGGTAAATAAAACCTAGATTGTGATTACGTAGTTGATCTAGTTTTCTTACGGGCAGCTGATGAAGATTCTCGCCAGCCAGAATCACAGTACCAGCACTGGGAGTGTCTAGACCACCTAATAGATGCAATAAGGTACTTTTACCTGAGCCAGAAGATCCTACGATGGCGACCTTCTCAGAAGCGCTTACCTGTAAATCAATTTCCTTCAGGACGTCGACAGCCGTCGGCCCTTTGCCATAAGTCTTTGCTAGACCTGATGCACTCAGAATAATTGGATTGGAATTACTCATAGCGCAATGCCTCCGCAGGCTGAACTTGGGCGGCTCGTCGACTTGGATACAGGGTAGCCAGTACAGAGAGGCCAAAAGCCATTAGACCTACCGTAAGCACGTCGGATAAACGAACATCCGATGGCAACTCGCTAATAAAGTACACATCGCGTGGCAAGAAGCGCACGCGAAAGATGGCTTCAATTGCAGGAACGATCACATCAATGTTTAAAGCAATTAGGAGGCCCAAGCCAACACCGGCTAGAGAGCCTAGTAAGCCGATTGCTAAACCTTGTACCAAGAAGATTCTCTGAATGAGTCCAGGACTTGCGCCCATCGTTCTCAAAATTGCAATATCAGCCTGCTTCTCATTTACCGTCATCACCAGGGTGGATACTAAATTAAAAGCAGCAACCGCAATAATCAAGGTCAGAATGATGAACATCATCTTACGTTCAGTTTGAACAGCCGCAAACCAATTTCGATTGGAACGTGACCAGTCGCTCACCCACAAAGCTTGTGGCACAACTTGAGCTAACTCAGCAGCAATCTCTGGAGCACGCTGCATATCGTCCACTTTCACGCGCAAGCCGGATGGATCTTGCAAGCGCAGTAAAGCAGCGGCATCTTTCCAATGCATGATGGCTAAAGAGCTGTCGTATTCATAATGACCACTATCAACAATGCCCACTACTTGTAGTGTTCGCATTCTAGGCATAGCGCCTGCTGGAGTCAGATCACTCTCTGGCACGATCAAATTAATACGATCACCAAGGCGAGCTCCGACCATATTGGCAAGCTGTGCACCTAAGGCAACTCCAAAGGCGCCTGGTTTTAAATCATCGATGCTGCCGGTAACAAACTGCTTAGGCAAATCAGAGACCTTACCTTCTTCGCTTGGCAGCACTCCCCGAATAGACACGCCACGCATGACATTCTCGCGACTGAGTAAGCCTTGCGAGCTAACCATCGGAGCGACACCGACTACGTGGGGCTGGGCGGCTACCTTGAGTGCAATCGGCTCCCAATTGGCTAAGCCATCTGGGGCAGTAATTTCAACGTGAGAAAGGACGGATAACATGCGATCGCGCACTTCTTTCTGAAAGCCATTCATAACTGAGAGCACCACAATCAAGGCGGCAACACCCAAAGCGATACCTGCAGTGGAGATTCCAGAAATAAAAGACAGGAAGCCATCACGCTTACCCACCGTCTTACGACGCTTAGATCGGGTGTAGCGTAGGCCAATTTCTAGCTCGATAGGAAGTCTCAACATGCTTACAGTTTAGTGAATTAAACGAGTAAACCGATGGATTCTGTAAATGCCACCTAAAATCAAGGGAATGACTGCCAAATTAGCTCCCCATACAAGCTCATCGCAACGCTTTACCTTGATGGTTTCAGGGGAAGATACTGTTGACACTGGATTAGAGCGGGATACCCCGCCCAGCGGACTGCCGCAAGAGCGCTTTCTAGTGGGCGATCGACTGCCGATTGCCCCAATCTTGCTATTGGGCCAAAGCGACCTAGGAGTTAACCCAAACGAAGTGATTGCCTGTCTACAGCCAGTCCACCTTCATGCCACCCGAGATCATTTAATCCTGATGGCCCAAAGTCAGATTGATCTGACAGCACATGAATCTGCCAACTTGCTACAAGCTGCCCTCCCCTTCATTGAAGAAGACTTTAGAAACAAGGTGTTATTCCAAGGGCAGCGTGATTGGTTTATTTCAGCCGGTCCATTTACTAGTCTTGCAACGCACTCCATTGATCAAGCGCATGGTCGCAATATTGATTGGTGGATGCCGCGCGATACAAACGTGACTGGGGTTGCTAAGCTCTGGCGCAAACTCCAAAATGAAATTCAGATGCTCTGGCATATTGACCCGGTCAATCAGGAGCGAGAACAACGCGGATACCCCAGCATCAACTCCTTATGGATTAGCGGTATTGGCAAACTGGCTGATATTCAGACCCCTCCATTACTTGAAAATGTAAATCAGATATACGGAAATCACCCCCTTTTAGCTGGGCTAGCTAAATACCTTGCAATCCCTCAACAGCATGAAATTGATTTCTCAAATCTGCAAAATACCTTTGCATGGATTGATCACCCTGAGAGTATTTGGGATAACTTAAGAGTAGCACTCTTGGGTAATGAGTTAGATGAAATCGAAGTAATCGATTTTCCCAAGGGTCAAACTCGCCATAGAATCTTCACACCCAAAGACTTCAATAAAAAGTCATGGGCTTTTTGGAAAAAATCAGAGCCCTTAACTTGGCAAGAAATCATTTCAGCATGAGCCTATTCTCTCAGCGCCCCTTCTCTGATCGCACGGCTAGCTGGTTACAGCAAAGTGGTCTACACCCATTACTAGCAAGGCTTTATGCAGCTCGCGGCATTGATAAGCCAGATGAGCTCTCTTTAGATCTAAAGCAACTACTCTCACCAGTCGAACTCAAAAACTGCATCAGTACTGCCACCCTGCTAGCCGATATTTTGGAGCGCAAAGAGTCTATGCTGGTAGTAGCAGACTATGACTGCGATGGCGCTACTGCCTGTGCTGTTGCTCTGCGTGGATTAAAAATGTTGGGTGGACCAGATACTCCCATTCAGTTCTTAGTGCCCAATCGCTTTACGATGGGCTATGGACTAACTCCCGAGGTTGTTGATCTTGCCGCTCAGCAAGACCCTAAACCAAAATACCTCATCACAGTCGATAACGGCATTGCCAGCGAAGCTGGAGTAGACCGAGCTCGCGAGCTAGGAATGGAAGTCATCGTGACCGACCATCACCTTCCAGGCGATCGACTCCCTAAAGCCACTGCAATCGTCAATCCCAATCAACCGGGTTGCAGTTTCCCAAGCAAAGCGCTTGCCGGTGTAGGTGTGATGTTCTATTTATTAGTTGCTTTGCGAGCAGAACTTCGACAGCGTGGAAAATTTACTGCTGAGACTCAACCTAAGATCGAAAGCCTATTGGATCTCGTGGCCTTAGGCACCGTAGCGGATGTGGCACAGCTGGATCGCAATAACCGCATCTTGGTTTCTAATGGCCTGAAGCGCATTCGTACAGGCGCATCACAAGCAGGTATTCAGGCACTATTCCAGGCGGCTGTACGCGATCCCCGTAAGGCCAATACTTTTGACTTGGGTTTTGCTATAGGGCCGCGCTTA
This sequence comes from Polynucleobacter sp. AP-Sving-400A-A2, assembly GCF_018688155.1. Taxonomy (NCBI): domain Bacteria; kingdom Pseudomonadati; phylum Pseudomonadota; class Betaproteobacteria; order Burkholderiales; family Burkholderiaceae; genus Polynucleobacter; species Polynucleobacter sp. AP-Sving-400A-A2. The sequence continues at coordinate 1,389,028 of NZ_CP061312.1, forward strand.
AATGCAGCAGGACGTCTAGCGGATATGACTCTAGGTATTCGCCTATTAATTTGCGACAAGCCCGAAGAGGCCATTGAGCTAGCTTATGAACTCGATCGCATCAATCGTGAGCGGCGTGTCATTGAAGGCGGCATGCAAGAAGCTGCCCTCGCTCACCTTGCTGAGGATCAATTGGCAGGCACGATGGCAGAGCGCTCTAGCATCTGTCTTTGGAATGCAGAGTGGCACCAGGGAGTAGTTGGCATCGTGGCCTCTCGGCTAAAAGAACGCTTTAACCGACCTGCGATTGTCTTTGCTCCAGCTGATGGCGCCAACGGTGAGGAGTTGCGTGGCTCCGGTAGATCATTGACAGGCTTTCATCTGCGTGATGCCTTAGATATTGTCTCCAAACGTGAGCCGGGTCTGATTCTCAAATTTGGTGGCCACGCCATGGCGGCAGGGCTCAGTATTAGAAAATCTGATTTTGAAAAGTTTGACACCGTGTTTCAGCAGGTTGCCAATGGTTTACTCAATGATGAATTGTTAGAGCGTCGCCATATTCATGATGGGCCACTAGATCTATCTGAATTCACGCCCGAAACCGGCGATCTCCTGGCTGAAGAAATCTGGGGTCAGGGCTTTCCTCAACCCATTTTTTATGGGGAATTTGAGATTGAGCAGCAAAGCCTCATGAAAGATAAACATCTGCGCCTACAGCTTCGTCCGATTGGAGATGGTCAACTGGCTAGCAAGCCATTTACTGGAGTCTGGTTTAACCACACCCAATCCTTGCCGGCCAAGGCCAAGCTGGCCTATCGCCTAGTCACCGACCGTTTTCAAGGGCAGGCACGCGTACAACTCATGATTGAGGCCCACGACGAGGCTTAGGCTGTAATAACCCCCTTATAATCAGGGGATGGAAGCCGAACAACTCAACATTATTTCAAATACCCTGTCCGATCTACTCACCCGTGAGCAAGCACTTCGGGGGTATCTTTGACTTCGAAGTAAAGTCACGACGCCTTACTGAAGTTAACTCTATTCTGGAAGATCCCACCATCTGGGACGATCAAAAGAAAGCTCAAGCCCTCGGCAAAGAGAAGAAATTGCTCGATGGTGTTGTTGCCACCCTCACCGATTTAAATAGCAATATCACTGGTGCCCTCGAATTATTCGACATGGCTAAAGAAGAAAGTGATTTTGAAACTATTACTGCTATAGAACAAGACGTTGTGGGCTATAGCAAGATCATTCATGATCTCGAGTTCCGCCGCATGTTCCATAACGAAATGGATTCCTGCAATTGCTTTATCGATGTTCAGGCGGGCGCCGGCGGAACAGAAGCGTGTGACTGGGCCAGCATACTACTACGCCAATATCTTAAATATTGCGAGCGCAAAGGTTACAAGACAGAAATCCTAGAAGAATCCGATGGCGATGTTGCCGGCATCAAGAGTGCCACTATCAAGGTGGACGGTGAATATGCATACGGACACTTGCGCTCAGAAACTGGTGTGCACCGCTTAGTGCGCAAGTCACCTTTTGATTCCTCCAATGGTCGCCACACTTCGTTTGCCAGTATCTATGTATACCCAGAGATTGACGACTCGATTGAGATTGACGTTAATCCAGCAGATATTCGTACCGACACCTATCGCGCCTCTGGTGCGGGTGGTCAGCACATTAATAAAACCGACTCTGCTGTTCGCTTAACTCACCTTCCCACCGGAATTGTGGTGCAGTGTCAGAATGATCGAAGCCAACACCGCAATAGGGCTGAAGCGATGACGATGCTCAAATCTCGCTTGTATGAGCACGAGATGCAAAAGCGTCGTGCTGAACAGGATAAGCTTGAAGCCAGTAAAACCGATGTGGGCTGGGGTCATCAAATCCGCTCCTACGTGCTGGACCAAAGTCGGATTAAAGACTTGCGCACTAACGTTGAGATCTCGAACACACAAAAGGTATTAGATGGTGATCTCGATGCCTTTATTGAAGCCAGCCTGAAGCAAGGCGTCTGATTTAATACCCTTATTCCAGTTATTAATACTCCATATGAACGATCCAGTGAATTCCAATCCTAGCCAAGCCCCTGCAACCGAGCTGGTTGATGAAAATCACATCATTGCAGAGCGCCGCGAAAAATTAGCAAAACTTCGTGAAAGTGGCATAGCGTTCCCGAATGATTTTGTGCCTACACATTTAGCCAGCAATTTGCATACCCACTATGACAGCCTCACCAAAGAAGAATTGGCTGCCAAAAAGGTTCATGTGAAAGTTGCAGGTCGCATGGTGCTTAAGCGCGTCATGGGCAAAGCGAGTTTTGCCACAGTTCAAGACCGCAGTGGTCAGATTCAGTTCTACATTAATGATGAAATCAGTGGAGCTGATACCCACGGAGCTTTTAAGCACTGGGATATGGGTGACTTTATCTCTGCTGAAGGCCATTTATTTAAGACCAATAAAGGCGAGCTTTCTGTTGAGTGCAGCAATCTGCGCTTATTGAGTAAATCCTTGCGCCCTTTGCCAGATAAGTTTCATGGCCTCTCTGATTTGGAGACTAAATATCGTCAACGCTATGTTGATTTGATCGTCAATCCAGAGAGCCGTAATGCCTTCAGAGCGCGTAGTAATACGATTGCCTCCTTACGTCGCCATATGCTCGATGCAGATTTTATGGAAGTTGAAACGCCGATGCTCCATCCCATTCCTGGTGGTGCAACGGCTAAGCCCTTCATTACGCACCACAATGCTTTAGATATGCAAATGTTTTTGCGGATTGCGCCAGAGCTTTATCTCAAGCGCTTAGTTGTCGGTGGTTTTGAGCGCGTGTTTGAGATAAACCGCAACTTCCGCAATGAAGGCGTAAGTCCACGGCACAATCCAGAATTCACGATGATGGAATTCTATGCGGCTTATACCGATTACCGTTGGCTGATGGATTTTACGGAGAGCTTAATTCGTGCTGCTGCAATGGATGCACAAGGCACCGCTGTTCTAACCCACCAAGGTCGTGAACTAGATCTCAGCAAGCCCTTCCAGCGCTTAACAATTACTGAAGCCATCCTGAAATATTGTGGCCAGTCAAACAAGAGTTATGAAGCGGCTCAATTAGAAGATGCTGCATTTATTCGCTCTGAATTGAAAAAAGGTGGTGAGAACCCAGATTCCCCTTCCTTGAAGAACGCTGGTATTGGCGCTCTTCAACTCGCTCTGTTTGAATTGGTGGCTGAGTCACACCTTTGGGAGCCAACTTACATCATCGATTACCCAATCGAAGTAAGCCCTCTTGCCCGCGAATCGGATACCCGCCCTGGCATTACCGAGCGCTTTGAATTATTCATTACTGGTCGCGAAATCGCCAACGGCTTTTCAGAGTTAAACGATGCCGAAGATCAAGCTAATCGCTTCCGCAAGCAAGTAGAACAAAAAGAAGCGGGTGATGAGGAAGCCATGTACTTTGACCATGACTTCATTCGCGCTCTGGAATATGGCATGCCCCCAACTGGCGGTTGCGGTATCGGTATTGATCGCTTGGTGATGCTACTAACTGACGTACCCAATATTCGTGATGTGATCCTGTTCCCGCATCTACGTCGCGAAGAAGAGTAAGTAGCTCGAATATCTTTCTCCAGAAATCAAAAGCCGCAGAATTGAACTTCTGCGGCTTTTTTCTTGACCATATCTAGGCAGTTAAGTCGCTGGATATAGCTTCGTGCTCTCACTATCAACTACGGTTACATTCACTGGAATACCCAAGCTCACGCTAGAAGATACGGTACAGAAATCTTGAAACTGAGCCAATACACGCTCAAGATTCTCAAGGGTATTACCTGGAACGCCAATCCGAATCTCCACATTGATAGCCAAGATACGTAAACGGTTTTCTGCATTTCTACCGATTTCGCAACTGGCCTTTGTTTCGATTGGCTCAGGATTTTGCTTAAACTTTCTGAGCGCGAAGAGTAGCGAGTCAGATAAACAATTAGCGACACCCGCCAGCAAGAACTGGGATGGTGTAGCACCTTGTGATTTTCCCAGGGGTGGCGGCTCATCTCCATAAATGGGGTCACGCTCTTCGTTGTAATAAATAGCAAACTGGTAATCAGCTTGCTGAACTAGTCTTACGGAAGGCTCGCTACTCATAAAAACTCCAATAACTTAAAACACCATATTAATAGATAGTAGGAATTAACTTTTTGACTCTACGCTGATAGTCTTGATAATCTGGAAAACGTTCTACCAGCCACACTTCTTCTCGCCTTGCTTTGATATCAAATAAGAAAAATAGGCCAATGGCATAGAGCAATATATAAATCCCGGGGGAAATGAGTAGCCAAGCCAGTGCTGCCAAGAGTACTCCAAAGTAGATCGGGTGCCTTACAAATTGATATAAGCCATTTTTAATCAGAACAGCATTGTCTTTTGGGCAAGGCAAGGGGGTAAGATTTTTACCCAGATTAATGACGGCAATGGCCATGATCAAGCAAGCTAGCAAGCCGATGGCAATGCCACAGGATTGCAGAATGGAAGCAGTTGGTTCTGAGCTAATTAAAAGAGGGCCTTGGGGACCAAACAAGATGAGGCCAATCAGAATTCCTTGAACCACCACATACCATGCACCTCTTTCAAAGATCGATTTGTGTGGCAGTGAACTCATGGTATGGCCTTAATAAGATAAGATCACAGTCTAGCTTGATTTAGTACAGTAAGGCCTGATTAAAGTGCTCATCAACGCTGCCCTCGTCTTGGGTCAATACATGTTGTGCAATCAAGAAAACGCCCGAAATGAAACTCAGGCAAACCAGCACTCCAAAAGCATGATATTGATTCAGGCCGTTCTGATTAAGGGCATCAAGATATAGGGCGCTTTCTAGGGCCAAGTGGGTGGACAAGCTCAGTAGAGCCAAACCCAAAAATATCTGGATGATGGTTACAAATAAGGGCTTTTGAACTGCAGGCTTGGCGGACATAGGATTCTCTCGATTGGGCATAAAAGGATCATAGGGGGCCAGCCGATATAAGTAAAAGACTCCCTATTTATATGCTAAATACTTTTTTATCTATGGAACTATCCTCAGAATGAGGATAATTAGGATTTACACCCAAATAATTCGTATTTATGGCTGCCTACAACACTGAAACCGTCCTCACTGTTCATCACTGGAATGACACCCTATTTAGTTTCACGACCACCAGAAACAAAGGTCTACGCTTTCGTAGCGGTCATTTTTTGATGATTGGCCTAGAAGTTGAAGGGAAGCCATTGGTTCGCGCCTACAGTGTGGCGAGCCCTAACTATGAAGAGCATTTAGAGTTTTTAAGTATCAAGGTTCAAGATGGCCCCCTCACCTCCCGTCTTCAGAAGATTCAGGTGGGCGACCCGATTTTGGTCAGCGAGAAATCCGTAGGTACCCTAGTCATCGACGACTTAAATCCAGGTAAGCACCTCTACTTATTTAGTACCGGCACAGGACTGGCACCCTTCATGAGCATTATTCGTGATCCGGATACCTATGAGAAGTTTGAAAAAGTAGTGTTGATTCATGGTGTTCGTTTGGTAAGTGAGCTGGCCTATGGTGAGTACATTAAAGATGAACTCACTCAAAACGAATATATTGGTGAAATCATTCGCGAGAAGTTAATTTATTACCCAACCGTGACGCGCGAAGCTTTTAAGCACACGGGTCGTTTAACTACCGCGATTGAATCAGGCCAACTCTTTAAAGATATTGGTTTGCCTCCATTAGACCCAGCAGTAGATCGCGCCATGATCTGTGGTAGCCCATCCATGCTAAAAGAAACTGCGGAGATGCTCGATTCCAAAGGCTTTAAGGTATCTCCTAGCCTTGGTCAATTAGGTGACTACGTATTTGAGCGCGCATTCGTAGAAAAGTAAAAAGCCTATATATCCAAAAGTAATTTAGTTATCGCTATATGTTTCTTGTGGATATATAGACACCTTGGTAAATTAGATCTCAGAAGATATTTACCAAGGAATTGAGATGTCCCCCGTCCAAGTGCACTACAACCCTATCATTACGCAGTTACTACGTGAGCATGATCGCTTGCCACATGAGAATGTGACTGAACGAAAAAACTTCCAACGCAGGATTCTGTTCTTGATGACTACTATCAAGATGGAAGAGTTTGAGGACTCTTACGCTTAAAAATCTTCCTTACAGAGAGCTACTAATGAAGATTAATCCGATTGCAGCAATAAATATTGTCTCAACAACTAACATCACAACAGGCTGCCAACCCAATTTGGCCAGATCTTGAAAATTGGTTTTTAACCCAGCAGCAGCAATAGCAATCACTAGCATCCACCGGGAAATACCACCTATCGAATGAGTTATCGAGCTTGGCAAGATCTGCATGGATGCAACAACCGATAAAGCCACAAATCCCAATAGGAATGTTGGTATCAGGCGTAAGCTGCCCCATCCTAAGCGTTGAGATGATTTTTCAGCACCAAAGAAAATAGAGATAAATAAAACGACAGGTAATAAAAGAGCGACACGGAAAAGCTTAACTACAGTAGCTACATCACCTGCCTCAGGGCCAAACAACATACCCGCAGCCACTACCTGCGCAACATCATGAATAGTAGCCCCTAGAAAGATGCCTGCAGGTAAGGCGGTGATATTGATCAACTGCAATGCGAAGGGATACACCACCATGGCAATGGTGGAGAGGACGGTTACCCCTACCACTACAAGCAGAGTAAAACGCTCATTCTCTTTTGTTTTTGGCAGAACTGAAGCTACCGCTAAGGCTGCTGAAGCTCCGCAAATACCAACGGATCCACCCGCAATCAATCCAAAGTCTGGGGATAGCTTTAAGAGCTTAGCTAAAAAGAATCCCAGGGCTACCGTAGCAGCAACTGCAAACATCACCATTAATCCGGTATTCAAACCAATTGCGCCAATATCAGCAAATGTAATCCGAATACCCAGAAATGCGACACCCAAACGCAAAACCGTTTTGGCGCAAAAATCAATTCCCGGCTTTACTGCCTCATTGAGATAGAGAAAATGGAGCGACAAGCCAATCAGTAATGCGTACAACAACTGTGGGCCACCATAATTCTCAGAAAGAAAACTGGTGGACATGGCAATGAGCAAGCAAACCAACAGTCCTGGAGTATTTTTCCGAATGGTGGTCAACATCAAACTAAGCTACCAACTCACTGAAATACTCATGTTGAGTAGTATTTAACGTGGAAACACGCCACTCTAGAGGCTCATCCTGAATGCCCAGCGCCACTCTTCTGATCACTAGTACGGGAGACTCTGGACTTAATCCAAGCCACTCAGCATGTTGCTTCCCCGCTAAGCCGGCACGTAAACGCTCACTACTTCGCACAACGGTCTGGCCGTATTCCATTTGATACATTTGATAAATGCTGCCCTCGCGCTCAATAAAGTCGGCACGGGTTAATTCCTTAAACCGCTGTTTATCTAGCGTAATCTGATCAATCATCACGCACTGCCCTTCCAATGACAGGCGATTGGTAATTCTCCAAACGGGTGCACCCTCTTTTATTGCCAGCTTACTCGCCTCTTCCTTATTGGCAGTAGCGCTATTTAAGGAGACTAGCTCAACTTTGGGGTAAACCTTTTTCTCAGCATCGTGTTTAACAATGTGGAAAAAATAATATAGAAGTCTTTTGAGATCATGCTCAACAACATAGGTGCCCCTGCCCTGGCGTCGGACTACGATACCTTCAGCAACCAACTCGTCCACCGCTTTGCGCAGGGTACCTATAGATACATCTAACTCTTTTGATAAATCCTTTTCGGCAGGCAACGCCTGCCCCATAGGATATCGACCCCTGACCAGATCTTCGGTGATCTTTTGCTTGACTTCCTCGTAAGCGGTCAGGTTTCTCATGCTGCAGTCTTATGCTGATTCGTATAAACGAGTCAATACAAACTCACGGTGACCAAGAATTTCAGAAGCAGTCAATTCACCATCAGCTGTACGCTTCAAGCAATCCAATAGCTTATCTCCCGCCTGATCCATGTTCTCTTCGCGACGCAATAAGCCAGACACATCAACATCGATATGCTCACCCATAGTACGAACAGTCTTTGGATTAGCGCAAATCTTAATGACTGGAAGAATTGCATTACCGATCACATTACCCTGACCTGTTGGGAAGAAGTGGGCTGTAAAACCTGCAGCTGCGCACAAGGTAACCATTTCAGCGGCAGCTGATGATGAGTCCATGAAATGCAGTCCAGGAATCTTTGGCTCTTCACCCTTATCCAGCACGCTATCCACAATACATTTTTTACCAATTTTTTGGATATTGCCCAAAGCCTTCTCTTCGATAGTTGTTAAACCACCTGCAATGTTGCCCTTGGTTGGCTGAGAGTCAGATAGATCGCTTGTCTTATGACGCTCAATCACATCCTGGTAGCGATCAAACATCTCGCGGAACTTTTTCTTAACCTCAGGAGTACGGCAACGCGCTTCAACTAAATGCTCGCCACCAGTCAATTCAGTAGTTTCACCAAAAACCATGGTGGAACCAATTGCATACAACTTATCAAAAGCATCACCTACGGTTGGATTTGCACCACAACCAGAAGTCGTATCGGATTCACCGCATTTTGTAGAAACCCATAGCTCAGACAATGGAGCGGAAACACGTTTTTGCTTTGATGCATGTTTCATCATGCTGTAGGCAGCCTTACTAGCGGAAGCAATAGTTGCTGTATCGCCATTGCCTTCAATCCAGAAGCCTTCAACTGGCTTGCCAGATGCCTTGATGCCATCAACGATAATTTTTGTCCACTGTGGCTCAATACCAATCACCACTACAGCAGCTACGTTTGGATTAGAACCTGTACCAATTAAGGTGCGAAAGTGTAAATCCAAGTCAGCTCCGAACTGTAAACGACCATAGGAGTGAGGAATCGCCATCGTTCCTTTGATATTGTTTGCCACTGCTTCACAGGCTGCATTGGATAGGTCGTCCAAAGGCAAAATCAATACGTGATTACGAATACCCATGCGGCCGTTTTCACGGCGATAACCTAAAAAGGTCGCGTCTTTCAAATTAGTCATTTTTTTATCTCTCTCAATGAATAGGTAGGTAAGGTGCCGGATTACCAGCGCTTAGTTTTTACGTTTTGGACGTGAAGGTGTTCGCCCTTTTTGATTGGGGCTACTACCTTGCCAATATCAACGCCGTATTTCATTACCGTGTCACCTGGCTTGAAATCGTTCAATGAAATTTTGTGACCAATAGGAATATCACTTTCAGACTTGATATTCAAAGTAAGGTCGCCATCCATTACCCAACCAATTAAGTCGGTTCCGGCCTTGACGCCCTCAACTACTACTACACCTACGCCATCTGCTGGCTCATGCACGACAAAGTGGATCATTACTATCTCCTCAATAATCTCGTTTATAAAAAACTACTCAGTCCATGACTGGCGGATACCAGTCTGAATTTCTTCCACAACCACATCTGAAACTGTGACGCCATTACTAAATCCTGTAGCACGCTGCTGAAAACGACGTTGTCCAGGAAGACGAGTTCCTGCATCGGCACTTAAGACATCGATAAAGTCTTGGATGCGACTGGCAAAAACAGACTTACCTGCCAAACCTGTATCAATAGTCAATATCAGTTGACCAATACGCGGACGATTGCCTTTAGGGTCAAAAAAGGAATCCGCTTCATAAGAAAAGCGGCTGCCTGAAAGTCCGACTACTAGCAATTCAACGATGAGGGCTAGTAAGGCCCCTTTATCGCCACCCAAAGGAAGCATTAAACCCTTTAAGCCTTCTTGTGGATCAGTAGTTGGCTTGCCATCTGCAGTCAATGCCCATCCTTCTGGAATCGCTTGACCATTTTTTGCTGCAACCAAGAGTTTTCCGCGGGCTACTGCAGAAAGTGACATGTCTATAACTAAAGGGTCGCCGCTGGGGGTAGGAAAAGCTGCAGCCAATGGGTTGGTTCCAAAGATTGCTTTTGTACCACCAACCATAGGCATAGCAGCTGGCGTATTTCCAAACAGAAGAGAGACATAACCTGCTCGGGCTGCAGCCTCAACATAATGCCCTGCAACACCAAAATGATGGCTATTAGTTATAGCTACTAAACCAAGGCCATTTTTGGAGGCTAGGTTCACTGATAGGTCAGTTGCAAAACGAAGTGCAGGAAATGCAAGGCCATCACGTGCATCGACCAAAGCGGCTGCTAATTTAAATGGACGGACCCTTAACTTGGGATCAAGCTCAATTCGGCCATTTTTCGCATGCGCAGCATATTGCGGAACTCTCGCCAAACCATGCGAGGCTAGCCCATCCAATTCCGCCAGCGCCAGAAACTGTGCAGTCTCATAAGCCGCTTTTGAATTGATCCCAGCAGCCTGAAGGCCTGAGCTTGCCAAGGCAAGAATCTCTGGATAGCTCAGATTCATGAATACTCTCCACGAATAAGGTCGCTCAAAAGCAGGGTTTTCAGGGCTTGACTAGATCTAGCTTTAGGGAACAAAATAACTGACATATCTGAATCATATAGATGATTTAGATATCTTGCAATGCCCAATTTGTAATGCAGAGCAGGGAATGCCTTGAAGTGCTGCAGGAACTATGGGGGAGACAACAACAATGAATAAGCATATAACTATTAAATAGCAGTTGAGTATATTTTTTACATAGCGAAGTAGCTAAGATATAAAGATCAAATTACCACTGGAGGTCATCGATGTTTGAGAATAAAAAATATAAGTTCAGTAGACGTTTAGTTTTACTTGCAGGAGCGCTTACCCTTGCATTACCTCAATTAGCAACAGCGCAATCCTGGCCAACAAAGCCGATTAAATTAATTATTCCTTTTGCAGCCGGCGGTACCACCGATATTCTTGGTCGACTGCTAGCTCAGCAGTTAACAAAAGATTTAGGACAAAACGTCATTGTCGAAAATAAGGGCGGTGCTGGTGGAAATATCGCCGCTGAATTTGTAGCGCAATCGCCCGCAGATGGCTACACCATCATGCTTGCCTCTGGAAGTATGCTGACCGTAAATCCTAGTTTGTATAAAAAATTGCCAGTTAATTACAGTAAAGATTTTGTGAACATCACCAATGTGGCTAGTGGCCCAATGTTGCTATCTGTGAGTACCAAAATCCCAGTCAAGAATTTAAATGAATTTATTACCTATGCAAAAACTAAGGATCTGAATTTTGGATCGGCAGGTATTGGTAGCCAGGTTCATATGGCAGCTGAAAACTTAACCTATTCCGCCAATATCCCGGCGACCCATGTGCCTTATAAGGGTGAATCTGCTGCTATCAATGATTTAGTGTCAGGACAAATAGACTTTATGGTTGGCAACCTCACTGCTGCAACGGGTTTTGCAAAAGCTGGGCAGATTAAGCCGATTGCTGTAACTAGCGCTAAACGCGTAAAGCAACTTCCCGATGTTCCAACGGTTGCCGAAAGTGGCATCCCTGGCTTTGAAAGTACTGGTTGGTTTGGCTTAGTGGCACCGGCCAATACTCCAAAAGTCATTACGGACAAAATCTATGACGCTACTGTTAAGGCCGTGAAGTCAGAAGCCATGCAAAAAAGTTTAGAGCTAAACGGCTTATCCCCGGTGGTGAATTCTCAGAAAGACTTTGATGCTCAGATTAAAGCTGAGTTAGCTAACTGGGAAAAGGTGATTAAGGGTCGCAATATTAGTGCCCAGTAATGATTGCAAGCTGAATGTAAAAAGCGAAGATTTATCCTCGCTTTTTTCTTTTCCAATAAATTATTTTTATGTAATCTGCCTAATTAATAACATCGAGCCAGCAAACACCAATATTGACCCATAGGCAATACGCATAGAAGCGTTGCTAAGCTTGGTGTGAACATGGGACCCCGCCCAAATTCCCAAGAAAGTCACAGGCATTAAACAAATAGCAAGGCCGATGACCTCCCAGCTCAGGATGAGTCCCGTAACTAGCATTAAGGTCAGCCGCAAAAATGTCAGCATAAAAATAGCGAATGCCATAGTCGCACGAAGTACCTTGGGATTATTAATTCTTAAACCGAGGTAAGAAACGTACACCGGTCCGCCTGTAGCAAAAAGGGCTGTAAATACACCGCCAAAGAATCCAAATGGTACTGCCCACCACCTGTTAATTGGATCTCGAGACTCGACATTTCTCTGAACCAAAACACGAAAACCGTTAATAGCTGCAAATAGCCCAAGGATTAAGAGCAAGGGTTCGCTTGGCGCTCTTATCAATAAAAAGATACCCAATACCATTCCAATTAAGCTAAAGGGGAATAGCCATTTCAATTCTTGAATATTTGCATCGCTAGATGACTTCCTGCCGACATAAAGTGAGGCACAGATATCAATGATGACCATCATTGGTACTACAACCTTTAGTGGATACATCTGAACCAATAAAGGTACAGATACTATTGACGAGCCGAATCCAGAAATTCCAAAGATGAAGAATCCGCAAAGAACTATTACAGCTGCTAGCGCAAGTGAGGCCGGCTCAATCAATTCAAAAATATTAGGCCTCTACCAAAATAGTCTCGCCAGGCTTAATCATCGTAAATTGAACGGGTCTATTTTCAATTTTTAAACATCGAGACTGCAGATGGACTGCCGTGAAATAAGACTCTTCCAAAGATCCTGCATCGGGAAAATCCTCGCGATAGTGTGCCCCTCTTGAGTTTTCACGAGAAAGAGCGGCCTCTGTGACAGACTTGCTCACCAAAATGAGATTATTCAGGTTCATCCAATCCTGCCATGTAACACTGTACTGCCTTTGGATATCACCCACTCCCATTTGGTCTAACTGCTGACCTAACTGATCTAACTTAGTACGGGCACGTAATAAGCTGTCCTTAGTTCTGGATATACCTACGTCATCCCACATGCACTCTGCAAGAGCATCTCGAATCGATTCGATATCACCTGCTGGTCGCTCTAAGGGAGCCTCGTGCGCTGCAATACTCGTGCGCACCTCATCCATATTGCACTCTTGTAAAGTTTGGGACATCACCCAATGTGCCATTTCCTCGCCAGCTATACCACCATAGACCGTTGAGTTTGCAACACCATTACCACCTAGTCGATTGGCTCCATGCACCCCTCCAGTATCTTCACCTGCTGCAAATAAACCTGGTAACTCGGTACTGCAGTCCGCCTTGAAGATTAATCCCCCCATCATGTAATGTGCAGTTGGAACTACCTCTACTAGATCTCCTGCCAAGTCAAAGCCACTATCTGCACATCGCTCGACCATACCTTTAAATTGCTTACGCACATTTTCGGGGCCAAGGTGACTCATTTGAATATAGACACCGCCATTAGGAGTTGCTCTACCGGCTCTTATTTCAGAATTAATCGATCTAGAAACAATGTCTCGAGTGGCGCGTTCATTGCGCGGATCATAGTTACCCATAAAGCGCTCTTGATTGCCATTCAAGAGGTAGCCACCAGCGCCACGTAAACCCTCCTCTAAAACCGTGCCTGTCATGCGAGTGTCTGAGCCAGCAAGAAGTCCAGTTGGGTGAAATTGCACCATCTCCATGTCGCGCAAAGTAAGACCCGCACGCAGTGCCATAGCCAGGCCGTCACAACTCTTATCACCCGAAGGTGTGTGGTACTTGTACATGGTGGGTCCGCCACCTGTAGCTAACAGAACCGCTTTAGCTCGTACCAGTGTGAACTGACCAGTCGTCATATTAAGCATTAATACGCCAGCAAGTGACTTTCCATCAGCACTATGAATTAACTCGACCGCCCTATGCTCCTCAAGACGATGAATTCCCCTAGCCCATACCTGCTCAGCCAGTCGACTGATAATTTCAATTCCAGTTAAATCGCCCTTGTGGACTGTGCGGTCAAAAGTTTGTCCAGCGAATGCTTTTTGATGAACTGTGCCATCCGGATTGCGATCAAAGAAACAGCCGAGCTCATTCTCAAGTTCACGAATACGTTCAACCGCCTTATTTACAAGTGTCCATGCCAACTCTTGGTCCGACAACCACTTGCCACCTTCGATTGTGTCCATAAAATGACGTTCAACAGAGTCGCCCTCTGCCAGTGCTACGTTATAACCACCTTGCACCATGCGAGTACAACCGCATTTACCCAGCAGCCCCTTTACGGCAATAGTGATATGCAGATCTGGGTTAGTTTGGTGTGCATGCAAGGCTGCAAACAGTCCTGCGCCGCCAGAACCTAGAATGAGAATGTCTGTCTCAAGTGTGGCGATATTCATGAGGAAATTCCTAAGCTCTTTAATACGGCCTCTTTATTGCGCGCAACATCACTTTTCACTTCTTGATAAATACTGCCACCATGACTATCCATAGCCACTAACAAAGGGCCAAAGTCTTTAATCTTGAAACGCCAGAGAGACTCCGGATTGAGATCATCCATATCCACGTCTTCAATTTGCTCAATCCACGTTGTCTCTAGCGCTGCTGTACCCCCAATAATTGCTAGGTACACGCCGCCAATTTCCTGAAAAGCTGCTGCAGATTCTTCGCGCATACCGCCCTTGCCTACAATCATTCGTACACCATTCTCAGTCATTAATGGACGAGTAAAGCGCTCCATCCGATCTGATGTGGTTGTACCAATACAGATTGCTTGATACCCGGCCGGGAATTCTTCACTCACCGCTACCTTGCGCACATTAGGAGCCGTATGAATCACCGCATGACCATGCAGATCAAAGCGAGTTTTTCGGCCCTTATCAAACATATGAATTTGCGTAGCATCCCGAATACCGAATAAAGTATTTTGCAAAGTCACTGTGTCATTAATGCGCAGTTTTCGAATATCTGATTCGCTAACAGGAGTGGGAAGGTTGTAATGGGCCATCTTTTTCCTAGAATCCGTAAGTCACACCATCAGGCGTGAAGGTTGCTCGCGCTCTACGCGCTGAGTGGCACTGCATATTGACGGCCACTGGATTTAAGGTGATGTGAGTGTGAGCAAGCTCTACATGAACGGCAAATGCTGTACCGTCACCACCCAGGCCTTGCGGGCCAATGCCTAATTTATTCACAGCGGTAGTTAATTCTTGCTCTAACTTGGCACCCTCTTCATCACTACAGATGCTACCTAATGCTCTTGTAGCGGCACGCTTAGCCATCGCAACACATTGCTCAGAGGTGCCGCCGATACCAACACCAACAATGGTTGGCGGACAAGTCTTGCCTCCAGCAGAAACAACGCTCTCGATAACAAAAGCTTTAACGCCATTAATTCCATCAGCAGGAATAGCCATCTTCAAAAAAGAATTATTTTCTGAACCACTGCCTTTTGGAACCATCTCGATTTCAAGCGTCTCGTCCTCATCACAAAAATCGATGCTGATTGCTGGCATATCAATACCGCAGGATGTGTGATTATTCTTACGCGTGATTGGATGCACTACAGAAGATCTCAATGGGTATTCCGTAGTTGCACGCTCGCAACCTTTGCGAATCGCCGCCTTGAGCTCCATGCCATCTAGCTGCACATTACGGCCAATCTTGACCTTGTAAATGGGTAAACCAGTATCTTGGCAAAGTAGATTGTCTTCGCGCTCTGCAACAGCAATATTGGTGATCATGGTTTTGAGAACCACCTGTGCACGTGCATCTGATTCACCCTGATTTAAGCGCTCAATACCGGCTTTAACATCATCTGGCAGCACCTTTAAAGCACGAATATAGAGCTCCTTGCAAGCCTCTTCAACTACTTTCATTTGTAACTGCATAAATTACCCAATCAATTTGCCAAATACAAAAATAGAAGGCCGCAAGCAATACCAAACAAGATAGCCACCTGGGTCCAAGCCTTACGTAGCCCGCGCCATGGACCGAACTCAATCATGATGAGTCGAATTCCGCCCACCAAATGGATCGCTAACAAAATAACCAGCGCCCATTCACCGAATTTAAAAACCCAAAAGTCCGTTAAGCCTAGATAGCGCTCAAACTCGCTAGCGCCACGCAATGACTGAGAGAGCATTAAGAAATGTAAGGGAATGAAGCAAGCCAGCAGTAAACCGGAGAATCGATGGCATGCGTATGCAAAATAAGAGAGATGAGACTTCGCGCGTAAATCAAGCTTTGGCCTAGAGCTCATAACGCACCTCCGGTGTAGACACCAATCACTGCTGTGCTTCCTAAAACGAGTATGAGGACTGCTAGGAGCGAAGATAAGGCCTTAGAGATGAATCCCTTAGAAAACGTTTCTTCGAGAATATTAGCCAAACCAATCGGCGCATGCACAAAGCAGGCTAAAACAAAAATCTCATAAAAAATAGCGAAAGCAATATTGCCTTGGGTGCGACCCAGAATTTCCTCAGCAGTTAAGCCGCCGCGTATTGCGTAGAAAATAATGATGAGGTGAATGGTGACACAAAGACCCAAAACCATGGCGCTGATTCTTTGGGCATACCAGAGCTTTGCCTGAAATACAGCTTCGCTCATAACTTACCCCACTTACTTCCTCGTACAGCAGCTCTTGCTACTAACTTTTTTAATCCAGAAATACTGGCTGTAGGTTCTAGCTTCTTAGGACAACGCTCAGTACAGGATCCCTGCGTATGGCATGCATGGCAACCTTCATCACCAGCAACGGCACGTAGGCGATCTAATTGCTGCACATCGCGAACATCATTTGTTAAGGTCCAAGCGCGATTCAGTGCGGCTGGGCCTAGGTAGTTGGGGCGGTTCTGAACAACTTCACAAGAGGAATAGCACACTGCACAACCAATGCATTCGATTCCAGCATTGGCTAATTGACGTTCAGGTGACTGCGGCTCCACTCTTGCAAAGTCATCGTGACGAGTTTTATCGCCTTTGAAGAAACCAACAGCACCCTTCCACTTATCAAAGAACTCTCGCATATCAGTAGCAAGGTCTTTAATAACTGGTAGATTGTTCAGAGGGGCGATTTCCAGGGAGTCCCCTTCAACAATCTGGGAAACGTGAGTACGGCAGGTCCAGCGAGCAACACCGTTCACTGTCATAGCGCAAGAACCACACATACCCACCCGACAGGCGAATCGGTAGCTCAGGGTTGGATCTAGCTTACGCTGAATAAAGGTAACGACATCCAGTACCGTTTGATTTGAATTTCGAGGCACCAAATACTCAACAAACTCACCCTCTTGAGCGCCGCGCCAGACTTTGACTTTGAGATCTGTATTAGACATGTGGTTAATTATATCGATAGATAGTAAAAAATAAATCGAATATAATTTTCTTTGAGATAAATAAATACTTTATATTAAATTTCATGTCTAGCATCAAAGTACTCAAGAATTTTTTAGCTATTTCTCGCCATAAGAGCGTGGCGGCGGCTGCACGTGAAATAGGCCTTACCGCTGCTGCCGCAGGACAGCAATTGCAGCAACTAGAGGCAGATATTGGAGTGGAGCTATTTGATAGAACCAAACGCTCTATGACCCTCAATCACCATGGCAGATCCTTAGTTGAGCCAATTCAAGAAATCATTGCACGCTACGAGGCCCTAGGATCGGACTTTAAATCCGAACTCAGTGGCACCATTGTTCTAGGCGCGCTAGTCTCAACCTTAATGGGCGCCTTTGGAAATACATTAAATGAGCTCAAGCAAAGCTACCCAGGACTAGAAATCAAGCTTATTGCAGGTCTCTCAAACAACTTCTTAGAACAAGTGATTGAAGGCAGTCTAGATGCAGCAATAGTGACTGAGTCACCCTATGCCTTACCTCAAAATGTGCAGTGGACGGAGTTATATTCAGAACCTATGGTGCTGATTTATCCAATAACCAAAAGTAGAAAAAACTTTGTCGCCGAAAACACATCGAACGATCTGCCATTCATTCGATTTGAGAGAAACACCTGGACGGGCCACCTTGTAGATCAAACCATTCGCGCAAACAAAATGGTGATTAAGGAAAGCATGGAACTTAATTCAGTGGAGGCGATCATTGAGCTAGTCAGACAAGGACTGGGCTTCGCAATTGTTCCGAGGCTAGCTAATATTGCCTGGGAGACTGACAAAAAATTGCATATTTCAGAATTAGCAGGAAAGACTATTTTTCGTAAGGTTGGCTTGCTAGAACGAAAAAAGCATAGCCGCCAAAATGTCACTCAAATTATTAAACAACATTTTTTATCCATCTTAATCAATAAATAACCTCCTAATTTGAGGCAGTCAATTGGATGTATTGAAGACGAAAAAAGTCCGACATTGCCGGACTTTTCCATGAAGTAAGATCAAAACTCTATTTTTTAAGATTCAACTCAGAACCCAATTTGCTATAGAGATCATATTGTTCTTTTGCAAAGGCTTCAGTTTCTGCCTGCGTGCGAATAGCTGAGAGTGCGCCAACCATATCATTGCCATTGATCCATGTAGGATTTTTTGCTACCTCTTTGAGGATAGTCTGCCACTTTTCAACCACTTCAGGGGCCAGCCCAGGAGGTCCGTATAGGCCGCTCCATCCCATCACCTTTTCAAGACTACCCATACCCTCCTCTTTTGCAGTGGGGATATTTGGAAAATCCTTTAAGCGCGAGGATGAAGATGTTACTAGAGGCCGCATTGCATTTCCTTTCAACTGCCCAGTAATCGTTGTTAAGTTATTGCATAAAAAATCTACTTCTCCGCTTAATAATGCAGTAGTGGCAAGTCCAGCACTCTTATAGGGAATCATGGTTGCAGCTGTAGATGGCAAACCAACATCACGCAAGAGCACTTCGACGGCCAAATGTTGTGTTGTACCTGCACCTGCGGTGGAATAATTAAGTTTCGTTGGATTTGCCTTAATTACCGCTATCAATTCCTTCATATTTTTATATGGTGCGTCAGGCTTCACAACGCAAACCAAAGGATTGAAGTCAAGCAAGGAAATGAACGTGAAGTCATTCCATTTGTAAGGAGTGCTACTCTCAAGTGCCGGCACAATCGCCTGAGAACCCGCTCTAGAAACTAATAAAGTGTAGCCATCGGGCGGGGATGTACGAACCTTTTGCGAGCCAATCGTACCCGATGCGCCAGCAATGTTTTGCACAATCACATTTTGACCCAATAGCTTGCTAGCGATAGGAGCTAAATTTCTAGCGGAAAAGTCGCTATCACCACCAACCCCATAAGGTGCGACAAGCGTAATAGGTCTATTTGGATAATTTTGGGCTGTTGCAATTTTAATCGCCAACGCCATCAAAAATAATGCCGGAACAAATCGTTTTTTAACTAACCGCAACATGCTACCTCCCTGATATTTAAGACATGGCATTCCATGGACGTATAACTTAATGCTAAAGACTATTGATAAAAAACAAAAGTAAGGGTTTTAACCAGTAAGTGCATTAATTCACTACACAGTTAACTCAACAGAAAGCTTGGTTCCAGGAACTAATATTCCACCCCTATCCCCCGGCATGACACCCCCCCAGCGAGAAGAAAAATAGGCTGGCAATGGTCTTCCTGATGGAGGCGCAATCCAAAGGCGTAGCAGATGGCGTTGGAGCTTAGGATCAGGCCAATTCTCAAAATCGTTTCTCGAATGAAGAATTTGATGGTTATGTAAGAGTTGAATATCACCCGGCTCAAAAGCCATTTGCAGCGCAAATCCCGGCTCTTGCAAAATAGAGTCAATTTCATCCATTACTTCAATTTGCTCAGGAGTTAGCCTTGGAGCTTGCGGATAGAGTCGCTGCGCCTCTTCAATGTAGTGCCTCAAGTAAACGCAAGACAAATGTCCTTCATGCCAATTAAAGATGGGGATCTCAAACCAGGGATCCCGGCCTTCAGGAACCTCTCCTCTGCGATCAGTTGGATATGAGGCAAACATGGCAGAAATTAAATCAGGCCTGCGTTCGACCATCTTGTTATAGAGCGTCATTGAGCTTGCAATGAAAGACTCACCGCCGATCTTGGCTTTTTGTAGGCAGAGTAAGCCAACAATATCAGCTGAGTCGGTATGGTAATCAAGCTTTCTATTGGTTTGATAAAAACGTACGCCAGCTTCAACCTTGACACCTTGATCGCGCACATGTCCCAAAAGATGACCTTTGCCATTACTACTTCTTAAGCTACCCATATGACGGCCAAGCCCCATATAAACAGCAGCAGCCTTTTCTATTGACCAGCTACTAACTGGAAGTCCTCGTAACATCAGAAATCCACGTCCAGCAAGAAGTTCATTTAATGCTCCAGCAATAAAGGGAGCGAGCTTTTTCAATGGGAATGACTCAGGGCTAATATCTTCCAAAGCATTACCTGAGCTAAGAAAGTGATCGGCGGCAGCCTCAAGCTCAGCAATTTGTTCAGAGTCCCAATGCACAATCCAGCTGGGATCATTTTGAATAACCCCACCCAGCCATGCGCCAGCCCCCTCAATCATGCGCGGAGTACCGTCTACTTTATTTTCGATGTGTTCTGCATGCATATTCATTCCCTCATTTATATACATTCATTTAGATCTTGATTGCGCTTGAATGAAAACTAGTCTATCCGAAAAGATATGGAAAATAAATCTTAAATTCACCTTTTCAGATCAATTTATTTTCTTTTTAAAATCCTCATATAACCAAACTCTATAGATGATGTTGAATGATTAAGGGTTATCACTCATTTTTACCCAGGACCATGCACATTCTGTGTCACCTAAACATTCAGGAATGAATTAGTTTAAGCAATACAACGTAAACTGTTTTTGATGAAATGCAATTGACAAAATATCGTATCCTGCACTGACTAATATCTACACTGAAAAAAATTTAGGGATTTAATTTTATGGCTACAAAAATTACCAATGGTGCCGATAACTTTATCAAAGCACTTGAGCTTGCTGGTGTCACTAAAGTGTTCACACTTTCTGGAAATCACATCATGCCAGCGTATAACGCAATATTTGATTCCAAAATTGAACTGATACATACTCGGCATGAGGCTGCGGCTGTCCATATGGCAGATGCATGGGCGAGACTGACTGGCGAAGTTGGTATTGCTTTGGTTACAGGCGGTCCAGGACATGCAAATGCAGTCTCAGCCCTTTATACTGCGTCAATGGCCGAATCGCCGGTCGTCCTTATCTCCGGCCATGCACCTTTAAATCAGCTGGGTATGGGCGCTTTTCAAGAGATGGCTCAAGCAGATATTGCCGCACCCCTAACAAAAGCATCTTGGACATGTCAAAACGTTGAGGATATTGCTTTCGATACGGCAAAAGCAATACGAATAGCAAAATCAGGAAGGCCTGGCCCCACTCATCTCAGCCTACCTAGCGATATCCTAGAATCCACTTCTGCGCCAAATATCTCGATGCCCTCAAGCGAGGACTTTTTAGAAGAGCATAAGCCCGCTAAATTATCAGATATTTCATCGACCTTATCGCTCTTAATGGCCGCAAAGAAGCCGCTCATACTTGTTGGGCCAATGATGCTTTCAAAATCTGGAAGAAAAAAATTACTTCACCTTCAGGAAGTATTAAATATTCCTGTTATTGGCATGGAAAGTCCTAGAGGTATAGGTGACCCAAGTCTTGGCGCCTTTTCTGAGGTTCTATCGCAGGCCGATTGCATTCTCTTGCTTGGCAAAAAGCTCGACTTTACTTTGAAGTTTGGTAATAGTCCTGACATTAATCAAGCATGTACCTTTTTACAAATCGACCCCGAAGAAAAAGAAATTGAGCGCCTAAAAAATGCAGTGGGCGATCGCTTGAAGTCCGCATTCATATGCGATACCCCTATCGCCATTAGCGCACTAATTGCTGCTAAGCCTTTAAAAAATTTAAGCCTGGATGACTGGTTAAAAGAAGTAGGGTCAGCCATTACATATCGCCCTGCTGCCTGGAAAGATTTAGAACCACGCGAGGGTGGAATTCATCCAGCACAAATATTTTTACCACTCCAAGAAATATTGGATAGTCACCCCGATTCCATACTGGTTAGCGATGGGGGAGAGATTGGGCAATGGGCACAGGCATGCTTGAGGGCGCCGAATCGTGTTCTTAATGGTATCGCTGGCTCCATTGGAGCCGGCTTACCTTTTGCATTAGCCGCAAGAGTTGCAAAACCAAACGTGCCCATCATTGCAGTAATGGGGGATGGTACTTTTGGCTTTCATAGCGCTGAGATTGATACGGCCGTTCGTTATAACTTGGATTTTGTCCTTTTGGTTGGTAATGATGCTCGGTGGAATGCTGAATATCAGATCCAACTAAAGGATTACGGCAAAGAAAGGACTATTGGGTGCGAACTACTGCCATCTAGTTATGAAAAAGTTTGCCAAGCTTTTGGTGGTTACGGTGAGCTGGTCACAAACTCGGATGCGATACTGCCCGCGGTAAAACGAGCAATTGCGAGCAAGTTACCGTCTTGCCTCAATATCATGATCGAAGGGCTAGCGGCACCTAATATCAAAAGGAGCTGATCTGACTAAGTACAATAATTTCCTGGAGCAATGCAGTGGAATCATTGGATCAGACTTTGTATCCAACTCAAACGCCGATAAACAATCCCACTTAACGGACTGGAGCAAACGGTTCTCAGGGAATGCGATTGCTGTATTGAAGCCAAAAAATGTTGGTGAGGTCGCCTCCTTAGTTTCATTATGTAATCAAAATAGAATACCAATTGTGCCGCAAGGTGGAAACACTGGTCTTTGTGGAGGCGCAACTCCTATGGATGAGCACCCATCAGTTGTGATTGTCACAACTAGACTCAATCAAATCCATGAAGTTAATCTTGAAAACTCTACGATTACTCTTGATTCTGGAGTGCTGCTAGCTAGTGCCCAGGAGGCTGCAAAACAATCAGGAAAGTTATTTCCTTTAAGTCTAGCATCCGAGGGGAGTTGCACTATTGGCGGAAACTTATCCACTAACGCAGGAGGAGTTCAAGTTCTTCGTTATGGGAATATGCGCGACCTTACCCTGGGTCTTGAGGTAGTTACACCATCCGGGGAAATATTCAATGGATTACGCGGACTGAGAAAAGATAATACGGGGTATTCTTTGAAAGATATCTATGTTGGCTCTGAAGGGACGCTTGGAATCATTACCGCTGCAACACTAAAGCTATTTTCATTGCCTCGCTCAAAAGCTACCGCCCTAGTTGCACTTAAAGATGTCCAATCCAGTATCAAGCTCATTGAATTAATCAACCAGCATTGCAATGTAGATTTAACTGCATTTGAGATTATTTCATCTTCAGCGCTCACTCTTGTATCTACTGGAATAGAAAAATTATCCAGACTAATTAATGATCAATCCCATTGGACGGTACTAATTGAATTATCTAGTATGGAGGATGAAGAAAAATCGTATGCCCAGCTTGAGACTTTGCTTGAGAAAGCCTTTGGTATAGGGCTAATTAACGATGCTGTTTTATCTAAATCTCTCCAGCAGTCAAAAGATCTCTGGAGAATAAGGGAAGGCATACCAGAGGCGCAGTTTATCCTGGGGACAATCGTGAAGCATGATATTTCGTTACCAATATCAGAACTAGCAAAATTTGTTGCATCTACAGAAGTGAAATTGAGAAAATTTTGGCCTCATTTGCAAACAGTCATTTTTGGACATATTGGTGATGGCAATCTACACTACAACATTGCTCCCATTGCCCCCGAACTTTCTAAAGATCTTGAAATAAGACGAAAAGATATCAATCAATTAGTTCATGACGAA
This sequence comes from Polynucleobacter sp. AP-Sving-400A-A2, assembly GCF_018688155.1. Lineage (NCBI taxonomy): Bacteria > Pseudomonadati > Pseudomonadota > Betaproteobacteria > Burkholderiales > Burkholderiaceae > Polynucleobacter > Polynucleobacter sp. AP-Sving-400A-A2. The sequence goes on from NZ_CP061312.1 coordinate 1,412,667, forward strand.
GTATATAAATATTCTGGCTCATTTTCAGCTGAACATGGAATTGGGCAATTAAAACGAAATGAGCTAATAACAAGAAAAAGTTCTATAGAACTGGAATTGATGAGAAGTATAAAAAGAGCTCTTGACCCACAGGGAATTATGAATCCTGGAAAGATTCTCTAGAAAATAATAGATATTTCTGAGATTTTCTACGATCCATTAATTGAGAACTTGCTTATCTATAGTGCTTCTTTATACAGAGCAGCAGCATCTGCCAGTTGAATTTCCCGCGGACTATTCATCAAAAGACGGGTTTGCAACATAGCATCTTTAGCCAATTGATCTATGTCCTTTTCAGCAATCCCAACATCTCTTAAGCGCGTAGGTAGCCCCAATTCTCCAGCCAGAGAGCCCAGGTAATCTACCAATTGCTCGGCTTGTTGCATGGTTGAGCCTTGCAAACCAGGCTTGATAATCTGCCCAAGCTCGGCATACATCGCATGCGCCACCTTTAAATTGAAGCGCATCACTGGGGACAGCACTAGAGAATTCGAGAGTCCATGGGGCACATGAAATCTTGCCCCTATTGGATAAGCCAAAGCATGTACTCCAGCGACTGGTGCATTGGTAAATGCCATTCCACCTAAACATGCTCCGAGCAGCATATTTTCCCGAGCTTCAATATCTCCCCCAGTGAAGACTGCACGATGCAGGTTTTTCGACAGCAATTGCAGCGCTTCTTTTGCGAGGCAATCGGCTATGGGATTTTTTAAATGCTTCGTTGTAAATGCCTCAATTGCATGCACCATCGCATCAATTCCAGTTGCTGCAGTGACATGCGCAGGAAGACCCAATGTTAATTCAGCATCTAAAAGCGCAAGGTCCGGCAATAGATGCGGAGACAGGACGCCCTTCTTTTCACTCTCACTCACTGTCACCACCGAACTTTTAGTCACCTCTGATCCGGTGCCTGCGGTGGTAGGTACCAATATCAAAGGTAGCCTTGGCCCCTTAGCATTGCCGATACCGTAGATATCAGCTAATTTCTCATGGCCCAGTGATAGCAGTGCAACTAGTTTTGCCACATCCATCGAACTTCCACCGCCAAAGCCCACAATGCAATCAACCTGATAGTCTTGCGCCGCCTTGACTGCCGCCTCAATTATTGAAACTGATGGATCAGCCTGAACTTCTGAAAAAATATGCACCGGAATATGCAGTGTCTCAAACTGAGGCAGCGCTTTTTCAAGTAATCCCGCAGCAAGAACACCGGGATCTGTAACAATCAAGACTTTACTAGCGCCCTGATCACGAGTGATTCTTGCCAGCTCGGTGGAGCCTCCCCGCTGAACCAATATGGAGCGAGTGGAATGAAAATCAAATTGCATGGGCAATCCCTTGATAATGATTTAAAGCAATCAGCAATGCCATTAGAAGGGCTTCAATAGAACCTTTGCAGCAGCAGTCTTGCCGGCATGTAAATCCATGAATGCTTGAGGACCATCATCTAAAGATCGCTTTTCCACCCAAGACAAATCACCAAAAGCATTACGAGCCAATAAGTTAACCGTGGCCTGCAAATCAACTGTTGAGTAGGTATAAGTTCCTAGTAGCGTAATTTCTGCAAGAGTTAATTTACGCATATCAATTTCGCTTGACCAATCCTGTAGGCCGACATGCATGATTACGCCCCCAGGCTTGATAGCAGCCATGGCAGTATTGCTAGTCACAGCAGCACCAACGCAATCCATTACAAATTCATAGGCATTCTCAGTTACCTTCTCTTCAACTGGATTGTAGGTTTTACAAGCAGCGTGGAGTTCAACCGCTTTTCTTCGCAATGGATTTACTTCGGCAACAGTCAAATCACCAACCCCATAGTGCCTCAGAAGCAAGGCTGCCAACATTCCAATCGCTCCACCACCGATGATCAAGACGCGACACTCCTGAATCGGTCGCTCAAGTGCGCGCATCGATAAATTAATCGCATGAACCGCTGTTGCAGCTGGCTCAGTAAGGGCTGCTGCATCTACAGAAAGACTTTCTGGGATGGCAATCAAGGAACTTGCGGGAATACTCATATACTCCGCAAATGCTCCAGGCCTAGTCATCCCAACCATCGTGCGGTTGGCGCATAAATTATTTCTACCCTGCAAACAATACTCACAAGATCCACAGGTAATTAGCGGATTTCCCGTCACTCTTTGACCAGTAGAAAATAATGGGGTGCTAGCCTCTGCTACTGTTCCAGCAAATTCGTGCCCCAACACAAGGCCTGGATTTCTTCTGGGGTCATGCCCATGAAAAGCATGCATATCACTACCGCAAATTCCAACCGACTCAATTTTTAAAATAACTTCTCCATCAACCAAGATGGGATGTGGTCGATCTAAGATTTGCATCTCATTAGGTTGCGTATAAACCAAGGCTTTCATAGCTCTCTCCTTAGGATGCGGTGTAACCACCATCCAGCATGATAGTTTGACCAGTGATGTATGAGGATGCGTCGCTGGCTAAAAATATTGCCAAGCCATCGACATCTTTAATCTCTCCATTGCGACCAATAGCCGTTTTACTTGCGTGCATTTTGACTAACTCAGGATCACCAAAGACTGGCGCAGTCAATGCGGTTGGGAAAAAACCGGGGCCAATAGCATTACAAGTAATGCCAAATTTTGACCACTCCTGCGCAATCGCACGAGTCAACTGCACTATTCCACCCTTGCCTGCGCCATAGGGAGCACTGTTTCCAAATGCTCTAAAGCTTTGGAGAGAGGCAATATTAATAATGCGCCCCCACTGCTGGGTCTTCATTTGAGGAGCTAAGGCCTGCGTCAAAAAAAACGGGGCACCTAGGTGGACATTCAATTGCTCTTGCCAACTTTTCGGAGAGACCGCTGCAAATGGCTCGCGCAAATTCATACCAGCAGCGTTCACCAAAATATCAATCTTTTCTAACTTATCCAATGCCTTCCGGGACAACTCGGTTGATTCCTCAAGCACACTGAGGTCAGCTGTAAAGCAAGTCACCTCAACACCTTGCTTACCAAGACGCTGGGCAGCTGCAAGCAACTGCCCCTCTCTACGAGCTGCGATGGCGATCTTGGCACCAGCGAGGCCAAGCGCTAGAGCCATACCCTCACCCAATCCACTACTACCACCTGTAATGAGGACAGTTTTTCCCTGTAAACTAAATAGTTGATTAATCTTCAAACTCATACTTCCACCGGAGTCCCAAGATCAAACTTTTCATTCGGGAAATACTTTTCCAAACGATCGTCGGCAGTCCGGGCATGTGCCTCCATGCCCTCTAAACGACTGATCCTAGCGGTCACTAGAGCCATCTCCTTGCTACCTTCACGAGTCATCTTCTGCCAGGTGAGGGTTTTCATAAACTTATGGACCGATAATCCACCCGAGTATCTAGCGGCACCTTTAGTAGGTAGAACATGATTTGGTCCGCTAGTCTTATCTCCAAATGCGACCGTGGTCTCTTCACCCAAAAATAGCGATCCATAGCAGGTCAAATTACTTAACCACCAATCCAAATCTTTTGCATGCACCTCCAAATGCTCGCTGGCATATTTATCCGACACCAGAGCCACCTCTTCGCGCGAACTACAGACGATCACCTCACCATAGTCACGCCAAGCACAAGCTGCCGCATCCTTTGCGGTAGGCGGCAATAAATCAATCATTTTCGGTACCAATTGCATCACTTCATGCGCTAGCTTTTCTGAAGTTGTAAATAGCCAAGCAGGGGATTCATGACCATGCTCTGCTTGCCCCACTAGATCGCTGGCAACAATCTTAGGATCAGCTGTTTCGTCAGCAATAATGCCTATCTCAGATGGGCCAGCAAAAACATCAATACCCACTTTTCCGAAAAGCGTACGCTTGGCCTCTGCAACAAATTTATTCCCAGGGCCTACAACAACGTCAGCAGGCTTTCCAGTGAATAGCCCGTAAGCCATAGTAGCAATTGCCTGAACGCCCCCTAAAGTCATAATCACATCGGCACCGGCGGCCTTAAAGGCATAAAGCACATAGGGGTGCATTCCCCCTCCACGAAATGGACTGGAGCAGGCAATAATATTTTTTACACCAGCAGCTTTTGCAGTAGCAACCGTCATATAGGCTGATGCGATATGGGCATATCGACCAGAAGGCGCATAGCATCCAACCACATTTACCGGCAACACCACTTGACCAGCTGTCACACCAGGATGCAAGGTTGTTGAAAAATTTTGAATACTATTTTTTTGAGCAATCGCGAAGTCGTAAACCTGCTTCACCGCAAAATCAATATCTTTCTTAACGTGATCAGGGACTTGTGACAGAGCTGCATTGATAGCTTCATCAGACATCACTATTTCACCAGACCATTTATCGAGCTTGGAGGCATATTCTTTAACGGCTATCTCACCACTCTTCTCAATATTCGCCAGCATTTCAGTCACTACTTGCTGCGCAGTGGATGTTTCAGTTTCTGGCGTCTTCGCAGCTTTTTTTAAATAGTTTGTAGACATTTTTTAACCTTCATTTTGTAAGCGCTTACAGATTGTTTTCTAAAAAATGAGGTTTCCCCCATTTTTTAGATTTACCAACTAACTACTACTTACTGTTATTTGCAAACTCTCGGAGTTTCTTGTCTGCGTTGACCATTTTCATAAACTCGTCAGTAATATATTCATTAGCTGGCGGAATAGTTTGAATGGCTCCAGTAGATTGCATAAATGCGGCTATGGAATTAAACCAACCGTCAACTTGTGAGGGCCCTTTAGAGCTGTCCATAATCTTCAATTCACCAGCAAGATCAAAAGTTGGACGAGTATCGAACTCTTTCTTCATTGATGCTTCAGAAATCGTTACGCCACCCTGCTCATAAAACTTTTTCATCATGGCAATAGCTTGTGGCTTATTAGCATTCATCCACTTCCAGGTACGCAAATAAATTGCCAAGAATTTAGCCACATTTTGTGGATTTTCTTTTGCATAATCACCACGCACAATCAAGGCTCCGGGTACGATTGCCCCGCCGTCTTTGCCGCTACAAATTACCTTAGCACCAGCCTTTTCTTCTAAGGTATAGATATTAGGTGCCCATACGCCACCAAAATCTGCGTTACCTGATGACATCGCAGAAATAATCTCGCCCTGGCCCATATTTTTAATGGTGACATCGGTTTTAGATAAACCATACTTCTTCAAGCAAGATTGGACAGCATAATCACCAGTCGAGTTGCCTGTAAGAACAATCGTCTGTCCTTTGAGTGACTGCGGATTCGCAGCAAAGGCTTCAGCAGCTTTTGGAGTTGCTAATAAAGCATTACCCATGGACTCGTCATTAGAAAGTCCAATAGTCTTAATTCCGAAGCGCACATAGCCCAATACCGCCGGCACTGATCCAGTACCCCCTACATCCCAAGACTTTGAGGCGGAAGCAGCAATTTGAGGCACTCCGGCTGGAAATGTACTGAATTCAGGCTTGAGACCTAGTTCAGCCCACCAATTTTTCTCAGTAGCAACATAAAATGGCAGCGCCCAATAAAGCGCAGGCTGATAACTCACCTTAATTTCCGTTAAGGCAGGCTTTGCTTGCGCCTGCACATGACTAATGCTGACTGCCGTTAGGACAGTTGCCCCCAAGATACTTGCTAATGTTTTTTTAAATTGCATTTTTGTCTCCCTCGTTATTTACCAAAATAAATTAATGATCAACGCCTAGGTTTTGCTCCCGTAACAACTTCCAAATCTGACTACGTAACTGCACAAACGAACTTAAATCCATCACATCTTCAATGCGTGTATGGGTATCCCAGCCCTCTTGTTCACGAATAGGCTTAATTTCAATTACATCCCGAATCAGACCAGGCCTTCGCGACATCACCACTACACGATCCGCGAGATATACCGCCTCTTCAACTGCATGCGTAATAAATAAAACCGTCTTAGGATTTTTACGAGCAAGTCTTACGAGCTCTTCCTGCATCACTACTCGTGTTTGCGCATCCAATGCACCGAACGGTTCATCCATCAAAAGCACCTCTGGCTCGAGCACATAAGCGCGTGCAATGGCGACGCGTTGTTGCATGCCACCAGATAATTGATGGGGATAAGCCTTCTCATAACCCTCTAAACCCATTAAGGAAATTAATCGGGCTGTCTTATCGCGCTTTTCTTCAGCACCCATACTCATCGACTTCAAGCCAAACTCAATATTCTCTTGAACTGTCTTCCAGGGAAATAAGGCAAATTGCTGAAAAACAACCGCGCGATCGGGACCTGGACCTTTTACTTCTTTGCCGCCAACCAGAACACGCCCCTTAGTCGGCATCTCTAAGCCAGCCACCATACGCATGCAAGTAGTTTTACCGCAACCAGATGGTCCAACAATCGCCACGAACTCCTTGTCTTTCACTACCAAGTCAATACCGCCCACGGCTAAAAACTCTTTACCGCCCTGCTTGAAGCTTCTCTCTACGGAATCAAAAACAATATCTGCCATAAATTAAATTTCTTTATAGTGAACAGCAAACTTTTCGGCTTGCCTTAAAAGTACATCAATGAATAAACCGATCAGGCCAATTGCGATCATGCCGCTCATCACAATATCTGTCTGGATACTTGCCTGACCCTTAACCATCATGTAGCCAACCCCGCTAGATGCCACGATCAATTCAGCACCCACCAAGGATTGCCAGCCCAGCCCCGCGGAAATCCTCAGCCCAGCAATAATGGATGGAATGGCAGCGGGAAATAAAACCTCGGTCATAAGGCGTAATTTGCCTGCTCCAAGCATTTTTGCAGCTTCAAGATATTTTTTATCGACGTGGATAGCGCCTCGGTAGGTATTAATTAATACTGGTGGAAATGCCCCCATAAAAATAACTAAGACAGGGCCACCAATACCAGTTCCAAACCAAAGTGCTGCAAATGGAACCCAGGCAATTGGCGCCACAAAACGAATACTTTCAAAAAACGGGGTAATTAATTGATTCGCAAATCTAGATAAAGCCATCAATGGACCAAGTGGTACACCAATGACAACCGCCAATACAAAGCCATACAGGAATCGTTGAAAACTAGAGGTGATGTGCGTAAATAGCGTGTATCCAGAAAATGGCTCTTTCGTTAGCTGAATAAATTTAAAAAGAACCTCGTGTGGCATTGGCAGAAATTGTTTAGGTACAAGACCTAGCATTGCTGAGAGATACCAAAACCCAATAAAACTAGCCACACCCAGTCCAGTCCAAAATATAAATGCGCCTCGGCTTAAACGCTCTTGGTGCGCCATCATGCTCTCCATGGCATTGCAGTGCGCTCAGCCTTAGCCAAAATCTGCGTCATCAACCATCCAGAAATGGCGACGCTAATCATGCCAACTAAAATCATGGCGGGATTAATGTCTTGTGCTGCCTGATTTAAGATTGATCCCAACCCTAGTGTCGCCCCCACTAATTCTGCAGCAACTAAGGTAGTCCATGAGGCTTGTAGTGAGAGTCTTAATCCCGTAAAAATAAGTGGCAAAGCCCCAGGAATCAAAACCTCACGGTAATAAGCAAAGCGGCTAATCCCCAGCATAGCCGCTGCTTCACGTTGCGGAACTTCAATCGACCTCACCCCGGTAAAACTATTAATAACAGCCGGCACAAAAGCAGCCACAAAGATCACCATGACCTTAGCTGAATTACCCAATCCCAGCCAAACAATTGCCAATGGTATCCATGCCAGAGGAGGAATAGGTCTTAAGGTTAAAAAGATAGGGTTTACAAAAGCTTCAACTTTTTTATTGGCCCCCATCAAAATTCCCAGCAGGATTCCCAAAGAAGAGGACACCAGAAATCCCGTGGTAACTAAGAGCATGCTTTGTAAAACATGCTGATACAAGTTGCCGTTGCCGTATCCATGTAACGCAATAATCTTGAATGAATTCCAGGTCTCGGTTGGCGTAGGAAATCTCGCGCTCGATATAGCACCCGTCCATTCGGTCAGCCCAAACCAAACGAAAAGCAAAAGACCAAAAAATAAAAAGAGGGAAAAAATTCTGCTAAAAATTTCTAATTCCTTATAGAATCTTTAAAATGTAAGCGCTTTCACAACTTCCTTTAATTTACCAGCAATATAAAATCCGTCTACATACTTGTTTAAGTATTTACCCGAACTAATGATAAAAAATCTATGAGCACGGTCACAATCCATGATGTTGCAGCCGCAGCAAAAGTTTCCACTGCAACTGTATCGCGAGCCTTAAATCGTCCAGAAACGGTCAGTACCGCGCTTAAGGAAAAAATTAACGGCGTTATTAAAAGATTGGGTTACATCCCCAATGCTGGAGCGCGCGCACTGATGCTGAAGCGCTCAGGGACAATCGGCGCGATAGTGCCTACTCTTGATAATGCTATTTTTTCTCAAGGCCTTGCAGAGTTTCAGAAACAATTAAATCAAGCCGGTTATCAGCTTTTGGTTTCCAGCACTAATTACGACCCCGTCATTGAATCAACCCAGATAAAAAACCTCCTAGCGCGAGGAGTCGAAGGAGTGGTTCTTTTTGGGACTAGCCAGGAAAGAGATGCCCTCAAGCTATTAAAAACTCGGAATATTCCTTATATTCATGTTGGCTCGCTCTCAACTCCTTTTAATGGGTTTGCATCAGGGTTTGATAATAAAGAGGCTATCAAGCTAGGCGTTCAACACCTTCTGGAGATGGGACATAAACATTTCGGCATCCTGACTGGCATCACCGCAGATAACGATCGTGCAAAAGATCGCGTTTTGGGAGCCCTAGAATTACTAGCTCAGAAAAAAATTCGCCTTAAATCTGAGGTGATCGTGGAATGTCACTACGAACTTCAGGAAGCAAGGTTGGGATTGAAAAAGCTGCTACTATCCGATCCCAAAATTACCGCTATCATATGCGGACAGGACGTACTTGCCCTGGGCGCACTGCTGGAGGCTCAAAACCAAAATATTAAAGTTCCCAAGGACCTATCGATTATCGGCTTTGATGATCTAGAAATATCCAGGCACATACTACCAAGCTTAACAACTATACACATTGATGCAATTAGTATGTGGGCTCAGGCAGCTAATCATTTAATTTCACAAATAAATGGTGTCGAAAATTTACCAAAAAAGATTAGGACGGGAGTCCATCTAGTAATACGCGGATCGACAGCCACTGCTCCAAAATATAAAAAAATAAGTCAAAGAAAAACCACCCCGTAGGGTGGTTGAAAAAAATTCATGGAGGTACTACCTAAGAATGAACAACAACCTCATCGTATTCAATTGAAAACCTCATCTAATCAGGCATTGCTTAATTAATGTGCGTAATGCCTCATATTGGTGCAATGGGCGTAGGTAGCTTAGCGCCCGCTATTTACAGGAGTACTTTGCCTCAAAGAATCGGATCAGCGTCTTAGCTGCACGCTCTTGATTGAATTGGGGATTGTTTTGATTCCAAGCCAAGAACTCCTGGAGAATGACTTCTCTTGTACCAGCTTCCGATGAGAAACAAATACTCGGCTTTTGTTTTGAATTGCGCTTAGCAAGATAGGTCTGATAAACACCCTCACCAAAGCCAAAGCAAAAGTTCTGCGCATCCGCGTCGTTGAGGTTTTTGCATAGCTCAACCAATGCAGCAGTAGAGGCATCATTCTTTGGAAGTTCAGACTGAGCAAAAGTATTGACCTGCAACAGTAAAACTGCACTAATGACGAGTAAGATTTTCCAAAATAGTTTCATAGTATCTTCTTTATAAATTAGCGCCTAAATCCACCCATGCGGCCAGCACCAAAACCGCCACGCCCACCGAATCGATCATCATTCATTCGATCAGCACGCGCTTGCTCTCGCATCGCATTTTCTTGGGCAGCCTCACGATAGGTATTTGGATTGCTACGATCCTGCTGGTAATCATTTTTTGCCTCTTGATTTAGACGGTCAGCTTGAGCGCGCTCTTGTGGCGTGGCATTTTTCTGAAAGGCGCTATCTGCGCGCTGCCCCGCCGTTCTTGCCGCTTGTCGATCTTGCGGGGTCGCATTATTTTTCCAGTCATTTAGAAGGCGCTGTTGGTTCTGAATGCTACTAGGGCCAATCAGCCCCCTATTCGTTCTTCCGGGAGAATTTGTATTGTTCACATTAATCGTGCCATCAGACCAGCTAGGCGTGGACCAAAATGCACCACCTACTGCCATCCCGAGACCAAATGACATCATTCCCCAGGCGGGGTTATAAGCAGGATATGGTGGGTAATCTGGATAAGGCCACGCTCCATAAACAACGGTGGGGTTATAGCTCGGCACATAGACAACTTGAGTATTTGCGGGACTAATTAATACGTTTGAATTAGCGTCAGTGCTCACTGTAATTTGCTGATTTGTTTTCAGGGTTCCAGCTTGAACGGCACGCTTGCGTAAAACCTGTACCGCCTTCATCGTATCTGCTGGTTGCAGCTTATAAGCATTTCCCAGATTTTGAGTCCACTGTAACTTACTACCCATCATATTGAATGCTTGCGGGAATGAGATTAGTGACTTCACGCTATCGTTCCACGATTGTGCTTTGAGAGCATCCTCTAATGCGGTGCCACTCAGCTTGGAATTACTATTACGCCAGTTATAGGCTTCAGCCACCTCTAGTGGGTAAGTGGATGCCAATAGCATTAAAGAAAGTAAGGGGTCTGGATATAAAGCAATCGGAGAAAGTAAAGACTGTAATTGCTCTGATGAAATCAACTGCGGTGAACTGTTATAGCCACCACTTTGGGTATAGGATTGTGGATAGTCTATATTTTGATAGGGATCACTATTATTTGAACAAGCACTCAAGAGCGCTGTAAGCCCAATCAAATATCCTGCTTTATTCTGAATATTCATACACTCATTAATCCTCTTGTATTTCTAGAGTGTAATACCGAGCCAGAAATTAGTGATTTTCTTTAGCGTGGTTAATGGAGTATTTTGGGATCTCAATGACTAGGTCCTGGCGCGCCACAATAGCCTGACAAGATAAGCGAGACTGGGGATTGAGGCCCCATGCACGGTCTAACAAATCTTCTTCATTCTCATCAGGCTCATTCAGACTCTGATAACCCTCTTTCACGATTACGTGACAGGTAGTACAAGCGCAGACCATATCGCAGGCATGTTCAATCGGAATATTATTTTCTAGCAAAGCTTCACAAACGGAGGTGCCTGGAGTCACTTCAAGCACGGCACCTTCAGGGCAATACTCGCTATGGGGTAGAACAACGATCTGAGTCATTTGGGTAATTTTCTTTTCTTAAATTTCTGCAACATTCTTACCAGCCAATGCCCTCTTAATACTGGCATTCATGCGCTTTTGGGCAAACTCGTCGGTGGCCTTGGCGGCATGATCGACTGCTTTTCTGAGAATGGCGCTATCAGTTTCTTCCACGAGTATCTTTTGCAAGGCGCCCATTTCTTGATCAACCTCAGCCTGTTCTTGAGAATTCAATAATTCACGATCAGAATCTAAAGCAGTTTGTACAGCATCTAATAAACGTTGGGCATTCACTTGCTCTTCACGTAAAGATCTTGAGAGGAGATCTATTTTGGCTGAGGCAAAACCATCTTGCAGCATGCGTGCAATTTCGGCATCAGTCAAACCATATGATGGTTTGATATCAATTGAGGCTTGTACGCCTGAACCTTGCTCCATGGCACTTACAGAAAGCAATCCATCTGCATCCACTTGATAGGTCACCCGAATGCGAGCAGCTCCAGCAGCCATTGGTGGTATGCCACGCAATTCAAACTTGCCTAAAGAGCGACAGTCTTGTGCCAACTCTCTCTCGCCCTGAACCACCTGAATCGCTAAGGCAGTTTGGCCATCTTTAAAGGTCGTGAAATCCTGAGCACGCGCTACCGGTATAGGTGTGTTGCGAGGAATAATTTTTTCCACCAAGCCACCCATAGTTTCAATACCAAGCGACAGTGGAATGACATCCAATAGGAGCCACTCATCATCCTTACTTTGATTGCCAGCAAGTAAGTCAGCCTGCATTGCTGCGCCTAAAGCGACAACTTGGTCTGGATTGAGATTGTTTAAGGGTTTAGTGCCGAAGAGTTCACCAACCGCACGTTGTACATGAGGCATGCGAGTTGCACCACCAACCATCACAACACCTTTGACTTCATCAGCCTTAAGGCCTGCATCGCGCAAAGCCTTCTTTACAGCAACCAAAGTCTTATTGATTAAGTTTTGCGTGATTTCAAAAAACTGGGCTTGGCTAATGCCCACATTAATCACAGTTCCATCTGCAAGAGTTTCATGAACGCGAGCTAATGGGTTATGACTTAATTGCTCTTTAGCATGTCTACAAGAGAGTAAGAGCTTACGGTGATCTTGAATCGACAGCGGTGAAAGCTTAGCTTGCTCGATTACCCAACAATAGAGACGATGGTCGAAATCATCGCCACCCAATGCAGAGTCGCCGCCTGTGGAGAGTACTTCAAATACCCCTCTGCTCATACGCAAAATGGAGATATCAAAAGTACCGCCGCCCAAATCGTAAACCGCATAGATTCCCTCGGAGGCATTATCTAAACCATAAGCAATGGCAGCAGCAGTAGGCTCATTGAGCAGACGTAAAACTTCAATGCCAGCTAGCTTCGCAGCATCTTTAGTTGCCTGACGCTGAGCATCATCAAAATAAGCAGGCACAGTGATCACTGCACCAACGATGTCGTCATTTACTGAGTCTTCCGCTAACTGGCGCAAGCGTGCCAGAATTTCTGCAGAAACTTCAATCGGACTCTTGTCACCTGCCACTGTTTTGATCTTTAACATCCCGGGCTCATCAACAAAGTCGTAGGGAGTGCTTTCGATATTCTCTACATCAACGATACCCCGACCCATGAAACGTTTAACAGACACGATCGTATTTTTGGGGTCCGAGACAATACTTTCGGCAGCCTCGAAGCCCGCTTGAGTTCTACCATTTGGGAGATATCGCACCACCGAAGGAAGTAACTCGCGCCCTTCTGAATCAGGGAGAACCTTAGGCAAGGCATCCCGCACAATTGCGACTAAAGAGTTAGTAGTGCCTAAATCAATACCTACCGCAATCCGACGCTGATGCGGAGCAAGTGATTTACCAGGTTCGGAGATTTGTAATAAGGCCATGGGGTCTAGAGTGTAAAGCTATACTAAAGCTGAGATGGCATCATCTAGCTCTAGCGCAAACTTATCAATAAAAAGCAAGCCTCTGAGTAACTCAGCTGCGCGCTCATAGTTCTGAGCTCCATCGATAGCCTGTGTAATTTCTACCAAAATATCTCGTTTAGCTTGATCAACCTCTTCAGCTAGAGCTTCGAGAGCACTGAGATCCTCATCTTGATCTTCGAGACTTTCACGCCATTCCATCTGCTTCATCAGAAAAGCGGCTGGCATAGCCGTATTAGTCTCGAGACGTGCATCCACTTTGTGGAGCTGGCAAAGGTAAAGCCCACGCTGAATTGGATTTTTCAAAGTATGAAACGCAGTGTTTGCTAAGGTAGCCATTTGCATAGCCAATCTTTGCTCGGTATCGCTACCGCGAGCATGGCGATCAGGATGTACTTCTTTTTGGATCGCCAAATAGGCTTGATCTAATGCAGACAAATCCAGGTTGAATTGTTGCTCTAAGCCAAAGAAACGAAAGTAATTATCAGACGCGGAAGGATTCACCACAACCACACTCATCTTTTACGTTCGGGTTTTGGAACTTAAAGCCTTCGTTCAAACCTTCACGTACAAAGTCTAATTCGGTGCCATCTAAATAGGCCAAACTCTTAGGATCAATAAAGATGGTGATGCCATTAGATTCAAATTTCGCATCTTCAGGAGCAGCTTCATCCACGTATTCCAGTTGATAGGCTAAACCCGAGCAACCGGTGGTGCGAACACCTAAGCGTAAGCCGCAACCTTTTCCACGCTTATCTAAATTGCGCTGAACATGTTTTGCTGCTTTGTCGGTTAAGGTAATTGCCATGATGAAAGCCTCTTTATCTTTACAGGGCTGGATGCTTTTCTTTGTAATCGGCCACTGCTGCCTTGATGGCATCTTCAGCCAAAATAGAGCAGTGAATTTTTACTGGCGGCAAAGCTAACTCTGCAGCAATCAAGGAGTTCTTGATCTCTAAAGCCTGATCCAAAGTTTTGCCTTTAACCCACTCAGTAACTAATGATGAGGATGCAATCGCAGAACCACAACCGTAGGTCTTGAACTTGGCATCTTCAATCACGCCCTGATCGTTTACACGAATCTGTAACTTCATCACGTCACCGCACGCGGGTGCACCGACCATGCCAGTACCTACTTGGTCATCGCCTTTTTCAAAAGAACCCACGTTGCGGGGATTTTCATAATGATCAATTACTTTGTCGCTATATGCCATGGTATTTTCTCGCTATCTCTTTTGTCTTTTATCTTTTATCTTGCTTAAATATATTCAGTACTGCTTAGTGCGCTGCCCACTGGATGGTGCTGAGATCAATACCATCCTTAAACATTTCCCACAAAGGTGAAAGTTCGCGTAACTTCGCAATCTTCTCTTTCACCAACTTAATTGTGAAATCCACTTCTTCTTCAGTAGTAAAGCGTCCCAAAGTAAAACGAATTGAGCTATGTGCTAATTCATCATTGCGACCAAGGGCGCGCAATACATAAGATGGCTCTAAGGATGCTGAAGTACATGCAGAACCAGAAGAGATAGCTAGGTCTTTCAAGGCCATCAACATCGATTCGCCTTCAACATAGTTAAAGCTGATATTCAGGTTATGCGGAACACGATGATCCATGTCGCCGTTAACGTAGACCTCTTCAATATCCTTCAAACCATTGAGCAAGCGATCGCGCAAAGCACGAATACGCGCATTGCCCGAAGCCATCTCAAGGCGTGCGATGCGGAAAGCCTCACCCAAGCCAACGATTTGATGAACAGCTAATGTGCCAGAACGCATACCGCGCTCATGACCACCACCATGAATCTGCGCCTCAATACGAATACGGGGCTTACGACGCACAAACAAGGCGCCGATACCTTTAGGACCATAGGACTTGTGAGCAGAAAAGCTCATTAAATCTACTTTAGTTTTCTCTAAATCAATTTCAACTTTACCGGTAGCTTGCGCAGCATCCACATGAAAAATCACACCACGTGAGCGGCATAACTCGCCAATACCTGGAATATCTTGGATCACGCCAATCTCGTTATTGACATACATCACTGACAACAAAATAGTACCTGGCTTCATTGCCGCTTCTAGCTGAGCGAAATCAATCAAACCGTTTGGCAGGACATCCAAGTAAGTGGCTTCAAAACCTTCGCGCTCGAGCTCACGAAAAGTATCTAAAGTAGCCTTGTGCTCTGTCTTCACGGTAATGATGTGATTACCGCGATCTTTATAAAAGTGCGCCGCACCCTTCAGTGCCAAATTAATACTCTCAGTTGCACCACTGGTAAATACAATCTCCCTTGGGTCAGCATGCACTAACTGGGCTACTTCTGAACGCGCCCACTCAACCGCCTCCTCTGCAGCCCAACCGTAGGCATGGCTTCGAGATGCGGCATTACCAAACTGCTCGCGCAAGTAAGGCAACATCTTATCTACGACGCGCGGGTCAATCGGCGTAGTCGACGAATAGTCCATATAAACTGGGAAATGCTTAGGACTGAACATCGGTATTGACTGCTGGGGAATGTCTTGTGGTGCGTTCATTTTTTGCTTATCGATTTATGGGTAAAGAGATGGATCTCTTAAATTAACTTTGCCGGGCTAGATTAAAAACAGAATTCACAAGAGGGCGCTTTGGGGCGTCTTCTTTCTTTGCTGCGACTGCTGGTGCCTGCTTTTCAGCTTTAACACTGTCAGCCTTGATTTTCTTGGGTCGCAAATCATGCAATACGATCCCACGTCCAGATTGTTGGTGCACCAAATCTCGTAATGACACGGAACTCAGGTACTCCACCATCTTGGCATTGAGGTTTGACCAAAGATCATGAGTCATGCAATGGCCTTGGCTTTCTTCATCGGTATGACAATTGCCTTTACCGCCACATTGAGTTGCATCCAGTGGCTCATCTACGGCTACGATGATGTCAGCCACGCTAATTTCCTCAGATTTGCGGGCTAGGGTGTAACCACCACCAGGACCGCGAGTACTTTCAACGATATTGAAACGGCGTAACTTGCCGAATAATTGCTCTAAATAAGAGAGGGAAATCTTCTGTCTTTGGCTAATTCCGGCCAAAGTTACAGGCCCGTGCGTCTCACGCAGGGCTAAATCGATCATTGCGGTTACTGCAAAACGGCCTTTAGTTGTAAGTCTCATATGTCACCTTGGTAATGGATTGTTATGGACAGCTAACAGTCGGGCGGGTAATACCCGACCATTCCACTCAACTTTACCATATACCCCACTAAATTGCTCAGGCATTAACCCCTCAATTCAAATGGCGTCCCGAGAGCGGGCGCCAAAGGCCATTTCCTTCACCTTGGTCAATCTATCGCGGGTAGAGGCAGCCTTTTCAAACTCCAAATTCTTGGCCTCAGAGTTCATTTGCTTCTCTAAACGCTTGATTTCACTCGCCAAATCCTTCTCGCTCATATCCTCATAGCGTGCCCGCTCCTGCTCAACTTGCATCTCAGAGCGCTTCTCTTTAACGTCATAGACCCCATCAATGATGTCTTTAATACGCTTTTTAACGCCCCGCGGCTCAATACCGTTAGCCTTATTGAAAGCAATTTGTTTGGTGCGGCGACGCTCCGTTTCGCCCATAGCCCGCTTCATGGAATCGGTAATTCGATCAGCATACAAAATCGCCTTACCTTTGACGTTTCGTGCCGCCCGACCAATGGTCTGAATCAAGCTGCGCTCAGAACGCAAGAAACCCTCTTTATCTGCATCCAAAATGGCGACTAAAGAGACCTCTGGAATATCTAGGCCCTCGCGTAATAAATTAATGCCTACCAATACATCAAAGACACCCAGACGCAAGTCACGCAGAATCTCGACGCGCTCCACCGTGTCAATATCGGAGTGCACATAGCGTACTTTTACTCCGTTATCGGATAAGTAATCCGTGAGTTGCTCAGCCATGCGTTTTGTTAATACCGTTACTAAAACACGTTCGTGGACTTTGACCCGCTCATGAATCTGATTCAGCAAATCATCTACTTGTGTACTTGCTGGCAATACTTCAATTTCTGGATCGACCAATCCAGTCGGTCTAGCAACTTGCTCTACCACTTGTCCAGTGTGCGTATTTTCGTAATCAGCTGGTGTTGCAGAAACAAATACGGTTTGACGCATCTTGGTTTCAAACTCAGTAAATTTGAGTGGGCGGTTATCCATGGCTGAAGGTAAGCGGAATCCAAACTCTACTAAGGTATGTTTACGAGACTTATCGCCGTTGTACATGGCATTAAGCTGACCGATGAGGACATGACTCTCATCTAAGAACATCAGTGCATCATTGGGCAAGTAGTCCACTAAGGTGGGGGGCGCCTCGCCAGGCATAGCGCCAGAGAGATGGCGCGAGTAGTTCTCAATGCCCTTGCAGAAGCCCAATTCATTAAGCATCTCTAAATCAAAGCGGGTACGTTGCTCTAAGCGCTGCGCTTCAACTAGCTTACCATCTTTTACAAATTCATCCAAGCGAATCCGTAACTCCGCCTTGATAGTTTCAATCGCCTTGAGAACGGTGTCACGCGGCGTGACATAGTGCGAGCTTGGATAGACGGTAAAGCGCGGAATCTTCTGACGAATTTTTCCAGTGAGCGGATCAAAAAATTGCAAGCTCTCAATCACATCATCAAAAAGTTCAACGCGCACCGCTAATTCATTATGCTCAGCTGGAAAGATATCAATCGTGTCGCCCCGAACTCGGAAAACACCACGCTTGAAATCGGTTTCATTGCGGTCGTATTGCATGGCGATTAAGCGCATCAAAATATCGCGCTGACTCATCTTGTCACCAGGGCGTAAAGTCATCACCATGCTGTGATAGTCACCTGGATTACCGATACCGTAAATGGCAGATACAGTGGCTACGATCATGACATCGCGCCTCTCCAACAAACTCTTGGTTGCAGACAATCGCATTTGCTCAATATGTTCATTGATTGATGAATCCTTTTCAATAAACAAATCGCGTGTCGGAACATAGGCCTCCGGCTGATAGTAATCGTAGTAACTAACAAAGTACTCCACCGCATTTTTAGGGAAAAATTCCCGAAACTCACTATAGAGCTGAGCAGCTAAGGTCTTGTTTGGAGCAAAAATGATGGCGGGACGACCCGTCCTGGCAATCACATTGGCCATGGTGAAGGTCTTACCCGAGCCAGTAACCCCCAACAGTGTCTGAAACGTCAGGCCATCCTCAATACCAGCCACCAAAGCATCGATTGCAGCGGGCTGATCGCCTGCGGGCGGAAACGGCTGATAGAGATGAAACGGGGAATCTGGGAATGAAACGAATTTGGCTGGGTCTAAATCATGGCCCACCTCGCCCAAAGGATCGGCTACAGAGGTTTTCTTGCTTTCGGCAACTTGGGAATTCGAGGAAGTTTTAGGCAACTTGGGAGGCATCTCAGATATCATTTCAACTGTAAGTTTTAGTTCACAGCGAATTTTGTACAAACGTCGATTTTGCCGTTTTTATTTAGAAATAGTTGAATCCAGCCTCAAAAACAGCCATTCAAAGCAAATTTAACTGAAATATCTCCCTATCCACCCTTTCTGACCATCAAATGAACCTTTTTACTTCAGTCCAGCTAGCACCTAAAGACCCTATTTTCGGCCTCACAGAAGCCTATGTCGCCGATCAACGTGCAGACAAGGTCAACCTAGGTGTTGGCGTGTACTACACCGACGAAGGCAAGGTGCCTCTTTTGAAAGCAGTGATTCAGGCTGAAGAAGCGATTGTTGCAAAGCGCTCACCGCGCAGCTACATTCCAATCGAAGGTCCAAACCCATATAACAGCGCAGTACAGAACTTATTGTTCGGCGCTGACTCGTCGCTCATCAAAGATGGTCGCATTGTTACTGCAGAGTGCCTTGGTGGAACTGGTGCATTGCGAGTTGGTGCTGACTTCATCAAACGCCTCAACTTAAATGCGCCTTGCGCAATTAGCAACCCCACTTGGGAAAACCACCGCGGCATTTTTGAATCCGCTAGCTTTGAAGTAGTTGAGTACACCTACTTCGATGGCAAAACCCGTGGTGTAGATTTTGATGGCATGGTGAAGTCTCTTGAGTCGTTCCCAAAATACACCACCGTATTGCTGCATGCTTGCTGCCACAACCCCACCGGTGCTGACATTACTGAAGCGCAATGGCGTCAAGTGATTGATATCTGTAAAGCGAAAGATCTCATTCCATTTTTAGACGTAGCTTACCAAGGCTTTGCCTCTGGCATTGAGCAAGATGGTGTTGCAGTTCGTTTGTTCGCTGAGTCTGGGATGTCCTTCTTTGTATCGAGCTCTTTTTCCAAATCATTCTCACTCTATGGTGAGCGCGTTGGCGCTTTATCTATCGTGACGCAAAGTAAGGATGAATCCACTCGCGTACTCTCTCAATTGAAGCGCGTGATTCGTACAAATTATTCCAATCCCCCGACTCATGGCGCTGCGATTGCCGCTGCCGTTTTGAATTCACCAGAACTCAGACAGCTCTGGGAAGATGAATTAGCGCAGATGCGCGATCGTATTAAAGCAATGCGTCATGGTCTCGTAGAAAAATTAGCTGCTGCTGGCGTAAAGCAAGACTTTGCTTTTATTGAAGCGCAGCGCGGTATGTTCTCTTACTCAGGCTTGAGCGCTGAACAAGTAGAGCGCCTACAAAAGGAAGATGGTATTTATGCCCTCTCTACAGGCCGTATTTGTGTAGCCGCCCTCAATACTAAAAATATTGATAAGGTAGCTCAAGCAATCGCCCGTGTATTGGCTTAAATAGGTGTAACAAGCAGTTAAACTGAATTACTAGGAGGTACCATGCTATATCAACTACATGAGTTTCAAACAGCGCTACTGCAACCCATTAGTTCATGGGCTCGCGCAGCCTCAAAGGCATTTATCGACGCCTCAAATCCAGCATCCAAAATTCCGGGGTCCGATCGCTTAGCTGCTAGCTACGAACTCCTCTATCGCTTAGGCAAGAACTACGATAAACCCGAGTTTGGTATTCGCTCCGTAATAGCCCATGGCCGTGAAGTAGCGATCCATGAGAAAACGATTACTGCTAAACCGTTTTGTAATTTAATTCGCTTCAAACGCTTCTCTGATGATCTTGATGTCATAAAGAAATTGAAGGATGATCCAGTAGTCTTAGTTGTAGCCCCGCTATCCGGTCATCATTCCACACTGCTACGCGACACCGTACGCACTCTTTTGCAGGATCATAAGGTTTACATCACTGACTGGATTGATGCGCGTATTGTTCCCGCTGATGAGGCCGCCTTTGGTTTGGATGACTATGTTCACTATGTACAAGATTTCATCCGCACCATTGGTGCAGAGAACTTACATGTGATTTCTGTTTGCCAACCTACAGTTCCAACATTGGGTGCAATTTCCTTAATGGCATCTGCCGGTGAAAAAACACCTGCCTCGATGATCATGATGGGTGGCCCTATCGATGCTCGTAAATCACCTACCGCAGTAAATGACTTAGCTGATCAAAAGTCGTATAACTGGTTTGCAAGTCATGTGATTTATAAGGTGCCTCCAAACTATCCAGGCGCTGGCCGTGAGGTTTACCCAGGCTTCTTACAGCACTCCGGCTTTATTGCCATGAATCCACAAAATCACATGCAGTCTCATTGGGATTATTTCCAAAACCTAGTGCGTGGTGATGAGCAAGATGCCGAATCCCATATTCGTTTCTATGATGAGTACAACGCAGTCATAGATATGGATGCGAAGTACTACTTAGACACTATTAAGACCGTATTTCAGGATCATTCTTTGCCAAATGGCACTTGGTCAGTCTCGGGCGACTTAGTGAAACCGCAGGATATTAAAAAGACTGCCCTTCTCACAGTGGAAGGTGAGTTAGACGATATTTCTGGTAGCGGACAAACTCGCGCAGCACATGCACTATGTGTTGGCATTCCAAAGACTGCCAAAGACCATTACGAAGTTACCGGTGCTGGTCACTATGGCATCTTCTCAGGTCGTCGTTGGCGCGAGAAGGTGTATCCAAAAATTAAATCATTTATTCGCGAGCACCAAGGTGTTCAGAAGAAAACCCGCGCTAGACCCCCAAAACTAGAGGGCTCAAAGTCCGCATAAATCAGCGGCGCGACTTTCGAGTCGCGCTTCTTGTTTTAGGGCGCGAAAATTGCAATGAATATGAAGCAGACGAAAGAACTTGCAGATCGTCTCGAGGACATCCTTCCTCAAACCCAATGTACTAAATGCAGCTACCCAGATTGCCGAGCTTATGCAGAAGCAATGGCAACAGGTGAGGCCCTACCCAATCGCTGCCCTCCTGGCGGAGTAGAAGGTATTAAGCGGCTGAGCACAATTCTGACACTAACCTTTCCTCAAGATGCGTTTGAACTACACCCCCAGATCGATCCTGAATGCGGTTTAGAGCGCCCTAGACCTGTTGCATTCATCGACCCTAAGACTTGTATTGGTTGCACGCTCTGTATTCAGGCTTGTCCGGTAGATGCGATTGTGGGAGCCTCTAAGCAGATGCATGTGGTCTTAAGCGAATGGTGTACGGGTTGTGACCTCTGCATTCCCCCTTGCCCTGTAGACTGCATCACCATGATAGATGTGACTGAGCAAAAAACTGGCTGGGATGCCTGGTCTCCAGAGTTAGCGGATGCGGCGCGTGCGAGATATGCAGCTCGTGATGTTCGATTGGATCGCGAGCAACGTGACAATGATGAGCGGCTAACAAAGAAGGCTGCCACCAAACTCGTTGCCGTGAATGCAGAAATTCCTGATTCTGAAGCTGCCCTAAAAGAGCAAGAAAGAAAGCGGGCCATCATCGCCGCTGCGATCGCGCGAGCTCAGCAACAGAAATGATGAATCTGCAAAAGCGCCAAGCTTTCTTTGAGCTACTCAGGGAAAACAATCCCCATCCAGAAACTGAATTGGAATACAGCTCTCCGTTTGAGCTGCTCATTGCCGTATTACTATCGGCACAAGCAACCGATATTTCAGTAAACAAAGGTACACGCCAGCTATTTAAGATTGCCAACACGCCTCAAGCTCTTCTGGATTTAGGTGAGCAAGGTGTGAAGCCTTTCATTCAGCACATTGGCTTATTCAACTCCAAAGGCAAACACATTCAAGAGACTTGTCGACTGCTGCTGGAAAAGCATGGTGGCGAAGTGCCTCAAAATCGCGAAGAGCTAGAGTTACTACCAGGCGTTGGCAGAAAGACTGCAAACGTGATTCTCAATACCGCCTTTGGTCAGCCTACTATGGCCGTCGATACCCATATCTTTAGAGTCTCAAACCGCACTGGTTTGGCACCTGGCAAAGATGTTGTGAAAGTTGAAGAGCAATTACTCAAACGCATCCCCAAAGAGTTTTTAATGGATGCGCATCATTGGCTTATCCTGCATGGCAGATATACCTGCAAAGCCCGAGCGCCTGAATGCGAACAATGTATTGTTGAGCCTCTCTGCAGCTTTAAACAAAAAACTGGCAAAGGAAAAGTTCGTGGCAATATTTAATCCCACCCGCGAAGAAGTAAGGCGTTTTTTTTGTGATACCTGGGAGAAGAAAACTGGAGATCATATTCTGACGCCAATGGAAACGATTGCTGGTGACTGGATGGTGGAGCACCCGGAATATCATGCCCTCCTGGCAGATCCAGAAGGTGCGATTACCCAAGACTACACACCTGAACGTGGCGAGACTAATCCCTTCTTGCACCTCTCAATGCATCTATCAATTAGCGAGCAAATCTCGATTGATCAACCGCCAGGCATTAAAGAGGTCTCCGAAAAGCTAGCAAAGAAAAAAGGTTCTGCACATGACGCTCAGCACGCCATGATGGAGTGCTTGGGACAAGTCATGTGGGAAGCGCAACGTGAGGGGCAAGCACTGAGCCCCGAGAAATATCTTGAGGCACTACAAAAACTGATCTAGTGACTGCGCTTCACGAGCATTCGCTTGCTCAGGATTACGGTAGAGACAACCAAAAAAGCAAAGACCATGTTCATTAAGGTAATGCGATCATCTAAGAAAAAACTGGAGGCCAACAGCGTACAAAAAGGCTGAATCAATTGCACTTGACTGACCCTAGCGATTCCACCGATAGCTAGACCTTCGTACCAAAAGAAAAAGCCTAAGTACATCGGAAATATACTGAGGTACACAAAGCTTGTCCAAGCTACTACGTCAGCACCCCAATATGATGAAGAAAATGTGAAGTACGTTGCCACGATATTAATCGGCAATGAAATCACTAGCGCCCAAGAAATTACTACCCGCGGATTCATCTTTCGGGATAACTCCCCGCCCTCTACATACCCTACGCAAGCACATATGCCACCCAGTACCAACAAAATATCTACATAGGTAAAGCTTCCAGAACTTTTAAGTAGAGCGTACATCATTACCAGTGCAGCGCCCAAGATGGATACAAGCCAAAAACCGATAGAAGGACGCTCCTTAAAGCGGATAACTCCGATCACTGTAGTCGCTAAGGGCATCATCCCCAAAATGACGGCACCATGAGAGGATGATCCCTCTTTCATGGCTAAGGTAGTAAAAATTGGAAATCCAAAAACTACACCCAGTGCAATCACAGCAAACTTTACTAAGTCAGTTTTACTGGGGAGTGGCACTTGCTTATACAAAAGATAGCTTAAAGCAACTAAGCCGGCTAAAGAAGCCCTACCAAATGCAATGAAGTAAGGATTGAAGCTTTGAACGGTAATTTTGCTTACCGGCAAGGTTAGGCTAAAAACAAGAATGCCAATAAAGCCAATGAGCATTCCCTTAGTTTCTTTATTCACTATCACCCTTGGGAGAAAAAACGCTACTGAACAATTTTTAAGACAGTGTGGCGATGGCAGCTTTAATTGCTGCGGGTAATTGACTGGCAAGCTGCTGACGTTCCACTAGTGTAGTGAGAGGTAATTCTTGCACCCTTTTTGACCACACAGAGCCTGGAAAGAAAGCATCGTCTTGATACCTCGGGATGACATGCCAATGTATGTGGGGAACCATATTGCCTAAGGCTGCAATATTGACCTTATCTGGACACATCACATGCCTTATCGCCTCTTCTACAGCAAACACTAAGGTCATGAGATGCTCGCGCTCACCAGGGGTCAGATCTGTCATTTCAGCGACATGGTGATTCCAGATCACACGGCAAAAACCAGGCAAATCAGGATCATTCACCAGGATGGCTCGGCAATCATCCCCACGCCAAATCAACTGGCCCTCTTCAGGCTTAAGCTCTTCTTTACAGAGTGCGCAATTAGTCATGGGAAGAATGTAAACGAAAACGGCATCTAAGTCACCTTTGTGGGGTAATTTAGATGCCGCGACAGTAAGGGTGGATTCTTTTACTGCCCTATTACTAATTACTTAGAGATTGCTTAGTGGAACTGCTCTTCTTCCGTAGAGCCGGTCAATGCAGTTACTGAAGACTTACCTCCTTGAATCACAGTAGTAACATCATCGAAGTAACCAGTACCTACTTCCTGCTGATGCGATACGAATGTGTAACCACGATCACGAGCAGCGAATTCTGGCTCTTGTACCTTCTCAATGTAGGCAGTCATGCCACGCTTCATGTAGTCCTGAGCTAAGTCGAACATGTTGTACCACATCGAATGAATGCCAGCGAGGGTAATAAATTGATACTTGTAACCCATTGCACCTAATTCACGCTGGAACTTCGCAATCGTTGCGTCATCCAAGTTCTTCTTCCAATTGAAAGAGGGTGAGCAGTTGTAGGCCAACATCTTGCCTGGGAACTTCGCACGAATTGCTTCGGCAAACTTACGAGCAAAATCTAAGTCTGGTGTACCGGTTTCACACCACACCATATCAGCGTAAGCGGCATATGCCAAACCACGGGAGATCGCTTGATCCAAGCCCTTACGTGTTTTGTAAAAGCCTTCTGGAGTGCGCTCACCTGTCAAGAATGGTTTGTCATTTGCATCGTAATCCGATGTCAACAGATCGGCAGCTTCAGCATCAGTACGAGCCAAGATGATGGTTGAAACCCCCATTACGTCAGCAGCCAAACGGGCAGAAATCAATTTCTGTACTGACTCAGCCGTAGGCAATAACACTTTGCCTCCCAGGTGACCGCACTTCTTAACGGAAGATAATTGATCTTCGAAGTGAACGCCAGCTGCACCCTGCTTGATCAGTGCTTTACTAAGTTCGAATGCATTCAATACACCGCCGAAGCCTGCTTCAGCATCAGCAACGATGGGAGCGAAATACTCGACATAACCCGCATCGCCTTTATTAATGCCCTTAGATGTTTGGATTTCATCAGCACGTTGGAATGAGTTATTAATACGCTCAACCATCTTCGGAACTGAATCTACTGGATATAAGGATTGGTCTGGATACATCGCTGCAGAAGAGTTACCGTCAGCAGCAACTTGCCAACCTGATAAGTAAATTGCTTGCACACCAGCCTTAACCTGTTGCATTGCCTGACCACCAGTCAGAGCACCTAAACAGTTAACGTACGCTTCGTTATTCACCAGCTCCCAGAGACGCTCTGCGCCATGCTTAGCTAAAGTGTGCTCAATCTTTAATGAGCCACGAAGACGGACAACGTCTTCAGCCGTGTAACCACGAGTAATGCCTTGCCAGCGTGGATTGGTATCCCAGTCTTTTTGTAGAGCTGCGATTTCTGCTTTGCGATCTGCCATGTTTTTCTCCCTTAGTTAAACGAATACATCGAATATTGAGACACTCAGTACAGACAATGAAGTCTTATGTCTTATATAAGAGTTTAAGTACCTTGAGAAAGCATGCAAGCACTATTTCAGTAATGATTGAAAATAATTAGTTCAATAAATTCAATTACTTAAAACTAATTTTTTATATTATGAAATATAAATTCAGGCAACGAAATAATGCCCAACTTGAAATATTGCACTGCATTTTGCGTATGGGAATGACTTTTCACATTGTGAAAAGCAATGAGTCTATCAGCTAGCTTTGGGAGTGCTGATGCTCGCAACCTTAAACCCAGTCAAAATAATCATGAGTTGGAGAAGGGCCACGCCAATAAATAAGAGCTTTGGCAAGCCCACATCCAAGAAGATTCCAAAGATTAGAGGGCTTAGGGCGGCGCCCAAATCAATACCTGAATAAACAATACCGTACACCCTACCCGATGAGCTAGAGGGTGTTGCAGAGCGAATCATCAAGTCACGGGATGGTGCCGCTATTCCTAAGCCAAGCCCAATCACAATGAAAGCAATGATGATTAACTCTACAGGCACCAAACCCGTAGCCATTAGAAGGCCCATGACGATGTTCACAGTGAAGCAAATCGTAATGATGCGCTCAGGCACTTTTAATTTGGTGGCCAAATAGCCACCTAGTAACATTCCCCCAGCGCCACCCAAGGACATGAGTGTTAAATAATAATTACCAGAACTCACGGCAATGTCATAGATTTTAAAAAGCGCAGTTGGGGCAAATGATTGCAAGCCGGTAGTGGCAGCCATGCTAAAGAAAAAGAAAATCCAGCAAAGCCAAACAACAGGCAGCTTCAGGAAACCAAAAGTGCTCATGGGTGCGCCACCGGGATTGTTCGCAATATGACTAGCCTCTGATTCATCCCGCCTGGCCTGGACATCATCTACTAAACGAGCGCGACTGACCCAGAGAGTTAACAGAATAAGTACCTCTAGTACTGCGGCAGAAAAAAACGCAATACGCCAATCTGCAATAGTGGTTATAGCCACCATGAATGCTGGAGCAGCAGCCCAGCCGATATAGCCCGTTACCCCATGAATGGAATAAGCGTAAGGCAAATTTGGTGGTGAAATTTTGTGATTAATCAGCGTGTAATCCACTGGATGGAAAACGCCATTGCCACATCCCGCAATCACCGCACCTAGAACTAACATAGCGTAGCCATTACTTTGTGAGTAAGTGAGTGCAGCCAACGCAAGTAAAGCGACGCCAGCAAATAAGACAGGGCGAGACCCAATACGGTCTACTAAAAATCCAGATGCCGCCTGAACAATGCAAGAGACTACAAAGAAAATAGTCATGAGCAAGCCCAGTTCAGCATAGTTAAAGCCGAACTCCGCTTTCAACCATGGGAACATGGGTGGCAGAATTAAATGAAAGAAATGGGAGCTACCGTGAGCGAGGCTAATGAGACCAACAACCCGGACATCACTGGCGCGCCTATTTTTTAGAGCGTCAATCATGTACCGAGTTTACTGGTGCAAGCCTATTCCTGCAGATTTTTTGATGGGATTACTTGCTAAAGCTGAAATCGCCGTTCTTATCAACGCCCACTGGAACAGTGTCCTTAGGGCCAAACTTGCCTTCCAAGATCATCTTGGAAACTGGATTCTCGATATATTGCTGAATTGCACGCTTTAAAGGTCTCGCTCCAAATACAGGATCAAAACCGACTTCCGCAATCTTGCTTAAAGCAGCATCACTCACGTCCATCTGCATATCGATCTTGGCCAAACGATCTGACAAGTTCTTGAGTAAGATCTTTGCGATATTGGCGATATTGCCTTTATCTAAACCATGGAAAACTACGATCTCATCAATCCGGTTTAAGAACTCAGGGCGGAAATGACTCTTTAACTCTTCAAATACCGCCTCTTTAATCTCTAACTGCTTCTTACCCACCATCGACTGAATGAGATGTGAGCCAATATTGCTTGTCATCACAATCACGGTGTTCTTAAAGTCTACGGTACGACCTTGACCATCCGTTAAGCGGCCATCGTCCAATACTTGCAAGAGCACATTGAAGACATCCGGATGCGCTTTTTCAATCTCATCAAACAAGATGACGCTATATGGATGACGACGCACTTGCTCAGTAAGGTAACCACCCTCTTCGTAGCCTACATAGCCCGGAGGCGCACCGATTAAACGGGCAACACTATGCTTCTCCATAAACTCGCTCATATCAATACGAATGAGGTGCTCTTCACTATCAAATAAGAAACCAGCCAAGGCTTTACAAAGCTCAGTCTTACCCACACCAGTAGGCCCTAAGAATAAGAATGAGCCATAAGGGCGATTCTCTTCAGAAAGACCTGCGCGGGAGCGACGAATAGCATCAGATACCGCACGAATAGCCTCCTCTTGGCCAACTACGCGCTGATGTAACAACTCCTCCATCTTGAGTAACTTATCGCGTTCACCCTGCATCATCTTCGATACTGGAATGCCTGTAGCACGAGAAACTACTTCAGCGATTTCTTCTGCTCCAACTTGGGTACGTAAGAGTTTGTTCTTGACTACGCCATCTTTATCACCCTTTGCTTCAGCAGCGGCAGCGGATTTGAGTTTGGCTTCAAGCTCAGGTAATTTGCCATATTGCAATTCTGCAACTTGCTCTAGCTTTCCCTCACGCTGTAACTTATTGATATCTGCGCGAACTTTTTCGATCTCCTCTTTGAGATGAGCTGCACCTAATACGGCACCCTTTTCCGCTTTCCAGATTTCCTCAAGATCAGCATACTCAGCACCCAAGCGCTTGATCTCATCCTCAATCAAGCCAAGACGTTTTTGCGATGCTTCATCTTTTTCTTTCTTAACCGCTTCACGCTCAATCTTGAGCTGAATCAGACGACGCTCTAGCTTATCCATGACCTCTGGCTTGGAATCAATTTCCATCCGAATGCGTGAGCCGGCCTCATCAATGAGGTCGATAGCTTTATCTGGCAAGAAACGATCGGTAATATAGCGATGCGATAACTCTGCTGCCGCCACGATGGCTGGGTCAGTGATCTCAATACCATGGTGCAGCTCGTAACGTTCTTGCAAACCGCGCAAGATAGCAATAGTCGCCTCTACGCTAGGTTCTTCCACCATCACTTTTTGAAAGCGGCGCTCGAGTGCAGCATCCTTCTCAATATACTTGCGGTATTCATCTAGAGTGGTTGCGCCGATGCAATGTAACTCACCACGCGCCAGAGCAGGCTTAAGCATATTGCCAGCATCCATTGCGCCATCACCCTTACCTGCACCCACCATCGTATGTATCTCATCAATGAAGATGATGGTTTGACCTTCGTCCTTGGCCACATCACTCAGAACAGCCTTGAGTCGCTCTTCGAATTCACCACGATACTTAGCACCTGCTAATAACAAAGCCATATCCAATACGAGGACGCGCTTGTTCTTGAGGGTTTCAGGAACTTCTCCATTGACGATACGCTGGGCCAAACCCTCAACAATCGCCGTCTTACCAACACCTGGCTCACCAATGAGGACCGGGTTGTTCTTACCGCGACGTTGCAAAATCTGAATGGTGCGACGAATCTCATCATCACGACCAATCACAGGATCGAGCTTGCCCATACGAGCACGCTCCGTCAAATCAATGGTGTATTTCTTTAAGGCCTCACGTTGACCTTCAGCATCCGCACTATTCACTGACTCTCCTCCGCGCACTAAATCAATAGCCGCTTCTAACGATTTACGATTTAAACCATTCTCACGAGCCATCTTACCGAGCTCACCTTTATCATCGGCCACCACTAACAAAAATAATTCACCAGCAATAAATTGATCATTGCGCTTATTGGCTTCTTTTTCACATAAGTTGAGCCAATTACTTAAATCGCGGCCCACCTGAACCTCACCACTGGTGCCCTGCACTTCTGGGAGGTTGGCGATGAGTTTCTCAGTTGCCTTTTCAAGACCCGGTACGTTCACGCCAGCGCGTGTTAATAAACTCTTAGCACTACCATCTGAGTCGCGTAGCATCGCTAGCAGTAAATGGGCAGGCTCGATATATTGATTATCTTTTGCCAAAGCAAGACTTTGCGCCTCACTGAGCGCTTCTTGAAACTTCGTAGTTAATTTATCTATTCTCATTTTTTAATTCCTATTTACTACAGCTATTTTTTACATATATCTATCTATAGAATATAGGGGCATTATTGATAATTTCAAGTCCGTTAGACCTCTTTTTAAGCGAATTAATCCCTATTTTGACCTGGCTTGTTTACCTCTTAGAATGCTCTGATGGCAGCTATTACGCTGGCATTACCAACCGCCTAGAACATCGTTTAGCAGCCCATAATTCAGGGGAAGGAGCTCGTTATACAAGGGCTCGCAGACCAGTCGTCCTTTTAGCAAGCCAAGAGCACCCGGATCGATCTGAGGCGTCTAAAGCTGAGGCTAGATTGAAGAAGCTAGCAAGATCAGAAAAGCTGGGATTTTTTAAAGCCTAGGCTTTTAGTGGCCATTTAGGCAGTATCTTTGATTGCCAAAGGGATCACCTGACTCTTAAAGCTTCCAGCCAGCGCCTTTTTCAAGATCTTATAAATATCCAGATCAAACTCAGCTTCTCCTGAGTCAGCCAACTCATAAAGCTCTTCTTCGTTAATCGCCGTACCTAAATAACGCCAACGATCCACTACGTGCATGTGGCCCGCCTCTTTTACTGCCACCGGCCCAGGATATGGCCAGACTTGCACCTGAAATAATTCCAGAGCAGTTTTGAGTTGAAGATTATGCAAGTCGATAGGAGAACCACCAATACAGGCACCACCGCATTGCTTTACTTGATAACCAAAGCATGCCTTGCCTTCAATCCGTTTTTCCAGACCGAGCAGCGCCTCACAGAGACGATATTTTTTCGCAATTGCTTTGAGATAAGCATTAGCCTCTCGCTTGCTATAAAACAAGCCAAACAAGTTTTCTTGAATGCCAGGATCTAATTCGCGATGACCTACTAGATGCGGAGTGAGTACACCATCCTCAGCAAGCTCCAATTTCCAGGCACAGAGATCCTTTGAGCGGCGCAATTTAATATTCATGCTGGGCATGCGCTCTTTAATGAGTCGGGATTCTAAAATTAATGCGCCCAACTCTCCGCTAGTCTCAATCCAATCGATATCCCTGACTTGCATCGAGAGCTTCATTTCCTTACGCTGAGTGAGCGCCCCTTGAAAATGACCCATCACCCTACTGCGTAGAGAAATACTTTTGCCGATATACAGTGGGATTTGATTCTCACCATAAAAAATATAGCAACCCGGCTTTTCCGGAATCGAATCTATCAGTGCTTTATCAATATTGGGCGGCAAACTTGGATTGCCAATCAGTTGATTGACCGCCTTGAGAAGCGCTTCACGCCCCAGCTTTTCTTCACAAACGCGCCAAAACTGAAGCAACAAATCAGCGTCACCCAATGCACGGTGCCGTGCGCTAATTTTAAGGCGATGGGCACTAATGATGGTGTCAAGATTGTGCCTTGCCTGATCGGGAAAGAGTAAACGGGAGAGCTTTACGGTACAAAGAACTTTAGGCTTAAAGTCGATACCCACCCGCTTAAACGATGCCTTCAAAAATCCATAATCAAAACGGGCATTGTGGGCTACAAAAATCTTACCCTCGAGCTCACCAGCGATCTCAGTCGCCAAGCCCTCAAAGGCGGGCTGCTGACGAACCATCTCAGGTCTAATGCCCGTCAAACTTTGGATATTCTGCGGAATAAATGTCTGGGGATTAATCAGGCTTTCCCAAATCTCTATCTGATCATGAATCAGCGATTTGATGCCAACTTCCGTAATACGATCGCGCTCGAAATTTGAGCCCGTAGTCTCAATATCAACAAATGCTAATGGAGGATACTCATAAGCACTTGATGACATGAGGGAATGAGGAATTACTTTTTACCTTGATACTTAGCAATACTCTCTTTGAGGTCACTGTACTCTTCGCAACCAAAGCGGCAGGCCTTATCAAGTCTTGCCAACATCGCCTCTGCTCCAGGCAAGTCTTTCTTCATCAAAAGCAGCTCGCCGTAGTACTCCAAAGCTGATCTATGGCTTGGATCGATCTTCAATGCTGCCTGGTAATACTTTTCAGATGCAGCCAAATCTGGCGGCTGCTTTTTACGCAAGCTATATCCCATCAGGTTATTCCAGTCTGCAGAGTTAACTTCATTTGCAGACTGCAATTGCTTTAATGCTTGCTCATAATTATTGGATTTGATGCTAGCGCGTGTATCCGTTAGCCAAACTGGGTCAGCTTTTGTTGGGGCGCTATCAGCAGCCAAGGAAACTACCCATGGTGCTGATGCCAACAAGATAGATGCCAATAGTTTGCTAGCGAAATTCGATCCCAATAACTGCCTCATAAAGATCCTTGTTGTTGCCCTGCTTTGTGAAGGTAGTCACCAAAACTAAAAATGGAGTTTGGCCCCAGAGGTACATCCTCCACCTTCTTAAATGGTGCCTTGATTACTCTCTGTACTTCACCTTTGGAGGGCTTCTCAACTCTGAAATCGGGGTAAACAAAAGCCTGACGCTCGGGAGCGGTTTTAGCTTCGCTAAATCGCGGCACATAATCCTTGATGGCATCAGAGAGGTTCACATTAGCCATGCAGCTGAGCATGTAAGCCTCCAAAGACTGATATAGCTCACTGGCAATATCGCAGGCCTCAACTTTGCGCTTTTTAATGTAATTCATCGCTAGGACCACATCTTTGATAGTGATCATGCGGGGATCCTGCAACAGCGTGTAACCCCCGTTGCGGCCCTTAGTACCCTTCACGATTCCCGCTGCGCGCAATGCGCTCAGTAAGAGCTCTATTCTGCTCACCGACAATTTTTGGCGCTGAGCCAGCTCTAAGCCAGTAACCGGCTGAACGCCATTGGAGTGGGATGCAATATCAACCAAGGTATTGAGAGCGGCTTTTACTGCTGTATTAACGTTCATGGGGGATTTAGCAAATATGTTGAATTAGATAAAGTATCGAGTTGAATCCATATTTCTGCAGAGTGCCAATCTTTAACCCTTTTGAACTTATGGTTGTAGTCAACCTAGGTAAGGTCGTAGCTCAGCGATCAGACCTTGAAATTGCTCACGCCTCAGAAACTGGCCAACCTCAACCCGCTGATCCGTCTGCTCAATAAAAAATACCTTTTGTTGCCCCTCTGGGTGCGAGAGTCTGACCCAGTGTGTATTAAATTCAGTTACTGACTCTTTGTAGGCAATGAATTTCCTGACCAACAAACGGGTACCGCTGATTTCTATTTCCTCAAAATCTAAGGCATGCCGACAGTAAACCAAAAAACCGACGGTAACCGCAGTCAACTCTATTGTAGTGAAGATGAGAATAACTTTTACGCCAACCAATAAAAAACCAGTGGCTACAGTTAAGGAAAGGCAAACTAGAGCGATATAGAACTTGAGCAATTGACTGGGAGTCAATGCACAATTTCGCCTCATCTTCCAGATTTTCATTATCGAATAGGGGTAAGGCTTGCTGACTAGTGCTTAGTAGATTGCGCTTGTTTAGCCTTTTCCAGCTGATCCGCACTGCGCTGCTGAAAATCAACCATGGAGTGGTAACCCATTTGGTAGCAAGGACAATGCTTACCCAAAATCCAGCGTGCGAGCTTAACCCGTAATTTTTGAATCATGTTTACTCTCCTGTGAATACCACCTATTTTGGCCGAAATTCAGGTTTACTGCTGAACACGGCGCCATTTTGACTACTCAGCAAACTAAACATAAATCCTTTAAATTAAGCGCATGACAACATCCTCTTTGACGGCCCGCTGGATCCCACTTTTCCCCTTGGGCACTACTCTCTTTCCAGGCGGAGTAATTGCTCTCAAAATCTTTGAAGCGCGCTACCTAGATATGATGAAGCGTTGCCTACGTGAAGATACGCCTTTTGGGGTTATCAGCATTCTCGATAACAAGCCAATTGAATCGAATGCCGACGCAGTGGCCAACTTTTCAAATATTGGCACACTGGCGAAATTAGAAGAGTTTGATGCGATTCAGCCTGCGCTTTACATGACTAAGTCCTATGGAACGCAACGTTTTAAAGTTCTAAATATCAAACAAGAGACTGATGGCCTCTGGATGGGTCAAGTTGAGCTGATCGATGCCGACCCAGAGATACCACTAGCAAAAGAACATGAAAAGGTAGCCACGCTTTTGAATGAGATTATTTCTGTCATCAAAAGGGAGGATTTGCTGGGTGAAGATGCGTTCAAAATGCCGATGAACCAGGATGATTGTGGCTGGGTATCCAACCGATTGGCTGAGCTCTTACCACTCCCCCCGGCTCAGAAGAACCACTTACTCGCTCAAAGCAATCCCAGAATCCGACTCGATTTAATTTCCGAAATCATTGAGGATGATGGTTTAAGCAATATCGTGATTCATTAAGCAAATGATTGAGGAGCTCATTCGTCGGTCAATTCGAGAAATGGTGGGCGGTGGCGGTCCACCTGTCGCATTTCTGGAACCCGCTGGTGATAGAGGTTTGTTTGGCCCGGAGTCTATCGCATGGAAGGTGCATGCGGATTTCATTTCTATGATGATCGGTGGCATTAGCTCGCTAGTACTGCAAGCTCTTCACCCAAAAGCGCTCGCTGGCGTGTGGGATCATTCCAGCTTTAGACAAGACTTGAAAGGCAGGCTAGGAAGAACGGCGTTCTTCATTGCCGCAACTACCTATGGCTCGCAGGACATGGCGGATAAGGCTATCAATCGCGTTAATCAAATTCATCAAAAGGTCACTGGGTTTGATGAATTCAATCAACCCTATAGGGCGGATGATCCCGAACTACTCGCATGGGTTCACTTAACAGAAACTCGCAGTTTTATGTGCTCCTACGAGCCATACCGCAGTGAAGCTTTGAGCACAAAGCAAAAAGATCAGTACTTTACAGAAATGAAAATGCTCGGGGAAAGATTGGGAGCGATCGATCTACCAGACACCTATGCTGGTACGGAACAAGTCATCAGACAATATATCCCCCAACTTCACTATGGGGAAAGGGCTAAAAGCATCATTGGAATGCTGGATAACTTTCCCAGTAACCTCAGCGCTAAACCTTTCGTAAGAATGATCAGTCGGGCTGGCTTTCTGAATTTGCCCGATTGGGCATATCCGATTATTCAACGACCTCTGCCAAGCCGACTAGAGCGCATGGCAGTGCAATCAGCTATTCGAGTAATGGCAATTCCTGTAAGGGAGGCGCTAAAAGATGGTGTAGCGGCTCACTCGCTCCGTAGAGTTTACGGATCAACTAAATAAGCGGGTCCTGGGATTCAGGTTTAGAACCTGTAGACTCAGAATCGGTGGGCTGGCTTTTTGCTGCCATCAGCGGTGGCGCACTCATTTTCTCGCCATCCCATACTTGGCCACACCAGCATTCTCCTGCTTCATTAATAATGCAAACCCCTGAGCCGCAGCAACGTTTATCGGGTGCTTTCATAATCAACCTCTTAGTCCTGAACAATTCATAATGCAGTCTATTCTAGGGTTTTTATTGAAATAACGTGCAACCCTAGCTTTATAAGTAAAAAATGCAAAGTCCCTTATTCGACCCCCCAGAATCGCCTGACCCAATCTGCCTATTGGAAAGGGATGGTCGAGCTGAATACTTCAGTCATTTTTACAAAGCAGATGAATCTGATCATTTTTTTGAAAGCCTGCTGCACTCCCTTATTTGGAAAACAGATCAGATCAATATGTTTGGTAAGTTAGTAACAACCGCGAGAAAAGTTGCCTGGGTGGGGGATCCCGAATGCCGTTATACCTACTCGGGTATCGAAAAAATTCCTCAGGCCTGGACGGAAGAGTTACTTCAAATCAAGCATCAACTTGAAGCCGTGACCGGCTTTAGCTATAACTCTTGCTTACTCAATCTGTATCACAATGGCAATGAAGGTATGGGCTGGCATAGTGATAATGAAAAAGAGTTGGATGGCACAAGCCCTATCGCATCAATCAGCCTGGGGGCTCGACGTAAATTTGCATTTCGTCACAAGCAGGATAAAACGACAGTACCCGTCTTTCTTGAGCACGGTAGCCTTCTCATCATGCACGCCCCTGTTCAAGATTACTGGCATCACAGTCTTCTCAAAACTAAGGCAGTCACGAATCCTCGAATTAATCTCACCTTTCGAAAAATACTTCCTAGAATATGAGCAGCAGTAAAGCAATTAATCAGGTAGCGGTCATTGGAGCAGGAATTGCAGGCCTTGCTTGTGCAAGAGAGCTTCAGTCGCACGGTATATCCATAGATGTTTTTGAAAAGAGTCGTGGTCCTAGCGGGCGCATGAGTACGCGGCGCACACAAGAATGGTCTGCCGATCATGGCGCACAGTACTTTACTGCTAGAGATCCTCGTTTTATTGAGGAGGTACAAAGTTGGATGCAGGCCGGCACAGCTGCGATCTGGAAGCCCAAACTCAGAGTTTACGAAGCCAAGGCATGGCGTGTAAGTCACTCACAAGATATTCGCTATGTTGGCACTCCTTATATGAATTCACCAGGTAAGCATCTTGCTAAGGATCTCTCCATTCAATATGAAAGAACCATTTCCCAGCTGGAACGAATGGATGGCAAATGGCATCTGCAATGCAGTGAAGCAAATGAAATTACCACGCTCTACGATTATGTTGTGTTGGCTATACCCGCTCCTCAGGCAAGCGCCCTACTTAAGCATCTGAATAGTGAAGCCGCTGATATCGCTGACTCAGCACAGATGAAGGCATGCTGGACCATGATGGCAAATTTTCCGCATCAGCTCAATGTAGATTTTGATGCCGCTTTCATTAATGAGGAAATCATTAGCTGGATTTGTCAAAATGAATCAAAGCCAATGCGTCAGGGAAGTACGTGGACGATCCATGGCAAACCTGACTGGAGCCAGGAAAATGTTGAGTTAAGTAAAGAGGATGCTCAAGACCAAATGCTGCAGTGCCTGACAGCACATGGTTTTAACTGCGAGGATGCTGAAATCAGCATGCACCGCTGGCGCTATGCCAGTGGGGGTCTAGAAAATAGCATTGGATTTTTATCACTGCCTAATGTTGGCTTAGGGCTTTGTGGAGACTGGCTCAATGGCGGCAGAGTCGAGGGCGCCTGGCTCAGCGGCTTTAATCTAGCTTTAGCACTCAAGCAGATATAAAACTAAATTAATTCCAGCGTGCCATTGCAGTATCGTCAGTCACGCGAGCGTCCACCCATTTGCTACCTTCGGGCGTTTCTTCTTTTTTCCAAAATGGTGCCGCTGTTTTTAGATAGTCCATGATGAACTCACAAGCAGCAAATGCTTCACCTCTATGGGCACTGGTAACTGCCACTAGAACAATTTGATCCTCAGGTAACAGTGGTCCTACTCGATGAATCACTAGGGTCTTATAAAGATCCCAGCGGCTTCTCGCTTGTATGATGATTTCTTCTAGGGATTTTTCTGTCATGCCAGGATAGTGCTCCAGAGTCATACCCTGAACTTGACTACCGTCATTCATATCTCGGACTGTGCCTAGAAAAGTCACCACTGCACCCACTCGAGGGTCATTCTTACGCAGAGCCTTCACCTCGGTTGTTAGATCGAAGTCAGCCTCTTGAATGCGGATGAAATCATTCTGCATCTTAGCCGCCAGTAACCGGAGGAAAGAAAGCCACCTCGGCCCCCTCAACTAGAGGAGTGGAGTCATTTACCATCTCTTGATTTAAGGCGCAACGAATCACTTTGCCGCTTGCCAATACTTCAGCCCAAGGATTACCTCGCTGAACAAGGTGGCCTCTTAAGTCGGCAATGGTTTTTACTTCTGATGGAGCATTAATACTCTCGCCAGAAAGTCCAAGACCCTCCCTTAAAGAAGCAAAGAATCGTAATTCGAGTTTCATAACAGAATCGTAATACGACTAGGAAAGAAGTGCACTAAATGGAATGTACTTCACCATATCGCCAGCTTTTAATGCTTGGCCCGGCGGACAATCTACTAAGCCATCCCCCCAAGAGGCGCTAGTAAGTACCCCAGAGCTTTGATTGGAGAATAGATCCAATCCACCCTGCGTATTGATCTTGACCCTCAGAAACTCGTTACGACGATCGGCCTTAAGCCAATCAAAGTCAGCGCGCATAGGGTAAGACTGCGGCAAGCCTGCATCTCGCCCTTGTAACTTAAGAATAAATGGGCGAACAAATAATAGGAAAGTCACAAAACTCGATACTGGGTTGCCAGGTAAACCAATAAACCAGGTTTCCGCATTACCTTTTGAACTATCTGATTTGCGCACAGCGCCAAAAGCTAATGGCTTGCCAGGCTTCATCGCAATCTGCCAAAGGTCTAATCTACCTTCAGCAGTTACTGCGGGTTTAATGTGGTCTTCCTCGCCAACGGAGACGCCGCCTGATGTAATGATTAAGTCATGGTCTTTGCTAGCCTTACGAAGAGTTTCCTTCGTGGCCTCAAGACTATCAGGAACAATTCCAAAGTCTGTGGCATCGCAGCCTAAAGATTTAATGCACGCTAATAGTGTGTCGCGATTAGAGTTATAGATGCCACCCGGCTTGAGTGGCTCACCTGGCAGGGACAACTCATCACCAGTGAAAAATGCAGCAACTCTCACTTTACGCTTTACAGTCAAATGCGTTAAGCCAGCAGAGGCTGCAACTCCAAGCTCCTGAGGTCGGAGATAAGTGCCTGCCGTAAGCGCTACTTTGCCAGCAGTCAGATCTTCACCTCTGCGACGAATCCATTGACCTGATGTTGGTGCGATATTGACTTGGACTTGCTTACTTGCCCCCTCTGAAATAGAGCAATCCTCTTGCATGACAACGGCATCAGCGCCTGGAGGGACTGGGGCACCAGTAAAGATTCTGGCAGCAGTGCCTGGCTCAAGCTGAGTTCCCATGGATCCCGCCGGAATGCGTTGTGCAATTGTGAGTGTTTGACCTGGAGAGCTGGTATCCGCTGTGCGCACTGCATAACCATCCATTGAGGTGTTATCGAGTGGAGGTACATCTACGAGACTCTTAACATTCTCTGCAAGTACACGGCCTAGAGCAACTTGCATCGCAAGTGTTTCAGTTTCGTGCACGGGTATTGCGTGAGAAAGTAAGTGATCTAAAGCCTGCTGAGCAGTCAACATCGGAGGCTTAGTCATGGCAATTGATTTCTGATTTAGTTGGTGTGGGCAGTAATGAAGTTTTTGACTTGATCGACATCGGCATCGATATTTTCAACGCGCTGTGGCTTTGACTTGATGTCTTTAAATGCTGGTGGGCATTCTGCTGGACGCCCCAATGCTATTTCAATCGTTTCTTCAAACTTAATAGGCAAAGCAGTTTCCAACACAATCATTGGAATGCCTGCCTGCAAGTGTTCGCGTGCAACCTTCACACCATCTGCTGTATGTGTATCAATCATCACGCCATACTGCGCATCAACATTACGAATCGTTTCTAGGCGATTGTCATGGTTACTGCGGCCAGATTGAAATCCGTACTGCGCAAGGTCTTTAAAGACAGCGTCTTTAGAAATATCAAAGCCACCAGCTTGATCAACTTGTTTGAACATAGCTGCAGTAGCTTTGCCGTCCTTGCCCATGAAATCAAATACAAAGCGCTCAAAGTTGCTCGCCTTAGAAATATCCATAGACGGACTAGAGGTATGCAGAGTTTCAGCAGACTTACGTGCCCGATAGACGCCGGTGCGGAAGAACTCGTCGAGAACATCATTCTCATTCGTGGCAGCAATCAAATGCGCAATTGGCAAACCCATCATGCGGGCAATATGGCCAGCACAGATATTGCCAAAGTTGCCGGAGGGCACAGTGAATGACACTTTTTCATCGCTAGATTTTGTAGCCAGCAAATAACCCTGGAAGTAATAGACCACCTGAGCAACAACACGACCCCAGTTGATGGAGTTGACGGTACCAATTTGGTGATTCGCTTTAAACCTATGGTCGTTACTCACCGCTTTAACAATATCTTGGCAATCGTCAAACACACCAGCAACTGCTAAGTTAAAGATATTAGGATCTTGCAGAGAATACATTTGGGCAGACTGGAACGAGCTCATCTTGCCGCGTGGTGAAAGCATAAATACCTTTACACCTTCTTTGCCACGCATTGCGTATTCAGCAGCACTTCCAGTATCTCCGGATGTCGCGCCCAAAATATTGAGTTTTTGACCATTCTTTTTTAAGGCGTATTCAAAGAGATTGCCTAGGAACTGCATCGCCATATCTTTAAATGCCAATGTGGGTCCATTAGACAAACTAAGCAAACCAATACGTGTGCCTTGCTCTTCACCCAACCAATGCAATGGCGTGATGTCTTTAGCGTTATCTTCCTTGCGGCCATTGCAGTAGACCTGCTCCGTGTAAGTCTTACGCAATAGAGTACGCAGATCTACCTCAGGAATGTCGTCGCAATAAAGACTTAAGACCTCATAAGCGAGATCGGCATAGGGCAGGCCACGCCAAGCGTCTAACTGCGCTTTAGTGACTTGCGGGTACTCTGTCGGCAGATATAAGCCGCCGTCTGGCGCTAATCCGCCAAGCAGAATTTCTAAAAAGGATTGCTGTGGGCTATTACCCCGGGTGGATTGGTAACGCATGTATTTGTATTAGGACAGATTTTCTAAGCGGATCTTCACTACTTCACCAGCAACAGTTTTCAGATTCTGAATTTCCCCAATTGCTGCGAGCATATGCTTTTCTTTGGTCTCATGGGTGAGCGCGACCAAGTCGGTTTGACTTTCGCCTTCGTCAGCTTCTTTTTGCAAGAGAGCATCGATCGAGATGCTGTGAGCTGCCAAGATCTTAGTAATATCTGCTAACACTCCAGCTTGATCCGCTACGCGCAAACGTAAGTAGTAACTGGTGGTAATTTCACCCATGGGTAATACAGTGATGTCACGCACTGCATCTGGCTGAAACGCTAAGTAAGGAACCCGGCTCTCTGGGCTTGCACCCAATAAACGTGTGATGTCTACTAAGTCTGCAATCACAGCAGAGGCAGTTGGCTCTGAGCCTGCCCCTTTACCGTAGTACAGCGTAGTACCTACAGCATCACCAAATACCTGAACGGCATTCATGGCGCCTTCCACGTTTGCAATTAAACGCTTAGTCGGAATCAAGGTTGGGTGCACACGCAACTCAACGCCAGTACTTGTCTTCTTAGCAATACCGAGCAACTTGATGCGATAACCCAACTGCTCGGCATATTTAATGTCGATAGCATCTAACTTAGTAATGCCTTCAATGTGCGCCTTGTCAAACTGCATTGGAATACCAAATGCAATTGCGCTCATGATGGTTGCTTTATGGGCGGCATCTACACCTTCAATATCAAATGTCGGATCTGCCTCTGCATAGCCCAAACGCTGGGCTTCTTTCAAGACCGTCGCAAAGTCTAAGCCTTTGTCGCGCATCTCAGAAAGAATAAAATTGGTTGTGCCGTTGATGATGCCAGCGATCCATTCGATGCGGTTTGCAGTTAAACCTTCACGCAGCGCTTTAATAATTGGAATGCCGCCAGCAACAGCCGCTTCAAAGGCGACCATCACACCCTTTTCGTGGGCAGCTTTAAAAATCTCATTGCCATGCACCGCGATCAAAGCCTTATTGGCTGTAACTACATGTTTACCAGCAGCAATGGCCTCGAGCACTAAATCTTTAGCAATGCCGTAACCACCGATCAATTCAACAACGATATCAATCTCAGGGTTGTTAATCACAGCACGTGCATCACTCACAACTTGTGCACGGTCTTTTACTAGCTCTTTAGCACGCTCTACATTGAGATCGGCAACCGTATTAATACGAATACCGCGACCAGCACGACGGGTAATTTCATCTTGGTTGCGTTCGAGAACAGTAAATACACCACCACCTACAGTGCCAATACCTAATAGACCAACTTGAATCGGTTTCATGATGCCTTTGCTGCTATTGAATTAGTCGAATTATTTACTTTACGACTATGTTTTTGACGATAACGCTCTAGGAAGCGTGCAAGACGACCAATAGCCTCTTTCAGCACATCTTCATGAGGTAGGAACACTACGCGGAAGTGATCTGACTTGATCCAATTAAAACCAGAGCCTTGTACCAACAATACTTTTTCTTCCTTGAGAAGGTCGGCAACAAATTGCTGATCATCTTCAATCGGGTACATCTCGGAATCGAGTTTTGGAAATAAGTACAAAGCAGATTTTGGCTTCACGCAAGTCACACCTGGGATTTCAGTAATGAGTTTCCAGGCGAGGTCGCGCTGTTTCGCCAAGCGGCCACCTTCAGCCACCAGGTCATTAATACTTTGATAGCCGCCCAGAGCTGTCTGAATAGCATACTGGCCTGGCACGTTGGCGCACAGGCGCATTGAGGACAACATATTGAGACCCTCGATGTAATCGCGAATCATCTCTTTATCCCCAGAAACTACCATCCAGCCAGCACGGTAGCCGCAAGAGCGATAGTTTTTGGATAAACCATTGAAGGTGATAGTAACTACATCAGTTGACAGGGATGCCAAAGAGACATGCTTCTCTTGGTCGTATAGCATCTTGTCGTAAATCTCGTCAGCGAACAAAATTAAGTCATGCTCACGCGCAATTGAAGTTAACTCTGTCAACACTTCTTTGGAATAAATAGCGCCTGTTGGATTATTCGGGTTGATTACTACAATCGCTTTAGTGCGCGGTGTAATCTTTTTACGCAGATCGGCCAAATCTGGCGCCCACTCTTTAGACTCATCACACAAGTAATGA
This sequence comes from Polynucleobacter sp. AP-Sving-400A-A2, assembly GCF_018688155.1. NCBI lineage: Bacteria > Pseudomonadati > Pseudomonadota > Betaproteobacteria > Burkholderiales > Burkholderiaceae > Polynucleobacter > Polynucleobacter sp. AP-Sving-400A-A2. The sequence continues at coordinate 1,455,375 of NZ_CP061312.1, forward strand.
ATTGGGGTGCCGCCAGATAGACTCACTGCAGCAGTCCATAAGGGGTAATCTGGGGCTGGTACCAATACTTCATCACCGTTGTTAAGCAATGCATTCATTGCAAGAACAATTAATTCAGAAACCCCATTACCGGTATAGATGTCATCCAAACTAACTCCCTGGATACCCTTTTCCTGGCAATATTGCATGATGGCTTTACGAGCGGCAAAAATTCCTTTGGAATCGGAGTACGCTGAGGCATTACCCAAATTACGGATCATGTCCAACTGAATCTCTTCTGGAGGATCAAAGCCAAAAACACCCACATTGCCGATGTTGAGTTTGATGATTTTGTGGCCCTCTTCCTCCATGCGCTGCGCGAGTTCCAGCACGGGTCCACGAATGTCATAACAGACGTGATTGAGTTTTTCGGACTTTAGGATCGGTTTCACAATAAATTAAAGGATAAGTTCTTGAAATCTAGGAAAAAACAGCTAGCTATAATCATCACAATTATGACAGAGAGTCCATGTGAAGCTTCAATCTGACCCCCATTCCGGAGCCAATACAATCACCGGTTACGGCGATGGCTACATCGAGATCAATAAGATCCCTTACAGTCACGCGGTTTTACTGAGTTCTGACGGTGAAATCTTGGAATGGGCAATCAAGTCCTTTGAAGAGCTGAGTTCATCAGATTTCGCTCAAATGGCTTCCCTTAAGCCTGAATTAATCATTATTGGCACCGGCAAACGCCAGCGCTTCCCAAAGCCTGAGTTACTAAAGACCCTTATAGAGGCCAAGATCGGCTTTGAAGTAATGGATTCTCAGGCGGCTTGTCGCACCTACAACATTCTTGTGGGCGAGGGCCGTCAAGTCCTGCTCGCCCTGATTGTGGAAGCCGTCTAATGCAGTTTGGCCAAATTCGGCAGTCAAGCGCCCTCAACCCAGCAACTATTTTGGTTCTGGTCTTGATCTATGCCTTGCTTTGGTTTGGCACCTTAAATTACCGTCACCTCATTCCATCAGATGAGGGACGTTATGCCGAGATTGCCCGTGAAATGCTCGTCACCGGAGATTGGGTAACCCCACGCTACAACGGTTATAAGTATTTTGAAAAACCCCCTTTACAAATTTGGGCTACCGCTACGGCCTTTAGTCTTTTTGGCATTGGTGATTGGCAAGCGCGCTTATGGACTGCGCTTACTGGATTTCTAACAATCGTATTTATTGGATTCACTGGTGCACGCATCTACAGCCCGCGAGCAGGCTGCTTAGCTGCCATCGCTTTAGCCTCGAGCCCAATGTGGGTGATTGGTGGACACATCAACTCACTCGACATGGGATTGTCGGCATTTTTGGTTGCAGCACTATGTAGTCTTTTGTTGGCACAAACCTCTCGTAACTCGAGTGATACCAGAGGGTGGATGTGGGCCTGCTGGGCCTTCATGGCCTTAGCGACCCTATCCAAAGGTGTTATTGGGCTTGCGATCCCCGGCATGGTATTTGCTGTTTATTCGATTACTGCGTGGGACTGGAAAATCTGGAAACGACTGCACATCATTAGCGGCACAATTTTATTTTTAGCGATCACTGCGCCATGGTTTGTCCTGGTGGCCCAACGCAATCCTGAGTTTCTGGAGTTCTTTTTTATTCATGAACACCTACAACGATTTACGCAAACAGCCCATAGCCGCACTGGTCCGATTTATTACTTCATACCACTTTTACTAATTGGCTTTTTGCCATGGATTGCGCAAACTCCTGAAGCGCTTGCTCAGGCCTGGCGAGAGCGTAATCGAGAGTTCTCTAGCGGATGGTTACTTACCTGTTGGTTTGCAGTCATCATGGGATTTTTTAGCGTATCCCAATCGAAATTACCCGGATACATCATCCCCGTCTTTCCAGCGCTAGCATTGCTTGTTGGTCACCGCTTAGATCGCAATCTGGGTTTAAGCAACTCACTCGCATTGCCTTGGAAATTACAAGCGCTCTTTTTTGCAATCTTGGGTGGTATTGGCTTTTTCTTTTTAGGCGAAGTCGACAAACAAGCCAGGCCTGATGAAATCGAGTCTTATGCGCAATACCTCTATTGGATAATTGCCGCGCTGATTGCCCTAATTACATTTAGCCTCCTGACGCTCCTGCAAAGCAAACGTAATGGCCTAAGTAGCATTACCAGCTTTGCTTGCGGCTTTTTTCTCTGCGCGATCATTGCCGGAACGGGCCATGAAACTCTGGGACGTGCTGTATCAGGTATTGATCTAGTCGAGAAAGTGAAACTAGGCATTCCGGAAAAAGTGAACTTTTATTCCGTCAGAATTCTAGATCACACAGTGCCGTTCTATCTCGGCAGAACTATGACAATGGTGGAATTTTTAGATGAGTTGAAGTTTGGCGCCCAGCAAGAACCTGAGTTGTGGCTACCTACCTTAGATGCGTTTATCGAACGCTGGAAAGAAGATCAAACTGCTTATGCCTTGATGGTTCCAGAGCAATACATCGAGCTGCAGAAACTCAATGTCCCCATGCAAGAAGTGGGCAGAGATTCTCGGCGCGTGATAGTTAAACACCCAGATTCACAAAGTAGCTCCGCCCAATAAGTTTTTAAGGTTCGCCATGTCAACTACTGAAAACACCCCTCCCTTCATTCCTTTTACGCGCCCACACTTCAATCAAGAAACAATTGATGCGGTTGCCGAGGTTTTGCGTTCTGGTTGGGTTACCTCAGGTCCCAAGTTAGCTGAGTTCGAGGCCACCTTGAGTGACTATTTTGGCGGTCGCCCTGTACGTTGCTTTGCTAACGGCACAGCCACAATGAAAATAGCCCTGCAGGTTGCTGATATTGGTCCTGGCGATGAAGTCATCACTACACCGATTTCTTGGGTGGCCACTTCGAATGTGATTCTGAGTGTGGGTGCAACACCCGTATTTGTAGATATTGACCCCATTACACGTAACATTGATTTAAACCAAATAGCTGCAGCCATTACGCCAAAGACTCGAGCCATCATGCCAGTCTATTTAGCTGGGCTACCTGTAAATATGGATCAACTATATGGCTTGGCTAAGCAATACAAGCTACGTGTGATTGAAGATGCAGCGCAAGCATTTGGGTCGCAGTGGAAAGGTCAAAAGATTGGGAGTATTGGTGACCTTGTGAGTTTTAGTTTTCAGGCAAACAAAAACTTATCCACTGTTGAAGGCGGCTGTCTTGTTTTTAACAATACTGATGAAGCAAAGCTCGCAGAGAAGTTTCGCCTTCAAGGTCTCACACGCCAAGGCATGGATGGAATGGATGTGGATGTACTGGGTGGCAAAGATAATTTGACTGATGTGAATGCAGTCATTGGTCTGCATCAACTCAAGCAGTTGCCAGCGTTTCAGGCGCGCAGAGGTGCTTTGGCCAGAATGTACTTTGATGCGATTCGAAGTGAAATGAAATCTCACGGCTTAGAAAATCTCAATCTAGAACTGCCCGTGGAGAACTTCACCGACAGTAACTGGCACATGTTTCAAGTTGTGCTGCCGCTTGAGCAATTAAATGTGGATCGCGCGCAGGTGATGTCTGAACTCAAAGATCTGGGTATTGGTACTGGCGTTCACTACCCTTTGATTACTGGATTTACGCTTTATCAAAAGCTGGGGTATCAAGTAGAAGCGACTCCCGTGGCAAGGCGTATTGGCCGCTCTATTTTGACTCTCCCCCTTTTTCCAGGCATGGCAGATGAAGATATTGGCCGTATAGCCAAGGGTTTGACTGGAATTCTGAAGAAACATCGTAAAAACTAGGGCAGAGAACGGAATCAGGCAAAATTGCAGCATGACTGCAAATTTAGCTACCCAAGCCTGCAATCCAACGCTCAGCATTGTCATTCCCGTTTATAACGAGGAAGACGGCCTGCAAGCCCTCTTTGATCGCCTTTATCCTGCGCTAGATGTCATGGCCAGTAAGCGCAACATTGCTTATGAAGTGGTGTTTGTGAATGATGGCAGCAAGGATCGATCCGCCGGCATCTTGGCAAAGCAAGTTGAACTGCGCCCTGATGTCACACGTGCGGTGTTATTTCATAGCAACTTTGGTCAGCATATGGCGATCATGGCTGGCTTTGAATACTCCCGCGGCGAATACATCATCACCCTCGATGCTGACTTGCAGAATCCCCCGGAAGAAATCGATGCATTGGTAAATGAATTACTAAAAGGTCATGACTACGTTGGCACTATTCGCGCCAATCGTCGCGATAGCTTCTTCAGAAAATTTGCTTCACGTGCAATGAATCATTTGCGCCAAAAAATTACTCGTATTACGATGACTGATCAAGGATGCATGCTGCGTGGCTATAGCCGACGTATTGTTGATCTCGTACGTCAGTGCGATGAAAGCAACACCTTTATTCCGGCACTGGCTTATACATTCGCATCCAACCCAACTGAAATTACCGTCAAACATGAAGAGCGTTTTGCTGGTGAGTCAAAATACAGCCTCTATCAACTCATTCGCTTGAACTTTGACTTAGTGACCGGCTTTTCCGTCATGCCTTTGCAGATTTTCTCGATCCTGGGCATGTTGCTGGCAATGGCTGCGGGCAGTCTGTTTATCTACCTTCTGGTTCGCCGCTTTGTGCTCGGCGCTGAGGTTGAAGGGGTGTTCACCCTCTTCGCTCTCACCTTCTTCCTGATTGGCGTGATGCTATTTGGTCTTGGTCTACTCGGTGAGTACATCGGCCGCATCTACCAACAAGTTCGCGAGCGTCCACGCTATGTTGTGCAAACTGTCTTAGAGAAAAAATAATTGCACGCAGTCGTCTTTGCTTATCATGATGTTGGCGTTAACTGCCTTAAGGCATTACTGGGTGCAGGCATTCAGATTGATCTAGTAGTTACCCATCAAGATGATCCCAATGAGAATATTTGGTTCGGGAGCGTTTCGAAACTGTGTGAGGATCAACAGATTCCTTACATCACTCCAAATGCGAATCAGCTGATGGAGCTCATACCGCAACTTCAAAAACTAACACCTGATTACCTTTTTTCCTTTTACTACCGCCACATGATTCCGGCAGAACTCTTGGCCTGCGCCAAGATTGGTGCCTTGAATATGCACGGCTCATTGCTGCCAAAGTTCCGTGGGCGGGCACCTGTTAATTGGGCTATCTTGCAGGGTGCAACAGAAACAGGCGCAACATTGCACATGATGGAAGTTAAGCCGGATGCGGGTGACATTGTGGGACAGTCAGCCGTTTCGATTGGACCCAACGAAACTGCCACCGATGTCTTTGGCAAAGTCAGCCGGGCAGCCATCACGGTAATCAACCAGGCTCTACCCGAGCTTATTCAAGGCCGCATCCCTAGAAAACCCAATAATCTGGCTCAGGGAAGCTATTTTGGGGGCCGCAAGCCTGCCGATGGACAAATTCTGTGGCATCAGACTGCTCAGCAGGTTCATAACCTCGTCAGAGCCGTTGCACCCCCTTATCCAGGCGCTTTTACAGACTGGCAAGGTCAGCGCAGAATTGTGGCTCGGACCAGCCTAGAAGGCCCATTTCCGAGAGAGCTAGATCTTCAGGCTCCCGGCATCCAAGTGGTTGATAATCAGGTATTCGGCGTTTGTGGTGACCAAAAAGCGGTAGCGATACTGGACTGGTTCCCAGCAAATAGCTAACAAATTACAAGTAGCACTCTTTAGATTAAAAACGAGGCAGTAAAGATGAAAAAAGTACTCATTCTTGGCGTAAATGGCTTTATTGGCCATCACCTTTCAAAGCGCATCCTAGAGACAACTGATTGGCATGTCTATGGCATGGATATGCAAAATGATCGTCTTGGTGATTTAGTGAGTCATCCTCGCATGCATTTTTTTGAAGGTGACATCACCATTAATAAAGAATGGGTTGAATACCATATCCGTAAATGTGATGTCATCCTACCCTTAGTAGCGATTGCGACGCCAGCAACATATGTTCAGCAGCCATTAAAAGTATTTGAGCTCGACTTCGAAGCTAACTTACCAATCGTGCGCTCAGCAGTTAAATACAAAAAGCATTTGGTCTTCCCATCCACATCCGAGGTTTATGGCATGTGTGAAGATAGTGAGTTTGATCCGGCCAAATCCAATATGGTTTACGGCCCAATCAACAAGCCACGCTGGATCTATGCCTGCTCTAAACAATTGATGGATCGCGTAATCTGGGGTTATGGCATGGAAGGTTTGCGCTTCACCCTCTTTCGTCCATTTAACTGGATTGGCCCTGGACTTGATAGTATCTACACACCAAAAGAAGGCTCTTCCCGTGTAGTTACTCAGTTCTTAGGTCATATCGTTCGCGGCGAACCCATCAACGTAGTTGATGGTGGCGCGCAAAAACGTGCCTTTACTTATATTGATGATGGTATCGACGCCTTGATGCGCATCATCGACAATAAAGATGGCATTGCTGACGGCAAGATCTACAACATTGGTAATCCAAAGAATAATCACTCTATTCGTGAGCTCGCCAATCAGATGCTGGATATCGCCCGTAGCATTCCAGAATATGCAAAGATGGCGAATGAAGTAAAGATTGTAGAAACTACTTCTGGCGCTTACTACGGCGAAGGCTATCAGGATGTTCAGAACCGTGTACCTGCAATTGATAACACGATGACTGAATTAGGCTGGAAGCCGACTATTAATATGAGTGATGCGCTGAAGAATATTTTCGAAGCCTATCGCCATGATGTAGAAAACGCACGTCATTTAGTTGACAAAGAATAAGCGAAAGTACATTTAGAGCTTCATGGCCAAGATTGCACTCAAGGTAGATGTTGATACTCTGCGCGGGACCAAAGAAGGCGTCCCCAACCTAGCGCGTACGCTTGAGCGCTTTGGCCTGAAAGCCACCTTCCTATTTAGCCTAGGCCCTGACCACACTGGCTGGGCACTCAAGCGGGTCTTTAGGCCAGGCTTTCTTAAGAAAGTGAGTCGCACCTCCGTTGTTGAACACTACGGAATTAAGACTTTGCTCTACGGTGTTCTTCTTCCTGGTCCGGATATTGGCAAACAAGCTGCCGCTGAAATGCGCGCCATAGATGCGGCTGGTCATGAGACTGGCATTCACACTTGGGATCACGTAGCTTGGCAAGATGCTGTGCGTCATCGCGATGCCCAATGGACTAAAGCACAGATGCAAAAAAGCTGGGATCGTTTTGTAGAGATCTTTGGTCACTCACCAGTCACTTATGGCGCTGCTGGCTGGCAAATGAATGAGGCAGCCTTTGAGCAACTTGACCAATGGGGTATTCAATATTCTTCCGATGGCAGGGCTGAACCTAACTTGATGCCTTATCGTTTTGACTTGCCTTCTGGCAAAGCAAAACATGTTCAATATCCAACTACCTTACCAACTTTTGATGAGCTGATTGGAATTGATGATGCCGATGAATTTGCTGCTGTAAAGAAGCTCCTAGAGATCACCCAAAGCAATCCAAATGACCAGGTATTTACTCTGCATGCAGAGCTAGAAGGTCAAAAGCTTTTACCCGCCTTTGAGCAATTGCTAATTGGGTGGCTAAACCAAGGTCACGACCTAGTTACTATGGGGGAGCTGCATCAATCCTGGGCAGCCACCAAGCAACTGGATAAAATAGCTGTACAGCCAGTCTCCTGGGGGGAAATCCCCAACCGAAGTGGCGAACTCATTTTGCAAGCAGTTTAAGTAGCGTCAGAATACGTAATACATCAAGTTCAATAAGAGAGTCCTATCATGACAGTAGAAATTGGTAAATCAATGCCCCAATGTGCAATCCCGGCAACATCAGGATTGACCTTTACCCCAGACTCAGCCAAAGGCAAAAAATTGGTTGTCTACTTTTATCCAAAAGATATGACTCCGGGTTGCACCGCCGAGTCTGGTGAGTTTCGGGACAACATTGATGCCTTCACCAAAGCCAATACTTTGATCGTTGGTGTATCTCGAGATAGCCTCAAATCTCACGATAATTTCCGAAGCAAACTAGAGCTGCCATTCGAACTCGTTGCCGACACCGAAGAAACCCTATGTCAGCTTTTTGGCGTCATGAAAATGAAGAACATGTATGGCAAGCAAGTTCGTGGCGTCGAACGCAGCACCTTCCTGTTTGACTCTTCGGGCAAGCTAGTTAAAGAGTGGCGTGGCCTTAAGATTCCCGGACATGTGACAGAGGTATTACAAGCAGCTCAAGCAACCAAATAATTTTTAAATTAATTTAATCTGGGGCACTTGCAAAGCCGTAAATTTGGGGTAAAGTAGCTCTTATGCACCGTAAACGACGGGAAAGTCTCACAATCCGTTTGACTCATCAGCCTGAATACTTAAGAGCAGGCTTGGTAAACAACCCCCGCTGTTTTACAGTTTGCTTTACACCCAGTTTCGTTATGAGCCGTCAATGCAACCCGCTTGACGGTTTTTTCTTTTAGGAGAGTCTGCATGCCATTGCCCCCAATCCCAACTCAAATTGCTGGCCAAGTAAAAGTTAATAGTAAGGACACCCCGGATTTAAAGAAACGTCCTGCGCCAGCAAAAACTGTTGTGATGGAAAGCCATGCGCCAGATTGGGCAGCAGATGTAGAGGAAGATCTTTCTGATGCTGAAGTAGTGCTCGAGAAAATCAAAAGTGATCACACTCCAGTAGTTGTGCGTAGTGGGCGTAGTGATAACAAGATAGCGAATGTTCCCGAAAAACCAAAGCGCATTAATCGTACGGGTCCTCCGAGTCTATTCGTCTTAGATACCAATGTATTGATGCATGATCCAAGCTCTCTGTTTCGCTTCTCCGAGCATGATCTCTTCTTGCCGATGACTACTCTTGAGGAGCTGGATAACCATAAGAAGGGCATGACGGAGGTTGCTCGTAACGCCCGTACAGTAAGCCGCTCCTTAGATCAATTAGTAGCCGGTACCAGCGGCACATTAGACGATGGTATTCCCCTTAGTAAGCTTGGCAATCAAGACGTATCTGGTCGACTTTTTTTCCAGACAAAGCTCACTACCCAAGCACTACCAGAGGGCTTGCCTGAAGGTAAGGGCGATAACCTCATCTTGGCAGTAGTAAGCGAGCTACAAAAGACACGTAAAGGTCAGGAAGTTGTTCTGGTATCTAAAGATATCAATATGCGCATTAAGGCGCGCGCTCTGGGTTTGCCTGCTGAAGATTACTTCAACGACCAGGTCTTAGAAGATCGCGACTTAATGTATTCCGGAGTCATGGCATTACCAGCAGACTTTTGGCCAAAGCATGGCAAAGACATGGAGAGCTGGGCTGACGGTAAATCTGGAACAATGTTTTATCGCGTAACCGGCCCTTCAGTTCTCGGCATGTTAGTAAATCAGTTTGTCTATCAAGAAAACCCCGATGGCTCAACACCCTTCTACGCACAAGTCAAAGAGATCAACGGCAAGACCGCCCTCCTACAAACCCTGAGAGACTTCTCTCATCAGAAAAATAATGTATGGAGTGTGACCGCACGCAATCGCGAGCAGAACTTTGCCATGAATCTGCTCATGAATCCTGACGTAGATTTTGTAACATTATTAGGTCAAGCGGGTACCGGTAAAACCTTGCTGGCCTTAGCTGCCGGCCTGGAGCAAGTGCTAGATAGTAAGCGCTATAACGAGATCATCATCACCCGAGCTACTGTTCCTGTAGGTGAAGATATTGGCTTTTTACCGGGTACTGAAGAAGAGAAGATGCAGCCTTGGATGGGTGCATTTGACGACAACCTTGAGGTGCTACAACGTAACGAAGACGGCAGCGCTGGTGAATGGGGTCGTGCTGCCACACAAGAATTGATTCGTTCACGCATTAAAGTAAAGAGTATGAACTTCATGCGCGGCAGAACTTTTGTCAGCAAGTTTGTGATTATTGATGAAGCGCAGAATTTAACTCCAAAGCAAATGAAAACCTTGGTGACTCGTGCAGGCCCAGGAACCAAGATTATTTGTTTAGGTAATATTGCTCAGATCGACACACCTTACTTAACTGAAGGCTCTTCAGGCCTAACTTATGTGGTGGATCGCTTCAAAGGCTGGCGTCATGGTGGACATGTGACCCTGGCTCGCGGTGAGCGCTCCCGTCTTGCGGATCATGCTGCTGACGCACTCTAATCAAACTCTCTCATGCCGCACTCTGATAGGGTGCGGCATTTTTATTTGCACCCTAGCAATACTGTCGGGTTGCAGCAGTTTTGGCTCAAAGAATAATGCGGCTAAAGTTACCCAATTCAAACAAGATACTAGCGTGGGTACTGAAGATATCTCGATTGCCGCAATAGGTTTGGTGGGCGTACCCTATCGCTATGGTGGCAATAATCCCAACGGGGGGTTTGATTGCAGTGGCTTAATTGCTTATGTCTACAACAAGTCTGCGAACATCAAGCTACCAAGGACTGTTCAGGAGATGAGCAATCGAGGTCAAAGTGTAGATAATGGCCCACCTGCACCTGGCGACCTGGTGTTCTTCAATACTACTGGCACAAAGTACTCGCATGCAGGCATTTATGTCGGTCAAGGCAGATTTGTGCATGCCCCAAGCGCTGGTGGAACTGTACGCTTAGAGTACATTACTGCTCCCTATTGGGCAGCAAGGTTTACTGAGGCTAGAAGATTAACACCTTAATCATTAGCCTTGCAGCTGATAGCATCACACCGTATTCCCAAAATCCTAAATATTGTTTACATTAGCAAGCAGAACAATTGGTTCTTTAGATTACTCATTTGGGAGTGGCTCGTATGAAGAAAATCATCATCGCTTTAAGCATTGCATTCAGCTTTGCAATTCCATCTTTTGCTTTTGCAGATCAAGCAGCCTGTGAAGCCAAAGCAGTCAGCAAAGAAGGTAAGCCACTCTACGGCGCAGCTAAAGACGCATCTATTAAGAAATGTATGGGTGATGCCAAGCCCAATGATTGCGAAGCTAAAGCAGTAAGCAAAGACGGCAAGCCGCTATATGGCGCTGCTAAAACTGCATCCATTAAGAAGTGTGAAGGCGGTAAATAAATACCTTTCGGATCAAGTTAAGAAGCCTCGCAATGCGAGGCTTTTTTTATTCTTATCTGTTATTACTTATTGGCTTCAGTTTTTTTCTTAAGAATTAGAACGGCTCATACCCACCAGAGGAGTAGCCAACTGATCCCATCGCCAAGTTATCAAACTTGGTATAAGGACCTTGCCAGCTTAAGCGCACAGTACCGATTGGCCCGTTACGCTGTTTGCCGATAATGATCTCTGCCATGCCTTTGTCTTGGGTCGTATCTGGGTGATATACCTCATCACGGTAGATAAACATAATTAAGTCGGCATCTTGCTCGATCGCGCCTGACTCTCGCAAGTCTGACATGATTGGGCGCTTGTTAGGGCGTTGCTCAAGGCCACGATTTAACTGTGATAGGGCAACCACTGGGCACTGCAATTCTTTTGCGAGCGATTTGAGAGAACGTGAGATCTCTGAAATCTCAGTCGCACGATTCTCAGAACCAGAGCCACTCATTAACTGCAAGTAATCAATCACAACGAGGCCAAGTGTTCCACCAAAATTACGGGCAATACGACGCGCACGGGCACGTAGCTCCAAGCTTGATAAGGCACCTGTCTCATCAATCAAAATTTGGGTATTACTAAGGCGGGCAATGGCATCAGTAACACGTGGCCACTCGTCATCTTGCAGCTTACCGGTACGCATACGACTTTGGTCAACGCGTCCTACTGAACCCAGCAAACGAGCTGCTAATTGCTCACCCGACATCTCCATTGAGAAGATAACGACTGGCAAGCCCTCAGCCAATGCAACGTTCTCGGCGATATTGAGCGCAAATGCAGTATTGTGGGTCACTACGTAATCATTAGTTACATAGGTTCTGTCTGGGTGACTAACCGAGATGCATTGAGCCTCAGTCACTCTGGATGGCTCGATACTTTTAAAGGTAAGTCTTCGTTGGCGATCCCACGTTGATCTGAGTCTTTCCTTCTTTTCAGGCAAAGTAAATGCCTGGAAGCCAGGAGCAAAACTCATATTTAAAACGTAAGCCAAACGACCCTGCTTCTTCTGGCCTTTGTAAGTGTAGCTTGACTGTTTTTGAGCGATTGAGCAAAAGCCGCCTAATGATCTAGCCAAAGAAGCTACATCTTCTGATAGTTGCTTACTTGCAGTACAAAAACGAATAGAGCCCCACTTCTCAATCCAACCATTCGTGTCCATCAAACCCTGAAACAGCGCGAGACGGGAAGTCTTGTTGGCTTCAAGATAGGTAGCGGGAATGTATTTATCAAAACTTCTGCAACCGAGAACGCCTATATCTTGCAGGGCAGAGCGGAAGTAATTTGTTGGCACAGACTGACGTTGGCCATTAGCGGCGATTCTAGATTTGGAGACCAATCTCCAGTCATATGCGCTGGCATGAACCAACTCCATCTCATAGCCAGCTAAGGCATTCATGCGCTCAATCAGCTCGGGAGACTTAGTCGAGAATGAAACGCTCTTATGAGATAGGGCTAAAGTTCCGTCACCAAGCAAAGCACCTAAAACCCAAGGGTTTATTGGCAATGTATTTGAGTGGCCGAAATCTCCAGAAACAGGATCTATCCACAGCCGGTTCTTGTAGCGAACACAAGAAAGCATTTCCATTAAACGCACAGTATTAATGACTTTGGGCGCACCCCAATCGCGATACATGACACGCCACAGATGCTCATCACAGCACTCAGCTTCACGACCATCAGAGAATGTGACTTTGTAAATCTGTTTAGTGCCTTGCGGATAGACTCCGGTTACCATGGAATGTTGACCATCCACAGAAGCAAGGCGATCACCAAAACGTAAGTCGCCCATCAATTTCCATCCGTCAACTGTTTTTACTTTAGCATCCAGTGGCTGCGCTTTACCCATCGAAGGTCTTCCAGCAACAATCACCAAGTCGCCTTTTTGTAGGCCGCTGGTTTGTTTATCTAGATCAATGAAGCCAGTTGCAATTCCGGTGATGTCACTGCCACCTTGACGGTTATAAAGCTCATCAATACGAGCGACAACGGTTTTCAGTAATGGTTCGATCTCGAGGTAATCGGCTTTGCGACTACCTTCTTCACCAATTTGTAGAATGCGTGACTCTGCCTCATCCAAGAGCGTTCTTACAGAACGACCTTCTGGAACAAATGCAGAGTTCACAATATTGTCAGAGACTTCAATTAAGCGACGCAGAATGCTGCGATCACGAACAATGTCGGCATAGCCTTTAATGTTCGCTGCACTTGGAGTGCTTTGCGCTAATGAATTAAGGTAATCAATCCCAACTAAGTCACCACCCTGTTCGGACTTAACAGCCTCATGAACAGTAATGACGTCAGCAGGATGATTGTCGCCAACTAAACGCTGAATGACCTTATAAATCAGAGCATGTTCAGGACGATAGAAGTCTTTATCAGTTAACACGCCACCCAGGCGATCCCAGGCTGTGTTATCGATCAGTAAACCGCCGAGCAAAGATTGCTCGGCTTCTACAGAATGCGGTGGTACTTTTAAAGCCTGCAAAGCTGCATCCCCAGAACCCATCATGCCGGGATTCGACATAAGGGAACGTGAGCGGGATTCAGCCATGAGGCTAGCGATTTAATAAAAAACCGAAGATCTAAAACTTACGCTTGCTCGCCAACTACACGGATAGTGATGTCAGCCACTACATCGGTATGAACAGCAACCGCTACAGGGTGATCACCAACCATCTTTAACGGACCAGTAGGCATACGTACAGAAGCTTTTTCAATTACAAAGCCCTTGCCTTTCAAAGCATCAGCAATGTCATGGTTTGTTACAGAACCAAACAAACGACCGTCAACGCCTGCTTTTTGACCGATTTCAAGAACCAAGTCCTTGAGCTTTGCGCCAACCGCTTCAGCGGCAGCCAACTTCTCAGCAGCCAACTTCTCCAACTCAGCGCGACGTACTTCAAAGTCAGCGATGGCTGTTTCAGTTGCACGACGAGCTTTGCGTTGTGGGATTAGGAAATTACGAGCGTAACCGTCTTTAACACGAACGATGTCACCGAGGTTGCCCAGGTTAATTACTTTTTCTAAAAGAATGATTTGCATTGAGGGCTCCCAATTATTTCTTGTGTTGATCGGAGAATGGCAACAAAGCCAAGTAACGAGCACGCTTGATAGCAGTGTCTAACTGACGCTGATACTTCGCTTTTGTGCCTGTCAAACGTGCAGGAGTGATCTTAGCGTTTTCGCCAATAAAGTCCTTCAATGTATCTACGTCTTTGTAGTCAATCTGCTCTACGCCAGCAACAGTGAAACGGCAATAACGCTTACGCTTGAACAATGGGTTCTGAGCTGGTTTCTTTTTGAAATCGGGTTTCTTTCCAAACGCCATGATGATTTCCTCTTTAATTTTTCAATTGAATATGGGTGATATGGAAAACAAGTCTTTGATTACGTAGAGTCTTGGGTGCTAAGAATCCCTCAAACACTGCCTCGGCTCCTAAATCCATTTGCTCTAAGCCCTTTTGTATCGGACCAATTGCTATGGCTTCAACACTCATCTGAATTTTCCTGGCCACTCCTACCTCATTTACTTCGCCGCTATGTTCTAGCTGACAATGCATCACCGGTATTCCTGCTGGTGTAAATCGAATCGCGTCTTTAGATACCAAGAATGCAGTTAGGGTGAAATGATTCAACGCCGCTCCGTCACTCTGATACGTTTTCTAGTCTGTGTATTCCTCTTCAAATTACTAACTTAAGCCGCTGCTACAGGAGCGTCGGATTGAGCTGATTTGCGCGCTTCTTCACGTTGCACTTCTTTCATCATGATGGAAGGCTCAGTTTCAGCTTTCTTCGTCTTGATGATGAGGTGACGCAAAACAGCATCGTTAAATTTGAATGCGTGCTCGAGCTCGTCCAGAGTTTTCTGGTCGCACTCAATATTCATGCAAACGTAATGGGCTTTAGCAAGTTTGTCGATCATATAAGCCATCTGACGACGACCCCAATCTTCCATACGATGAATTTTGCCGCCAGCAGCAGCTAATGTCGCTTTGTAGCGATCGATCATCGCAGGCACTTGCTCGCTTTGGTCCGGGTGGACGATAAAGACGATTTCATAATGACGCATCTAACACTCCTTAAGGATAAAGTCACCTGGGCGTCTTGCTAACTTCCGATGGTTTTAAAGTTAGCGCCAGTGTGACAAGGTAGTAACAAATTGTAGGTAAAACTAACTACACATATTTACAGCTTTTAAGTCCTCACTGAATTTCAGGTAAGTTCGCTATTCTAGCAAAAAAATCCTGCCAAGTCAGGGGTTTACCTGCCTTATTTGCCTGCTTTGCGGCATTTAGAGCCAATTGAAGGGCAATTCTGGCTCTAGGTGCAGTCAGGGCCCCCGAAGCACAGCATCCGGGCGCGTCTGCCTCGGGAATGTTGTGCAAAGTAGCCCCGGCACCCGTTCTAGTCGTCCTGACCAAAGCAATACCCTGAACCATCGCCTGATCCAAAGGTTTAACCCAGTCATCATGAAAGCCGCCCTGCCCCGAACCAGCAAGTACAAAGCCCTGGACGGCGCTACCAAGCCAATGCGTGATAGTCTCAGAACGAGCCCCCGCATGACTAGTCAGGATTTCCACCCAAGGCCACTCGCCCTCCTGGGGAATAGGTAAATCTTCATTCCAGGCTGCTTGAATAGCCCTCACCCCAGATAGCCAAGAGGGATTAATTAGGCTCACTGAACTTGATGGGGAATTCTGTAATGGTGCATTAAGGGCTGTAGCGTGGCGCTTCGCCAAATCAATTGCCATACATCCACGCCCGTCCATCACTGCGTAAATACCACCAGGACAGTTATCAATGGGTGTGGAAGCCCAGCGCAAGGCATCCAAGAGATTAGAGGGTCCATCTGCTCCAGGTGCATTACTCGGGAGCATGGCCCCAGTCAAAATAACTCTCTTAGACTGAGTCTGTGCTAACTTTCCACACGTTACCTGCAGAAATAAGCCCGTTTCCTCAATCGTATCAGTGCCGTGGGTAATCACAATTCCACTTACAGCAACATCTAATAGGGCCTCTCTGACAGCAAGCCCCAAGCTAGTGAGGTGGGCATCCGTCAGGTTGCGGCTATTGATGTTGGCTAGCTGGCGTGAAACCAGCTTGATGCCCTTAGGCACCACTGACTGAACCTGTGCCACTAAAACGTCCACCCCAACTTGGCCAGCTTCGTATTGAAGGGGTGTTTCTTTTGGATTGGGAGCGAGGCCAGCAATAGTGCCACCCATCCCCAAAACTAGAAGATGGGGAGTATTTTCAGAAATGCTGTGGTTTGAGCTCATTTCTCTATTATCCGCCTCCAAATTACTTGAATATTAAAAAAGTGCTGTATACAATCCCAGTATGGATATAAATACAGTCGATTTTCCAGAGGAGCTGACTGCCCTCCCCAAACTCACCTCACGTCAAAGTGAGATTTTGGAATTGATTACCAAGGCCATCGATGAAAGTGGTTCGCCTCCTACGCGCGCTGAAATTGCGACGCAACTGGGCTTTGCTTCTGCCAATGCTGCTGAAGAGCACTTACGCGCATTAGCAAAAAAAGGGTATATCGAACTGACACCGGGAACGTCCCGCGGCATTCGTATTCCGCAACGATTTAATCAAACACACAATCCCAATAAATATCGTCAGATGTCATTGCCTTCTGGCGCGCTTCAGCAACTCACACTGCCACTCATTGGTCGTGTTGCTGCAGGCTCTCCAATCATGGCTGTTGAGCACATTGAAAAACAAGTACCAATTGATCCCAGCTTGTTTAGCAAAGGTGCCGACTACTTACTAAAGGTGGTTGGTATGAGCATGCGCGATGCTGGCATTCTGGATGGTGACTATCTTGCGGTACGAAAAACTTCTGAGGTTCGTAACGGCGATATCGTAGTTGCGCGCTTGGATGATGAAGTTACAGTAAAACGTTGGAACCAAAAGAAAACTGCGGATGGCATGGTGATTGAGTTACAAGCCGAGAACCCAGACTTCAAAAATATTTTGGTAGATAAACATCAACCAAACTTTGCAGTTGAAGGACAAGCAGTTGGGCTCATTAGGGCTGGCGGACTATAAGCCCCGACCTCTTAAGCAAAAGGCCTCGTTAGAGGCCTTTTGCTATTGATCGCCGATGTAGCTATTTTTATTTCTTAGTTGGCGCAACTACGTTTGCGTTCTTCGGAGATGCAGTAATGGTAATGATCGTTTTTGGCCCCGTGAATGGACCATCATTTAACTCTACTGTTGAGGTGCGATCACCTTTGGTGAAAACCAAAATACTGGTTTTTGATTTCACGGCACTCACAGTGGTCCAACCAGCCCTTGGATATTCAGCTTGGAAGAATGCATAAATATCCGTTGGAGTTTGCACGCCAGATAAAACTACACGCCCTACCCAGTTATCGCCGCGACCAATAATCAGTGAATCAGAGCCAATAATTTTTGATGCTGCAGGCAATGGCATATCACCTAAAAGTTGCGATTGAATTTCCTGAACTTCACTAGGCGTACCTGTTGGAGAGTCGCCAGAAGAGGCGCAGGCTGCTAGCAGCATAGATAGCGAAAAAGCTAATGAAAGTTGCTGAACTTTTTTAAGTTGGATCATCTTCTTGCCCTGGTAATCAATCTACATTACTGGAGGCGCGTGAGGGAATCGAACCCCCGTACGAAGCTTTGCAGGCTCCTGCCTAACCACTCGGCCAACGCGCCATATGCTTGAATCAAAAATGGGAAGCTTTTTTAGGGCTTCCCATCGAACTTGGAGCGGGAAAGGAGGTTCGAACTCCCGACCTATACCTTGGCAAGGTATCGCTCTACCAGCTGAGCTATTCCCGCGTAACAGGGCAACAGTTTAGCAAACAATTGGAGGGAGCGCATTAATTACCAAGAAGACTATCTGCTCACGGGGCTGATGCTTACAGCAGACCCTTATCAGCCATAGGTTTGTGGATATTACTCGACTTTATCAACTAGCTGAGGCAAAGCCTTTTTCATGTAATAGAACATGGACCAAAGTGTCAAAAAGGATGCAATCCAGATTAACCAAGTACCAACTTGTGCACAATTGAGCCAACCAAATATGGTGTCGTTCAACAATAAAAATGGAATCGCTACAAGTTGGGCTGTGGTCTTGAGTTTGCCGACCATATGCACAGCAACACTTTTCCCGGCACCCAAGAGCGCCATCCACTCTCTTAGTGCTGAGATAGTAATTTCACGCCCAATAATGATGAGGGCAACCCAAACCTGTACACGGTCCATACTGAGGAGAACCAACAATGCAGCAGCAACAATCAACTTATCTGCTACCGGGTCTAAGAATTGACCGAACGCCGACTCTTGTTTCATTTTGCGAGCTAAGTAACCATCCAACCAGTCAGTAACTGCTGCAAAAATAAAAATTACTGTGGCAGTGAGATTCTTTTCAAAAGGAGTTAGCCAGCTATCAGGCAAATAGAACACTGCAACGACCAGCGGAATGGCGGCAACACGCAACCAGGTCAGGGCAATGGGTAAATTAAATGGCATAGCTCAAGCATAAACTAATGCGAGCGTGCTGGGCAATCAATGGAGCTGCCTATAGATTTGCTCTGCCAATGCAGTGGATATTCCCTCAACACTGGAGAGCTCTTCGATAGTGGCATTAGAAACACCACGCAAACCCCCAAAACGGGCTAGTAATTTTTGACGGCGTTTCGCCCCTATACCCTCAATCTCTTCCAACTGAGAAACTGTCCTTGCTTTTGCACGCTTTGCGCGCATGCCCGTAATGGCAAAGCGATGCGCCTCATCCCGAATTTGCGCTACCAATAACAAAGCTGCACTATCGATGCCGAGTTCAAGCGATTTCCGTCCGTCCGCAAAAATGAGCGTCTCAAGACCTACCTTACGCCCTTCCCCTTTAGCAACACCAACAATCAAGCTGATATCCATACCAAATTCAGAGAGAACTTGTCTTGCCATCTCAACCTGACCTTTGCCACCGTCAATCAAAATCACTTGCGGCATCTTCTCGACAGGAAGTTCTTGGAAGTTTGCATAGCGGCGCTGTAAGACCTGACGCATTGCCGCGTAATCATCACCCGGTGTAATGTCATTAATATTAAAACGGCGATATTCACTAGGCTGCATCGCATTTTTGGAGTACACCACACAAGATGCTTGCGTAGCCTCACCAGAGGTATGGCTAATGTCAAAACACTCAATACGCAACTGCTCAAGACTCTCTAATTCCAAAACCAAAACATCAGCCAGTGCTCTTGCTCTCGCTAGTTGTCCACCAGTCTCGACCAAACGCTTCGCTATCGCAATCTTGGCATTACCCTCAGCCATCGCCAACCAATGTCGTCTCTGACCTTGTGGTTGGTGAAGGAAAGTAATGCGCTTACCAGCCTGAGCATTGAGTAAATCATGCAAACCTTCTGGAATTTCTTGCTCGACACCATCTTCAGTACTTTCTTCTGATACCGCGATATCATCCACCAACTTTCTCAAGGAGTGATTCAGAATCAGTACGGGTGGAATTAAATTAGTCGTCGCCTCGCCATCGCCTGACTTCTCCTCCAAGTAATGCTGGGCAATGAAGGCCTCCAGAATTTCAGCGGGTGGAGGAAGTTCTCCAGACGTTGAGCGCAAGCCTTTCGGGAAATAGGCCCGATCACCTAAATGGCGACCACCCCGAATCATTGCCAAATTGACACAAACTACACCCTCCATTTGAGCGACAGCGATGACGTCGACATCACCCTCACCATCGGCAACAGTATCCATGGACTGCTGTTGCAAGACACTAGAAAGATCGGCAATGCGATCCCTTAGTACTGCAGCCATTTCAAATTCCATAGCATCACTGTAAGCATGCATCTTTTTTTCAAGCTCAGAGAGCACGCGACTATGGTCACCCTCTAAAAACCGGGTAGCCTGGGCTACGTCCTGCCCATATTGATCTGCGTTCAGACGACGAACACAAGGGGCGCTGCAGCGATGAATTTGATGCAATAAACAAGGACGGCTCCGGTTTTTAAAAACAGAGTCTTCACAGGTTCTCAGACGGAAGACTTTCTGCAAAATCTGCACGCTATTACGTACTGCCCATGAATTAGGAAATGGTCCAAAGTAGTGATTGCGCTTATCCGTTTTTCCTCGATAAGAGGCTAGGCGTGGAAACTGGTGTCCCGTCAACATCACATAGGGATAGGACTTATCATCTCGGAAGAGAATATTAAATGGCGGAGCTAACTCCTTAATTAAATTGTTCTCTAAAATTAAGGCTTCGGTTTCTGAGCGTGTTACTGTAGTTTCGTAGCGGGCGATTTTTCCCACCATCAGCTCTATCCGTGGTGAAAGCTGAGTTCGCTGGAAGTAACTAGATACCCGCTTTTTGAGGTTGCGCGCTTTTCCGACATACAAAATATGTCCCGCCTCATCAAAGAAGCGATACACCCCCGGCAATCCGGGTAGCCGTTTAACATCCTGCTGAAGGGTTTCAAAAAGCGAATTGCTCATGCGTTGGGATATTTTCTGTCAAATCGTAGACAACTATGGTGATGCCGGTGTTTGCTGGCGCCTAGCAAGAAGCTTAACAAGTCTTCATGGCCAAGACGTGCGCATTTTCTGTGACGATCTACCAACCCTTAATTTACTCGCTTCTGGGGTTGACCCAGAAATCAAGCGTCTTATCGACGTCCAACCCTGGGAAGCAAGTCATCACAATAGCCGTCACCCAGTTGAGACTCCAGATGTGGTGATTGAGGCATTTGGGTGCGATCTTCCAGAGCGTTATCTTGCTGGTTTACTGATTGCCTCCAAAAAACCCATCATCATTAATCTGGAGTATTTAACTGCAGAGCCCTGGATTGTGGACTTTCATCAGAAAGCATCCCCGCAGGCGCACGGTATTCCGAAATACTTTTTCTTTCCTGGCTTCCAGACAAATGCGGGCGGTATTTTGACGGATCCAATTCCTCAGGAGTCATTGCTAACTAAGCAATTGATTCCCGGGAGCCTCAGGAAAAACTGGAAATTATTACGACCTAATGCAAAACGTATCAGTGTTTTTTGCTACTCAGGTGTGCCGCTCCTCAAATGGTTAGAAGATCTAGCAACATTGGATGAGAACTTCGACATTGTGCTGACTCATGGCCAACTTGAGCAATTGCAGTTCAGCTCAGGTCATCCAAGCAAAGCACTTGTTCTCCCTGAATCCATTCAACCCATCTCCATCCCCTTTGTTTCTCAAGATGAATACGATTGGGTCCTCTCTCAATGCGACTTCAATATTGTTCGTGGTGAGGATTCTTTTGTCCGAGCACAGTTGGCTGGCAAACCCTTCATTTGGCATATTTACCCGCAACAAGATCGCGCGCACGAAACCAAGTTGGCTGCATTTTTAGATCTCTATCTTGAAGACGCATCGCAAGAGCTTAAACAAGCCGTCATTGCCGCAATGACTTGGGCAATGCCTAGCAAGTGGCATCATTCCATTGACGACTGGAACATCCATTCCAAGGCTTGGCGAGCAGATTTACTTGAAAAACAAGCCGATGGTGGCCTAGCCGCCCGTCTAATGAGCTTTGTAGCCTGATCTTGGGCTAAATACGCCAGCGGGCGGTTACAATCTTGTTTTTGATAAAAACCGCAGAAAATCAGCTCTGCACCCAGGAATAGCAAGATGAAAACAGCACAAGAACTCCGCGTTGGTAACGTAGTAATGATCGGCACTGATGCCATGGTCGTTTTAAAAGCAGAATACAGCCGCTCAGGCCGAAACTCCTCTGTTGTGAAAATGAAATTCAAGAACTTGTTAACTGGTGCGCCTAATGAAGGCGTATTTAAAGCAGATGACAAGTTTGATGTGGTGATCTTGGATAAAAAAGATTGCACCTATTCTTACTTCGCAGATCCAATGTATGTGTTTATGGATACCGAGTACAACCAATATGAAGTGGAAGCCGAATTCATGGGCGATGCATTGCATTACCTAGAAGAAAGCATGCCTTGTGAAGTGGTGTTCTACGAAGGCAAAGCACTCTCAGTAGCTATGCCAAACTCTTTGGTTCGTGAAATCATTTATACAGAGCCAGCAGTTAAAGGCGATACCAGCTCAGGCAAAGTATTGAAGAATGCAAAATTGGCTACTGGCTATGAATTGCAAGTGCCATTGTTCTGTAACACTGGCGACAAGATCGAGATCGATACTCGTACTGGTGAATATCGTAGCCGCGCTAACTAATTAGATCGCTCGATAAGTAAAAGCCCGGTACGCCGGGCTTTTTTATTACCTAGGCAATGAGCTTTAACTGCTGCAGCAAGCCTTTGGCATGATGGTATTGCGCTTCGCCTTGCAATTCATCCCAGGTAGGAGCTATGGCAGTTGGCATCAAGCGATTTAAACGGGTTGCAGATTCAGCTTGTTTTGTTTTAGAAACTTTCAACTGACTGAGCAATTGATCTGCAAGGTCGGGACGATTACAAATCAACACTGCATCGCAGCCTGCTTCAAGCGCCATATCGGCGCCCTTCACCACAGAACCAGCGACACTAGCGCCCTCCATTGAAAGGTCATCGCTAAAGATCACACCTTCAAAGCCCAACTCTTGACGCAAAATGGAATGCAGCCAAACCTTAGAGAATCCTGCTGGATTTTTATCTACTTTTGGATAAATCACATGCGCCGGCATTACTGCAGTCAAGCTCAGATCCAACCACTCATAAGGCTTAGCATCGTCATTCAGAATGTTCTCAAGTGGACGCTCATCAACCGGAATGGCCACATGAGAATCCGCCTCTGCCCAGCCATGACCCGGAAAATGCTTTCCGCAATTCGCCATACCCGCTAGTCGTAGACCTTCGTTCAAACTCTTAGCCAATGCAAAGGTAATTTGTGGATCACGACTAAAGGCACGATCGCCGATTACACTACTGCGACCAAAGTCTAAATCCAGAACAGGAGTAAAACTAAAGTCCACGCCGCAAGCTCTTAACTCGGCAGCCAGGATATATCCACAGGCGGTAGTTGCAGCCATAGCGATGGCAGCTGATTCAGCAGCATGTTTTGATTTAACTGTTGATTTATTTTTAGCTCCCCAAAGCTCACCAAGCTTGCGCATAGCAGGCAAATGAGTAAAGCCATCGGTCCTGCAGCGCTGTACACGTCCACCCTCATGATCAATTGAGATCAATACATCGGAGCGAATCTTTTTAATTTCTGAAGTCAGCTTCGTGAGCTGCTTGCGATCAGCAAAGTTTCTGCCAAATAAAATCACACCACCGGTAAGGGGGTGCAAGATGCGACGACGATCCTCTCCATTTAACTCGAAACCAACAACATCTAAAGTAACTGGGCCTGGTTTCATAGTCGACTTAGTCATGCATTCCTCGAAATTTTTTTATGTACTTTTGAGAGTGTTTTTATTTTTGAACTACGATAACGTGGGCAATGGCCATGTCTTGCTCATCACTAACGGTGACCTGAGCTTCCCAGTTTTTATCCTGCATAAATAGTGCGAGTGCACCCAAATACGATGTCACTGGTTTGCCGCTAGGCTCATTCAGGGTTTGTAGAGATCTCCAGGTCATTGGCATTCTCATACCTAGGCCAATGGCTTTGGAGAATGCTTCTTTTGCAGCAAAGCGTGTTGCCAAAAAAGCAATACCCCGTTTGTGATTTCTGGCTAAGCGATGTTTAAAAACCAGCATCTCATCTGGCCCTAGGATCTTTTCAGCCAGACGACCATTGGTGCGATCGTAAGCAGCTTGAAGCCGCTCGATTTGCAAGATGTCTGTGCCGATGCCAATGATCATTTGATATTGAATCTTTTAAGCCTTAGCCCTGCCCTGAGCCATCAGAGCTTTCATGTCCGTAATTGCTTTTTGCCAACCCTTAAAGAGCGCTTCAGCAACAATGGCGTGTCCAATATTGAGCTCAGAGAGCTCGGCAATAGCAGCAACTGGAATTACATTGCCCTCGTGCAAACCATGGCCTGCATTGACTCGCATACCAATGCTTTTTCCAAACTGGGCTGCTTTTCTGATGCGCTCGAGCTCTTGCTTCTGTTGATCACCAGCCAGATCTGCGTAACGACCAGTATGCAATTCGACTACTGTGGCACCTACATCTTTAGCCGCCTGGATTTGCCGCTCTTCAGGATCAATGAAAAGTGAAACCCGTATGCCGGCAGCTTTTAATTGTGTAGTTGCCGCCTTCACCACCTCAAAGTGACCTATGACATCTAAACCGCCTTCAGTAGTAACCTCCTCACGCTTTTCAGGAACAAGACAAACATCCTGTGGCTGAACCTGACAGGCGATATTAATCATCTCGGGAGTAACGGCGCACTCTAGGTTCATACGCGTCTGAATCAAAGGGCGAAGCGCCATCAAATCGGCATCTTTAATATGGCGGCGATCTTCGCGTAAGTGTAAGGTAATTAAATCAGCGCCAGCCTCTTCGGCCAAGCGGGCAGCCTTTAATGGATCGGGGTAGACCGTGCCACGTGCATTACGTAGAGTAGCGACGTGATCGATATTAATGCCTAACTCAAGGGTATTGGGATTACTCATACTGGTAGGTTACTAGATTTTCTTTAGATCAATCAAAATCTGACGAGTGGTCAGTACTTGATCTTGGAGATGTAAGCCCAATAAAAAGCGCATTAACTGCTTACTCTCAGAAAGCGTTTCTGAATCAGAAAAGTCTCCCGCTGCGATAGCTAGCAGGGATTTACCGCTCAAGACAGGCCAGTGACCTGGGTCATCTCCTTGAGCAGGCCTGACACCACGTTCTGGCTGATAGACGTACTGCTCATTTGAGATGGGGGCACTATTGGTTTCAACACAGCGGTCTAGCGCTGCTGCATAGCCGGTCTCTTGCAAGAGCGTTAACTCAAATGGGCGCAAGATTTCCTCTAAGCCCTTGGATTGAAATTCAAGATTTGATAAAGCGGAGATCGTATCGGTGTAATGGTCGTAGAGTCTTTCATAGTCGTCTTCACGAGCCAGAAACTTGACTAGTAACTCATTGAGATAGAAGCCACAGAGCAAGGCATCGCCCACTAAGGATGGCGTGCCACCGACCCACTCTGACTTCGTTAAAGTACGCAGCTCGGACTTGCCGCTCCAAGAAACCAATAGCGGTTGAAAACGCTGTAAGACTGGTCGTAATACCGAATGTGGACGCTTAGCACCTTTGGCAATCAGTGCCATACGGCCATATTGCCGAGTAAACACATCCAGAATTAAGCTAGTTTCCTTATAAGGAATGCTGTGTAATACAAAAGCAGGTTCGTCAGCAACACGAATGGAGGCCATAGCTACTTACTCTAGTCCCTGAGCCCGTAATTCAGCACGATCATCTGCCCAGCCACGTTTGACCTTAACCCAAGTCTCTAGGAAGACTTTGCCATCAAAGAGCTTTTCCATATCAATGCGTGCATCGGTGGAGATCTTCTTGAGTCGCTCGCCCTTGGCGCCAATAATCATCGCCTTATGGCTATCGCGATCAACCAAAATCGTTGCTGCGATACGGCGCATCTTGCCATCCATCTTGAACTGATCAATGACTACAGTGCTGGTATAAGGCAACTCCTCACCAGTGAAGCGGAAAACCTTCTCACGCAGGATCTCAGCAGCCAAGAAGCGCTCACTGCGATCGGTAATAGTGTCGCCATCGTAAACTGCGGGAGCTTCAGGTAAGTAACCCTCCAGTACGTCTAATAATCTTTCAATATCCCCTGGGCTCTTGGCGCTCATCGGGACGATTTCAGCAAACTCACACTTCTGATCTTCATGACCACCTAACTCATACCAAGGCTGGCTCATTTCTTTCATGAAATTAAGTAAGGCCTGATCACGCTCAGAGGGAGTCTGAAAGCGACTATTAAATAGATCTAATTTATTTAAAACAAGGACAACGGGTAAGTCAGTAGGCAGTAATTTCAAAACCTTCTTATCATCCTCGCCAAAATAGCCAGCTTCGACTACAAAGCAAGCCACATTCACATCTTGTAAAGCCGTTGTTACAGTACGATTTAGCGCCTTATTGAGAGTATTCATCAGACGAGTCTGAAAGCCCGGTGTATCGATAAAAATGAATTGAGCTTCTTCGCGATTCTGAACACCTAAAATACGATGGCGTGTAGTTTGTGCTTTACGCGAGGTAATGCTGATCTTCTGCCCAACCAAAGCATTCAAGAGAGTCGATTTGCCCATATTGGGACGGCCAACGATGGCAATGGTGCCACATCTAAACACGATTAGCCCTTCAGCTTAAGATTTAACTGCTCTTCAGTGGCCACTTTTTTTGCTGCCTTCTTTTTAGCCGACCGAGTCTTTTTGGGTTTACCCAGCGCCTGCGGCAAGGCCTTCAGTGCTGCGATGAGTGCTAGCTTTGCTGCTGCTTGCTCTGCTGCGCGTCGTGAGGCACCTTCACCTTTCACAGCAACCTTCAGGTTCGGTATTAAACATTCCACTTCAAACTGCTGATTGTGGGCTGCTCCAGAAGTACCTGTGACGTTATAGGTAGGCAGTGGTAACTGATAGCTTTGTAAACACTCCTGCAATAAAGTCTTATCGTCTTTACCTAAGGTTTTAGGGTCAACGTTGACTAGGATGATTGAGTAGAGTTTACGCAAACAGGTCTTGGCTGCATCAAACCCACCATCTAAAAATATTGCGCCTGTGACTGCCTCAAGCGTATCAGCCAGAATAGATGGGCGACGAAAACCACCGCTCTTTAATTCCCCTTCACCCAAGCGCAGGTAGTCTGATAGCGATAATGTTTGAGCAATCTCATAGAGCGCTTGCTGCTTGACTAAGTTCGCCCGCACGCGAGAAAGATCGCCTTCATCTAAATCTGAATAGCGCTCGTAAAGCATTTCAGCAACAACGCAATTGAGAATCGAGTCGCCTAGGAACTCAAGACGCTCATTATTTTTCTTGCTGTGACTACGGTGCGTTAGAGCTTGATTCAGCAGCTCTAGTTTTTTAAACGTGTAGCCTAGTTGCGCTTGCAGCGGTGCAGTTTCGATAGCGGCGCGGGCGTTCATGGTCTTATTCGAAGCCGCCAATACGGCCAAGATTTCCGAGATTTAGCCAAACAAAGAATGCCCTACCCACAATATTCTTATCCGGTATAAATCCCCAGTAACGAGAATCAGCACTGTTATCGCGGTTATCGCCCATAGCAAAGTAATGTCCTGCTGGAACAGTACAAGTGAGTCCAGCATTAATGTATTGGCAGTTTTCAAATCCAGGAAAACGCTCTGCAGGGAACATACCAGCAGGGCGATCAGGATCATTCAAAATCTCATGCTTGTTGCCACCTAAATCTGCGGGGAAGGATTCTGAAAACCGTTTGGCGTAACGCATGTTTTCTGGATCTAGGTAATTCTCACCACCACTGTATTGCAACGGCTGACCATTTACTGTTAAACGTTTGTCTTGATAAGTAATGGTGTCGCCTGGCAAAGCCACAACACGCTTGATGTAATCAATCGATTCATCACGAGGATAGCGAAATACCACGACATCACCACGTTTTGGGGAGCCTAGCTCGACGACCTTTTGATTAATCACTGGTAGACGAATGCCATAGGTAAATTTATTCACCAGAATAAAGTCACCAATCTGCAAGGTTGGAATCATTGAGCCCGAAGGAATTTTGAAAGGCTCCACAATAAATGAGCGCAATACAAAGACCGCACAAATTACTGGAAAGAACCCAGCCGTATATTCCAGCCACAATGGCATGCGATCGATACCTGCTTTACGTCTTTGCGGAGCAAAGTAATAGCGGTCAGCAATCCAAGCAACACCGGAGACTACTACCAAGATAAAGAGGATGAGGGCAAAGTTCATTAGTCGTCTACCTGCAAAATGGCTAAGAAGGCTTCCTGCGGAATCTCCACGTTACCTACCTGCTTCATGCGTTTCTTACCTTCTTTTTGCTTCTCTAATAATTTGCGCTTACGGGAAATGTCACCGCCGTAACATTTGGCTAATACGTTTTTGCGCAAGGCTTTGACGTTTTCGCGAGCAACAATGTTGCTACCAATTGCCGCCTGAATAGCCACATCAAACATTTGACGCGGAATAATGCCGCGCATCTTGGCAACCACTTCACGACCACGATGTTGGCTATTGCTGCGGTGAACGATCACCGACAGCGCATCAACTCGTTCGCCATTAATGAGGATGTCAACTTTAACTACATCGGCTGGACGATATTCCTTGAATTCATAATCCATTGATGCATAGCCACGAGAAATGGATTTCATTTTGTCAAAGAAATCCAAAACAATCTCCGCCATCGGCAACTCATAAGTAAGTTTCACTTGGCGACCAAGGTAATTCATATCCATCTGAATACCACGCTTACCAACGCACAGGGTAATAATCGCGCCCACATACTCTTGCGGCATATACAGATTGACTGTCACAATTGGCTCAAGAATCGTATTGATCTTGCTGGCCTCGGGCATCTTCGATGGATTATCGACCGATAAGATGCTTCCATCAGATTGCTCCACCTGATACACCACCGTTGGCGCAGTCGTGATGAGGTTCATGCCGTACTGGCGTTCTAAGCGCTCTTGTACGATCTCCATGTGGAGTAAGCCCAAGAAGCCGCAACGGAATCCAAAACCAAGCGCTTGTGATACCTCAGGCTCATACAAGAGCGAGGCATCATTTAACTGTAACTTCTCTAAAGATTCACGAAGTTGATCGTATTCACTCGACTCCACTGGGTAAAGCCCCGCAAAGACCTGAGGCTTAACCTCTTTAAAACCTGGAAGTGGTGCTGTGGCAGGAATGCGGCCTTGCTGCCCTGGTGTATGCGTGACCGTATCACCCACCTTAGCAGCTTTTAACTCTTTAATGCCAGCAATTACAAAGCCCACCTGACCAGCAGACAGCTCTGGGCGATCCACAGACTTTGGACTAAAGACACCAACATGCTCTACTAGATGACTCGAGCCATTGGACATCAAGGTAATTTTTTCTTTTGGCTTGAGGGTGCCGTTAACAACACGCACCAACATCACTACACCAACATAATTATCAAACCACGAATCAATAATCAATGCTTGCAATGGATCTGTCGCACTCCCTTTTGGCGGGGGTACGCGAGCAATCATTTCTTCAATGACATCCTGCACACCTAATCCCGTTTTAGCTGAACAGGTCACTGCTTCCGATGCATCGATACCAATGACATCTTCAATCTCTTGTTTAGCACGCTCAGGATCAGCCTGTGGCAAATCAATCTTATTGAGCACCGGCACCACTTCAACACCCAACTCTAGGGCCATGTAGCAATTAGCGACTGTTTGGGCTTCAACACCTTGACTGGCATCCACTACTAGTAATGCACCCTCGCATGCTGACAAGGAGCGACTAACCTCATAGGAGAAGTCAACGTGCCCTGGGGTATCAATCAAATTGATGTTGTAGGTTTTGCCGTCTTTGGACTTATAAGTCAGTGCAGCTGTCTGCGCTTTAATAGTAATCCCACGCTCACGCTCGATATCCATCGAATCCAGAACCTGGGCTTCCATTTCACGATCAGTAAGACCGCCACAGAGCTGAATAATGCGATCAGCAAGCGTTGATTTGCCGTGATCAATATGGGCGATGATAGAAAAATTGCGGATTAAATCCATAGCGTCTTGTGTAGTCTTCAAAAAACGCCTTGTCAGAACGCACCACGATGATGCGCTGCAAAAAGTCGTCTTGAGATGATTGTAATGGGTGGCGCCAAATTAGCGCCAAACCCCCTTATTTCATCCAAAAACAAGGTTTTGGCTTATTTTGGCTTTACCGGAATAATCAGAGTGCTATCAGCTCGGCGAACAAAGACCGGAACCGACTTATTAGCATCCAAACCCTTTACAAGACCCTCAAACTGCTTTACCCCAGTAATATCGGCATCGGCAATTCGGATAATGACATCCCCAGGGCGCACCCCTGAGCGCGCCAAGGGGCCATCCCCTAGACCGGTAACCTCAACACCGCCGCGAATATTGAGTTCCTTTTTCTTGCTATCGGAGGGCTCAGAAACTGCCACCCCAAGAAAATTGGCATTTCCACCAGATGAACCGGTGTTATCTGACTTTTTCACGGCAGCTTGACCTGCTTCGGTATCCACCACAGAGACCATCATGTCCTTAGTTGAGCCTTTACGCCAAACCTGGACGTTAGCGCTGGTTCCTGGCTTGGTTTCCCCAACGGCCCTTGGCAGATCAGTCGATTTACCAATGTCACGACCGTTAAAGCTCAGAATCACGTCTCCAGACTCAATGCCACCCGCCGCCGCTGGGCCGCCTGGCTCCACATTGCGAACATAGGCTCCACGCGGTTTACCCAGTCCCAAACTCTCTGCAATCTCCTTGGTCATCTCCCCCAGAGCAACACCGATGCGACCACGAGTCATTTTTCCATTAGTGCGCAGTTGCTCTGCAACACGCATCGCCTCATCTATTGGAATGGCAAAAGAGATGCCCATATATCCACCAGAGCGACTAAAGATTTGCGAGTTAATACCAATCACCTGTCCTGCGGTATTTAATAACGGTCCACCCGAGTTGCCAGGATTAACAGCGACGTCAGTCTGGATGAAGGGTAAGTAATCCCCGGTGTCACGGCTCTTGGCAGACACGATGCCAGCAGTCACGGTGTTTTCTAAGCCAAATGGGGATCCAATTGCCAATACCCACTCGCCCACCCTCACTCGAGAAGAGTCACCTAGTGGCAACTTAGGTAAATCACGTGCATCGATTTTGACAACCGCCATATCGGTTCTCTTATCCATACCCAATAATTTGGCTTTGAACTCGCGTTTGTCTGTCAAGGTGACGTAGATGGTATTTGCGCCCTCGACCACGTGAGCATTGGTCAAAATTAAGCCATTGGATTCAATAATGAAGCCAGAACCTACGCCGCGATCAGCCTCTTGAGGTTTGCCAGGATTAGGTTGCGCTTGCTTAGGTCCACCAGGCAATCCTGGAATAGGCACCCCAAAGAAACGACGGAAGAACTCGGCCTGATCATCAGGCATCCCCGGAATACCGCCCTGAGCTTGCTGCTGCATAACTTTTTCAGTAGTTCGAATATTCACCACCGCAGGACTAGCTCGCTCAACTAAGTCGGCAAAATCAGGAATAGAGACACGCGGGCTTTGGGCGCGGGCCTGGGGGATGAGCGCAATTTGCCCCAAGCTAAAGATAGCTAAGAGCGCAATTAAATACTTTTTCATAGTGCTATAGACCTGCTTGGTAAAAACCAATAATTGAAGAAATAAGAGAAGGGAACTGCCTAATAAGGATATTAGGTCAATTTGCCAAAAATCAAGGTACCGTTAGTACCCCCAAAGCCAAAGTTGTTTTTCACGGCATGGTCAATCTTCACATCCCGAGCAGTATTGGCGCAGTAGTCCAAATCGCACTCTGGATCCTGATTGAAGATGTTGATTGTTGGTGGAGACTTCTGGTTATGTAGCGCCAGAATCGTAAATACAGATTCCAAACCGCCAGCACCACCTAAAAGGTGGCCGGTCATCGATTTAGTAGAGTTGATCAGCGTCTTCTTAGCATGATCGCCAAGGGCAGCTTTAATTGCACCGGTTTCATTCTTATCACCTAAAGGTGTAGAGGTACCGTGTGCATTGATGTATTGAATTTGATCTGGATTTAAACCGGCATCGCGCATGGCGTTGACCATACAGCGACGTGGACCATCCATATTTGGGGCAGTCATGTGATACGCATCACCACTCATACCAAAGCCCAAGAGCTCACAGTAAATTTTTGCACCACGCGCTTTAGCATGCTCGTACTCTTCGAGCACGACAACACCAGCGCCCTCACCTAGAACAAAACCATCACGGTCTCTGTCCCATGGGCGTGAAGCAGTTGCAGGATCATCGTTGCGAGTGGATAGTGCACGAGCTGAAGCAAAGCCACCAACGCCCAATGCAGAGATAGTGGATTCAGCTCCACCAGCAACCATCACATCAGCATCGCCATACTGAATCAAACGTGCGGCCAATCCAATGCTGTGTAAGCCAGTAGTACAAGCTGTCACTGCAGCCACGTTTGGACCTTTAAGGCCAAACAAGATACTGAGATGACCAGAAATCATATTAATGATTGAGCCTGGCACAAAAAATGGGGAGATGCGACGAGGACCACGAGCTAACAACTCAGCGCCAGTCTCTTCAATCATCGGCAAACCGCCAATGCCTGAACCAACCATAACGCCCACACGCTCCGCATTCTCTTCGGTTATCTGTAAACCACTGTCGCGAATCGCTTGTGTACCAGCTGCGATACCGAAATGGATAAAGGTATCCATGTGGCGCGCCTCTTTGGCAGAAACATATTCTTCGACATTGAAATCTTTCACCTCGCCAGCGAAGTGCACGCTGAGCGGAGTGTGGTCAAACTTCGTGATGGTGGCAATGCCTGATTTGCCCGCGAGCAAATTAGACCAAGCTACATCAACCGAGTTACCAACTGGTGAAATCAGGCCTAAACCGGTAACCACAACCCGGCGGCGGCCATTTGATGCTGACACAGTAATAGCTTTTGACTAAGCTAGGGAATTAACCCTGAGCTTTTGACTGAGCAAAATCGATAGCAAGCTGAACAGTAGTAATTTTCTCAGCTTCTTCATCCGGAATTTCAATCCCGAACTCATCTTCCAAAGCCATTACCAATTCAACAGTGTCAAGAGAGTCTGCGCCTAAGTCATTCACAAAAGAAGATTCATTCTTGATCTCTGCTTCTGCGACGCCCAATTGCTCAGCGACGATCTTCTTAACGCGTTGTTCGATGTTATCCATTAATTCCCCCAAGGGTTGTAAAAAAACGATGAAAAGGATTTTATCAGCTTGGCAGGCTAAATTAGTAAATCCGCCAAAAAATGATCAATTCCTGCTTTGTTATTAGGCTAAATAGAGTCCGCCATTGACATGCAAGGTATTTCCAGTGATATATCCGGCCGCTGGAGAGGCTAAAAACGCCACTGCTTGGGCTACATCTTCTGGGCTACCCAGACGCGCCAAAGGAATATTCGCTTTTAGGGCATTTTGCTGCTCTTCACTCAAAGCACGGGTCATATCTGTGTCAATAAAGCCAGGAGCCACACAATTGACAGTGATATTGCGGCTACCGATTTCGCGAGCTAAGGCGCGGGTCATGCCTGAAACACCGGATTTAGCAGCAGCGTAATTAGCTTGCCCAGGGTTGCCCATATGGCCAACAATCGAAGTGATATTAATAATGCGGCCAGCGCGCGCTTTCATCATGGGGCGCATTACAGCTTGCGATAAACGGAAAACTGCGCTTAAGTTGGTATCGATCACATCGGTCCACTCATCTGTTTTCATGCGCATCGCTAGGTTATCGCGAGTGATGCCTGCGTTATTGACCAAAATACTGATACCGCCAAAATCTTTGACAATCAAATCAATAATGTCTTCGCAAGCCTTAGGATCAGTCACATTCAATACCTCGCCACGACCACCGCTCGCTTGTAAACGGGTGTTGATTGCTTTGGCGCCATCCTCAGACGTAGCGGTACCAATTACCCTGGCACCACATTTCACCAACTCATCCGCAATGGCTTGGCCAATACCGCGCGATGCGCCGGTCACTAATGCAATTTGTCCGCTTAAGTCGAGATTCATATTTGTCTTCCGTTGTTTCTTTGTTATTTCTTTGTTGTTTCTTTTTTACTTTACCGCAGCCAATGCCTCATTGAGACTGACTTCATCAAAGATAGGCAGTCCAGTGACATTCTCATTAATACGCTTTGTTAATCCAGCCAATACCTTACCGGGACCGCACTCCACTACTTGATTAATTCCCTGCTGTGCCATCGCATTAATAGTCTCTTGCCAACGCACAGGCTTGGCAGCTTGACGCACTAAGGCGTCCTTGATGGCTGCAGGATCATTCAATACATTGACATCCACGTTGTTGACTACGGAGATAGTCGGAACCTTAAATTCAATACCAGCCAAGTAGCCTTTGAGTTTTTCAGAGGCAGGCTGCAATAATGATGAATGAAATGGCGCTGACACTGGCAATGGCAGAGCACGTTTTGCGCCAGCCGCCTTAAGCAATTCACAGGCTTTAGTTACCGCATCACTGCCGCCGGCAATGACGACTTGCCCTGGAGCATTGAAGTTCACAGCCTCCACTACACCACCTGAGGCTGCAGCAGCCTCAGCACAAACCGTCTTCACAATCGCATCATCTAAACCCAAGATAGCGGCCATACCACCAGTACCTACTGGCACTGCTGTCTGCATCGCCTCAGCACGAAAACGAACCAAAGGCACAGCATCTTTAAAATCAATGACGCCTGCAGCAACCAAAGCAGAGTACTCACCCAAGCTATGACCAGCCATCATCTGAGGAACGGCGCCACCAGAGGCTAACCAAGCGCGATAAAACGCAATCGCTGCAGTCAACATCACAGGTTGCGTATTAGTCGTTAGAGACAATGCCTCAGCGGAGCCTTCAGCAATGAGTTTTGCAACATCTTCACCTAAGGCTTCTGAAGCTTCCTGCAAAGTCGCACGGACTTCAGGGCGATCAGCAATAGTGTTGAGCATCCCAACAGATTGGGAACCTTGGCCAGGGAATACAAATGCAAATGTCATAGGAATAATCGCTGAATAATGGTTATTGATATTTTTGCTTTAGTACTTAATAACTGCTGCGCCCCAAGCAAAGCCACCGCCCACACCCTCTAGTAAAAGATGTTGGCCACGTTGAATTTGACCAGAGCGCACGCCGACATCGAGCGCAAGCGGGATAGAGGCAGCAGAAGTATTGCCGTGCTCATGGACGGTCACAATGACCTTATCCATTGACATACCCATCTTGCGAGCCGTGCTCTCCATAATGCGAATATTGGCTTGATGCGGAACCAACCAATCAATTTGCTCTGGTTTGAGGTTGGCTTTTTCTAAAGCTTCATGAGCGACTTGCTCAAGTACTTTGACAGCCAACTTAAACACTGCAGGGCCATCCATGGTTAAGTAAGCGGTTCCCTCTACACCACCCTGCTTAGCGCGCCCTGGCACACACAGGATATCGCGTTGACTGCCATCCGCATGCAAGGCCGTAGCCAAAATGCCTGGCTCGGTAGAAGCTTCTAATACAACTGCGCCAGCACCATCGCCAAATAAAACAGAAGTGGTGCGATCCTGAAAATCCAAAATGCGGGAGAAAGTTTCTGCGCCGAGAACTAATACTTTTTTGTAAGTGCCCGTACGAATAAATGCATCCGCAATTGCGAGAGCATAAGTAAAGCCTGCACAGACTGCCTGGACATCGAATGCTGCGCAATTGGTATGAGCGCCCAACTTGTCTTGCACTACACAAGCCGTACTGGGGAAACCGCCCAAATGATCTGGTGTCGATGTCGCCAAAATAATTAAATCAAGATCTTCAGAAGTACAGCCAGCCGCCTCTAATGCCGCTTGGGCTGCCTTGACTGCTAGGTCACTCGTGAGTTGGTTTTCTGCAGCAAAGTGACGAGCAGAAATTCCACTTCTAGTCACAATCCATTCATCGCTAGTTTCAAGACCAATCTTCGCTAAACGCTCAACTAAGTCTTGATTGCTCAAACGCTGTTCCGGAAGATAACTTCCAGTTCCGGCTATTCGTGAATAAGTACTCATGATTGCTTTGTCTCCGCCGCAAAAGCTTGAGCGATCCGCTCTACCATGCGATTTTTTGCTGCTTCATATGCGCGCTCAAGCGCAAAACTAAATGCAAAACGATCCGCTGAACCGTGGCTCTTAATCACGCAACCACGTAAACCCAATAATACCGCCCCGTTATAGCGGCGATGATCCACACGCTTGCGAACACGTAATAAGGGCACCATGGCACAGATCGCCATGAGTTTAGTCAGCCATGAGCGATTAAATTCTTGTTTAATTAGACCACTCATCATCTTTGCCAAGCCTTCACTGGCCTTCAGGACAACGTTACCCACAAAACCATCGCACACCACGATATCCGTAGTGCCTTTAAAAATGTCATTACCTTCTACGTTGCCATAAAAGTTGAGGTTTGTTTGGCGTAGCAACTCACTCGTCTGCTTCACTACTTCATTACCTTTAATGACTTCCTCACCAATATTCAAAAGACCGATGGAGGGATTTTGTTTGCCGTCGACAACTTGAACCATCACGTTAGCCATTTGTGCAAATTGCACCAAATGCATAGGCTCGCAGTCTGCGTTAGCACCAAGATCCAACATCGTAGTACCGCGCCCTTTTTCATTCGGGATCGCAGTAGCAATTGCAGGACGGTCCACACCGTCCAGCGTTTTGAGGATATAGCGGGATATGGCCATCAAGGCGCCAGTATTACCAGAGGAAATGATCGCGTCAGCCAGACCATCTTTAACCTGCTCGATGGCAACCCGCATGGAAGAATCTTTTTTACGACGCAATGCCACCTCAATGGGGTCATCCATCAGGACGACTTCACTAGCAGAAATGATTTGGATGCGTTCCACCAGCGCTTTGGGAAATTGACTCAAGGCTTGCTCGAGTGCCTCCGAATTGCCAACTAAAACAATCTTTACATCAGTATGTTTTTCGAGAAAATCACAACAAGCGGGAACAGTAACGACTATCCCGTGATCTCCGCCCATGGCATCGATAGCAAGTGTGACGCTCATAAAATCAGGTATTGCTGCAAGTGGTTTTTTTAAAGAAAAAAGCGGCTTTTATTGGAGCCGCTTCTATCTTTTAGACTAAAGAACTAGTCGTTTTTTGTTTTAACAACTTTACGGCCACGGTAGTAGCCGTTTGGTGAAATGTGGTGGCGCAAATGAGCCTCACCAGTTGTGGCTTCAACAGCCGTAGCAGGTGCGGTCAAAAAGTCGTGCGCACGGTGCATGCCACGTTTGGATGGTGATTTTTTATTCTGTTGGACGGCCATATTGAACTCCTAAGCAAGGCGACATTCTAGCATGTAAATTGAGATAAATGCCTGATTTGTTGATAAAACGGATTTGGAATACCGCTCCCAATAAATGGGATCAAATCAATTTTTCTTCATATTTTTCAATATGTTAAAGGGGTTCTGAGGCTTGTCGGAGGCATCCAAAGCTTCGCCAACCTCGCCAAATGACGAGGTATGGGGCTGGCAAGCACCCTCTGGATGCTTTGGAATTAAGGGCATGGAAAGGAGGATTTCATCCTCAATTAGCCCTAGAAGGTCAAAGTGCTGGCTTGCTACCAAAGGCTCTTGTTGATCATCCTCCATAGGAAAGGCGTCAGCTTCCTCCTCGGTGGCCACCATGACAAATCGACTCTCTTGAACCAAATCCAGTCCGCAATCCTGCAAACAGCTCTGACAAACTAGGTGAATACGGCCTTTTACAGCCAATTTCAGAATTTGCCGGGGCTCAGAACCAGGAGAATCTGCAAAATGGGTCTTTAATTCCCAATGAAAGCCATCGCCCTGCTCAATACTAGAGGCCTCTTCAGTCAGCCTAGGCAGGGCTGAAATCTCTAAAAATCCTGTCCCTTTATAGGACTGAGGGGCGCAAAAGTCGATCCGACTCAAAGCCTTGGGATCGGCGGATAGCTCAACTTGAGGTAAAACTTGATTACGATTCATGACATCAGTCTAAATGAAGGCTTTAGCGAAAGTACGAGTAGCGATGAGTAATTCTGCAAAAAAACTAATTCTGGCATCCACCTCGGTCTACCGTCGGGAGCTCTTAGAGCGCCTGCGTATTCCCTTTGATGTCATCTCTCCCCAGGTGGATGAAACCCCCCTCCCAGGAGAAGACACTGTAAATTTAGCCTTGCGCTTAGCCAAGGCGAAAGCTGCGGCAGTTGCGAAAGATCACCCCGAGGCATGGGTCATTGGCTCGGATCAAGTAGCCGATCTGTGTGGAGCTGCTATTGGTAAACCAGGAAACTTTGAGCGCGCTATGGCGCAACTACAACTCATGCGCGGTGCTACTGTGACTTTTCAAACGGCGCTCTGTCTGATGCATGGCGATGTCGAAACAACAATCAATATTCCTACGGAAGTGACCTTTCGAAAACTATCGGATGATGCTCTAGAGGCATACCTCCATGCCGAAGAGCCCTACGACTGTGCTGGTAGCGCCAAGTCTGAAGGCCTCGGAATCTCACTCTTGGAGTCCATCAAAAGCGATGATCCCACTGCATTAATTGGCTTGCCATTGATCGCACTGAGTAGCTTATTGCGTGAAGCGGGCTTTGTTATTCCAGGTAAAAAATAATGAGTTCAACACTAGGCACCCTCTTTTTAATTCCCAATACTTTGGGTGATGATGCTCGCGTGGAGCAATTGCCTTGGGTTTTACCAAGCGAAACTATTTCCCACACTGCCAAGCTCACCCACTGGATTGTGGAGGATGCAAAAACTGCCCGTGCTTTTTTAAAAGCAGTCGATAGCGTTTCACCCTTAGCTTGCACTATTCAAGAAATGCAGATGAGTGAGTGGCGTGGCGTTGCACGCAATGCTAAGTATGGTGACGCTGTTAAACCGATGGATTTACTCCAGCCCCTCATTGCCGGCAAAGACATGGGGCTTATGTCAGAGGCTGGCGTTCCGGGGGTGGCGGATCCTGGTGCAGAACTCGTACTGGCAGCGCATAAGCTGGGTGCCAAAGTGAAGCCTTTGGTCGGCCCAAGCTCTATTCTGCTGGGCCTGATGGCCAGTGGTTTAAATGGTCAACGCTTTACGTTTCAGGGTTATGTTCCACATGATGCTCAAGATCGCACTGCGCGACTGAAACAGTTGGAAGTGGAATCTAGAAAATTACATCAGACTCAAATTTGGATTGAGACACCGTATCGCAATACTGCGATGCTGATGGCATGCCTGAATACGCTGTCACCGCAATCCATGCTTTGCATGGGAATGGATCTGAGCTTGCCAACTGAGATGATCACTACGCTATCAATTGCAGATTGGCGCAAGCGCTTTCCAAATGAGGCTGCCTGCGCTTCATTACAAAATAGGCCAGCAGTATTTCTATTGCTGGCCTAGGTGCTTTTGTTACCTAATTAATCTATCGTTTTTACTTTAGATCAGGGGTCTTAATTAAAGCCTTACCTGCTGCAGCGCCAACTTCAGCGCCGAAACGTTTAGCAACACGCTCAGCAAAATTCTCTTTCATGGTGTAGTCCAGAATATCTGGCGCCTTGAAGACATCGCGTGCCACGGTCTCTACCGTTCCATAACCATCCACTAAACCAATTTTGATTGCTTGCTCGCCATTCCAAACGCGGCCCGAAAACATCTCCGGGGTTTCTTTTAGACGATCGCCACGACCTGCTTTGACTACCGCAATAAATTGTTGATGAATCTCATCAATCATCGTTTTAATCATTTCTACTTGCTGTGGATTTTCTTTGGAGAATGGATCCATCATGCCCTTATTGGAGCCAGCCGTGATCATGCGACGAGTCACGCCCAACTTATCCATCAGGCCAGTAAAACCAAAGCCTTCCATGATCACGCCAATAGATCCAACTAAGCTCGCCTTGTCCACCAAAATTTGGTCGCCTGCAACAGCTACGTAGTAACCGCCTGAAGCACAGATATCCTCCACTACGACATAAAACGGCTTACCTGGATAGAGTTTGCGTAAGCGATGAATCTCATCATTCATCATGCCAGCCTGAACTGGAGAACCGCCTGGACTATTGATACGCAAGACTACCCCTGCACTATTATCATTTTCAAAAGCGGCAGTCAGTGATGAGTTGATATCTAATGCATTAGCCATCGAACTCGAAGAAATCTCCCCTTCCAGCGTGACTAAGGCGGTATGTTTTTCCGTACCCATACCGCGCCCTGGCAGATGAAAATCAAATACCGCCAGTATTACGCCGACAAAGACCAGAAGGGTGAGGATACGAAACACTGCTTTCCAGCGACGCGCCTTGCGAGTCTCTTTTAAATTCTCTAGCAATAAATGCTCAAGGGCTTGACGCTCCCAATTTTGATTCGCATTCTCAGATTGATTTTGATCCATCTTTTTAATCCTTTTTACTAACTAGTTTTTAACAGTGAGATTCTGACTGAGCCAAGTTGCCAACTGCGCGACATCATCCACATGCATCAGTGATGGTGCTTCTTTTAAAGTACTCGGAGGATGCGCGCCATACGTAACCGCCACCGCATCAACTCCTGCATTAGCTGCCATATCTAAATCATGGGTGGTATCACCAATCATCAGCATACGGCGCATGGGTACTTGCATCACATCCGAGAGCTCTAAGAGCATTCCGGGATGGGGCTTCGAGAAAGATTCATCCGCAGTACGGGTCTCATGAAACATCTGCTCTAGCTGATGATGTTTTAAAGATCGATCCAGTCCAACGCGAGACTTTCCAGTGGCAACACCTAATAGATAACCATCCTCGCGTAGGCTTTGGAGTAATTCACGAATACCTGGAAATAAATCGAGTTCGTGATCTTTAGCCAGATAGTGAAATCGAAAGCGCTCCGTTAAATTAGGGAAATGCGCTGGCTCAATCCAAGGCACCGCTCTTCTGAGTGAATCCTGAATACCCAAACCAATGACCGAACTAGCCAAAGTGTCATCGGGCTCTTTGAAACCTAAATCACGGCAAGCTTGCTGAATACAGTCGACGATTGTCGGCGTGGAATCCATGATGGTTCCATCCCAATCCCAGACGATCAGGTCGTAACGTCTATCGGGCTTTTGCTCTTCAGACATTGTTAGGCACTTCAAAAGTTTTTATCATCGCGGTAAATTCAGTGGGTAGTGGTGATTCGATACGCATTTTCTCGCCAGTACGTGGATGAGTAAAGCCTGCTAAGTGGGCGTGCAAATATAGGCGCTTGGACTTCACAATCTTGTCTTGATCTTCAAAGCCATATTTATCGTCACCCAAAATCGAGTGGCCTAGTTTTTGTAAGTGGACTCGAATCTGGTGAGTGCGTCCGGTTTTCAGTTGAGCCTCGGCTAGGGTGATTGCCACCTCTCCACGTTTCATTACTTTAGTGACGCGCAATGCGGTATGACTTGGCAGACCATCTGGGTCAACACGAACGCGACGCTCGCCATTGGCTAATAGGTATTTATGTAATGCAAACTTAAGCTGCATCGTGCCTGCGCCCTGAGCAATTTCCCCATGGGCCAGCAAGTAATAACGTTTATCTGTTTGCCTTTCGCGAATTTGACGATGCAGTTCCACCAAAGCGCTCCGCTTTTTAGCCAGAAGCAGTACGCCTGATGTATCTCGGTCCAAACGGTGAACCAATTCCAAGAATTTGAGTTCGGGGCGGGTAATGCGCAGGGTCTCAATCACGCCCAGGGCGATTCCTGAACCTCCATGAACTGCCAAACCTGCTGGTTTATTTACTATTAATAGAGCTTCATCCTCGAACAAAATGGGCATTTTGTCGGAATACCCCTGCGCCCGGGACTTTGTTTGAGCGGTATTGACGGCCGCCATTTGGGCAGGCTCAGCAAGACGAACTGGCGGGACTCTGATGACATCCCCCTCAATTAAGCGCGTAGTCGGCTCAGCCCTTTTCTTATTCACCCGCACCTCGCCGGAGCGAATAATCCGATAAACGTGGCTTTTGGGAACCCCTTTTGCCCAACGTAGTAGATAGTTATCTAGGCGCTGGCCAGCCTCTTCTGGACCAATAGTCTGAAGATGAACAGCGGCTGGGGCACTGGTTTTGACCTGTAAGGGCTTGGAAATAGGTTCGGATTTCATGATTTATCTCTCTTGCCACCCCGACGGGGGTCGACAAGGGACTTAACGATACCCCATTGTCCTTCAACTTGTGCCGTATAATCAACGCTCTAGCCAATTTATTGGCCCGAGACAGACCTGATTCAGGTTTAGATCGTGGAGCTTGGAGTCGCCCTTAATAGACTCCCGGGGTTGCCCCTCCCCCGTTGTAATGAGGCGCAGGGTTGGTGTGCCGTATGCCGCGACCCGCGATTAGAAGACAGTTTTCAGGCGCGCGCCTGCATTGATGACCTAAAGGAGGTCTCTGCGGCGATCGTCAAGTGTGGCACCGGTTAAACAACGTTAAACCTGGTGTACCAGGCAGTAAATGCCTGGATTTGTTTGATCCACACTACAAAGCCGCCAATGGGCTATGCCCCAAGCGGTACCTAACTTGTCCCTAACGCAGCGCGCAACGACGCACTCCCAATAGGAGAGTGTTATGAAACGCATGTTATTTAATGCAACTCAACAAGAAGAGTTGCGAGTTGCCATCGTCGATGGTCAAAAACTCATCGATATCGATATCGAAGCTGCCGGTCGTGAACAACGTAAAGGCAATATTTACAAAGGTGTTATTACTCGCATTGAGCCTTCGCTCGAAGCTTGCTTTGTAAATTACGGCGAAGAACGCCATGGCTTCCTGCCATTTAAAGAAGTGGCCCGCACCTACTTTAAAGAAGGTATTGATGTCCGTAATGCCTCTATTAAAGATGCCTTACGCGAAGGCCAAGAAATTATTGTTCAAGTAGAAAAAGAAGAGCGTGGCCAAAAAGGTGCTGCCCTGACCTCTTTCGTCTCCTTGGCAGGTCGCTATTTGGTATTGATGCCAAACAACCCACGTGGAGGCGGTGTTTCTCGTCGTATTGAAGGCGAAGACCGTCA
This sequence comes from Polynucleobacter sp. AP-Sving-400A-A2, assembly GCF_018688155.1. Classification (NCBI taxonomy): domain Bacteria; kingdom Pseudomonadati; phylum Pseudomonadota; class Betaproteobacteria; order Burkholderiales; family Burkholderiaceae; genus Polynucleobacter; species Polynucleobacter sp. AP-Sving-400A-A2. Next base: position 1,498,068 of record NZ_CP061312.1, read on the forward strand.
AGAACTCCGTGAGGCGATGTCTCAATTAGAAGTACCGGATGGCATGAGCATCATTGCTCGTACCGCAGGTATTGGCCGCGATGCTACTGAATTGCAATGGGATTTAAGTTATCTCATGCAGTTATGGACAGCGATTGACGAAGCCGCTAAAGGCAATTCAGCACCACTATTGATCTATCTCGAATCGAGCTTAGTGATTCGTGCGATTCGTGATTATTTCCAGCCAGATATTGGTGAGATCCTCATCGATACCGATGACATCTACGAACAAGCTGCGGCATTTATGTCAGTAGTGATGCCAGATAACCTGCCAAGAGTGAAGCGTTACCAGGACGATGTTCCATTGTTCTCCCGCTTCCAAATTGAGCACCAAATTGAAACTGCATACTCACGTACCGTGCCATTGCCCTCGGGCGGCGCGATTGTGATTGACCATACCGAAGCTCTGGTTTCAGTTGACGTCAACTCTGCACGTGCAACCCGCGGCTCTGACATTGAAGAGACCGCTACTCGCACCAACTTAGAAGCTGCCGATGAAATCGCCCGTCAAGCGCGTTTACGTGACCTGGGTGGTTTGATCGTGATCGACTTCATTGATATGGAATCTAGCAAGGCGCAGAAAGATGTTGAGAATCGTCTTCGCGATGCTTTGCGTCATGACCGTGCCCGCGTTCAGATGGGCAAGATCTCCAAGTTTGGTTTGATGGAGATGTCACGCCAGCGTTTACGCCCCGCACTCTCTGAGGGTAGCCATGTAACCTGCCCACGTTGTAACGGCACAGGCCATATCCGCGATACCGAATCTTCTGCTTTGCAAGTCTTGCGCATCATCCAAGAAGAAGCAATGAAAGAAAACACTGCCGCCATTCATACGCAAGTTCCAGTCGAAGTGGCTGCATTCTTGCTGAATGAGAAGCGTGCTGAAGTCATCAAGATTGAGTCACGTTTTAAAGTGAACGTCTTGATGATTCCGAATAAGCATTTAGAAACACCACATTACAAGCTTGAGCGTTTACGTCACGATGATCCACGTCTTGACGATCAAAAGGCCAGTTACGTGATGGCTGAAGAAGCTGCGCGTGAACTTGAAACGGATACAGCTGTAAGCCGTAAAGATGCTGACGTTAAAGTTCGCCCTGAAGCTGCTGTCAAAGGTATTACGCCAAATGCACCAGCTCCAGTAAGTCAGCCACGTCCTGCACGCACTGAAAAGGCGGCTGCAGAAACTGCTAGCACTGGTGGATTCTTCGGATTCATTAAGGGTCTATTCTCATCAGCGCCTAAATCAGAAGCGCAGCCTACTCCTAGCGCACCACGTGGTCGCAATCCAAACAACCGTAATGGCGATCGCAATCGCAATCGTGGTCGTCGTGGTGAGCGTAACGATCGCGCTGAGCGTCCAGCCGAAGGTGCAGCAAGCACTGAAGGTGCAAATGCGCCACGCGAGGCAGGCTCAGGTAGAGGCCGTCAAGACGGTCGTAACCGTAACGGAAATAACGGTAATCGCAACCAGAACAATCAAAATGCAAAGCCAGAAAATCAAGCTGCGGTAACTCCAGCTACGGAAGCTGCTCCTGGAACTGACATCACTCCTAACGCAGATGGCGAGGAGCGTCGTGGTCGTGGCCGCAACCGTCGTGGTCGTGGTCGTGGTCAACGTGGCGAGCGCACTGAGTCCAATGGCGATGCAGCAATTGCTTCAGTTGTTGCAGTAGCAACTTCATTCTCGGGTCCTCCAGTAGGTATGGCGGGAGCGTCTGCTTCAATGCCGATTCAGAACCTTGCCCAAAGCTTTGGACATACGACTGCGCCTGTAGCTTCTAACGAAGTGAAAGAGCGTGCACCGCGTGCGCCTAGAGAACCAAGAGAGCAACGTGCACCACGTCAAAGTAATCGCACAGAGAATGCTGCTCCAGCATCTACTCCAGTAGCT